>NZ_JACCQC010000063.1:0-1830 GCF_015712225.1 Burkholderia sp. 9775_39 | reverse complement strand
GTCATCATCTACCTCCTTGTACACTGTCAGAGAAAGAGACTCTGGTTCATCGGTATAAATGTGCTGAGTAAAGCCGTTTGCATCGCTGAAGCCGCTCCACCTTTTACCCGACTCGCTTTCGATCTCGTAGCGTGTGTGCGGCAACACCGTCTCGCCGTCGTCGTCGACCAGGTGGAACTGCTCGTGATATCGCGGAACATCGCCCGCATGGGGTAGACCAGGGAGTACGTAACCCTGCGCGGTCGGTCCGTCGAGGCTGTGCGACGTGCCCTTGATATCGATCTTGCCGGGCGCGTGGATCTGGATGTCACCATTTGCGATGCGAATATAGGCACCGCCGGAAGTTAGATAGATCTCTTGGTCAGCGGCAACCTCGACCTTGGCAGTCGTCGAAAGCACTTTGACCGATTTCTGAGCAATCAGCTCGATGTTGTCTGAGTGCGCTTGTACCTCGATCTTGCCGCGACCGGCGAACAATTTCATGCCGGCATTCTGAACGAAGATACTCAGCTTGTTCGCGACACTTGCGATCAGAGACTTTCCGACCGCCAGGTGGGTACTTTGCCCGCTGACGACGTTAACGTGTTGCGCGGCTGACAGATGGGCGGTCTCGTTCGTCGAGATCGCGATGCCCGATGGGCTTCCGAAAAGCATGATCGGCTCTTTGAAGGCATTCGCTGCACCGGTGCCCCCGCCAGCGGTGCGGCCACCAGACACGGTGCCAGCGACCGACTGTTGCGACGCATCGGTCAGCTGCTTTAGTGCGTCGTATCCGGCCTGCATGCCCTCAGCCTCGTGTGCGGTACTTGCGTCCGAAAGTGATTCGAGCAGGCTCTCTGCTCGCACCAATTGCTCTTGCGTTTCGCGCGCGTCGAGCGGTTGGCTGTCCGCCGCCTTCGAATACGTGGTGACGTACAATCCGCGGTTCGCGCGGATGGCGCCGTAACTGTCCGTCCGGAGATCGAAGCCACTACCTAGATAGTCGCCCCGTGAATTCCCGGTATGCTGGATCAAATAGCCGAGATGGAGCGCCGAGTTTCCGTGGCTGCTGAACAGCTGCACGCGGTTTTGGCCGGTCGAGTCGTCCATTACCATCTGGTTGTATCCCGCTCCGGCAAACTCTTTCGAGCGATAGCCCGACAGCAGACCGTTCGTATGCCACTGAGGCTTCGTCGCGCCGTTGTAGACTCGTGCGATCGCGATCGGACGGTCACAGTCTCCACCGACATAATCGATCAAGACCTCTTCGCCGACCCGCGGCGGATGGACAGCACCGTACCCGCTGCCGGTATCGGATTGCGCAACGCGTACCCAACAAGATGCGCTCTCATTGCCTTCATTGATGCGATCCCAAATGAAACGCACCTTGATACGGTTCAGCTCATCCGTGTAGACCTCTTCGTTCTTCGGCCCGACCACGATCGCAGTTTCGAGGTGTGTCGTCGGCTTGGCGTGTTCGAAAGGGCTCCTGAACGGTACCACGGTCCGCTGCGCTTCGATCTCAACGTGAAAGGCGCCCGTGGATCCATCTGCTCCGATCAAGGTATACGCGCCGCTGTCCAGGTCTGCAATCGCTGATTCTGCAATCCGACGGTCCAGGCTATGGAGCATCCGGGCGGATGTCTGAGTGATCGGTAGATTGTTTCGCACGATCCAACGCACCGCAATCGCCGCGAACTCGCGCTGCTCGCTCGAATCGCCATCGTGATCGGGATGTCCGTTCAACGTGAAACGTTTGCCAGCGTCAGCTGCTCGCCATCCACCGATACCAAAAAAGCGCTTCGACCGCGATTCCCATTCTTCGAGGCGGATTTTCGAAAGCGCGTCACC
>NZ_JACCQC010000062.1:0-1915 GCF_015712225.1 Burkholderia sp. 9775_39 | reverse complement strand
GACGTACCGTCGGTCGCGTTCACTGTCGGAATCGACGGAGCTGTCGTATCGATCGTCAGGTTGAAGGCCGTACTCGGAACACTCACATTGCCGGCCGTATCCGTTGCGGTGACGGTCAGGCTGTGCGCGCCCTCTCCCAAACCCGTGGTCGGCGTGAACGTCCAGTTTCCGGACGGATCTGCCGTCGTCGTACCCAGCAACGTCGTGCCGTCATACACGCTCACCGTGCTCCCTGCTTCCGCTGTACCGGCAAGCGTCGGGGTCGTGTCGTCCGTCGTTGCGCCAGTCGTCAGCAGGCCAACGATCGAACCAACGTCGTCCGTGACGCTAACAACGATCGGTGCGGCCGGCGCCGTCGTGTCACCCGTCACCGTTACCGAGGCAGACGGGCCCGTATTGCCCGCCGCATCGGTAGCAGTCACACCGATCACCGTACCAGCCGGCAGCGGGATCGACGGCGTGTACGTCCACGCGCCGCTCGGGTCGGCTGTCACGGTGGCGTCCGGCGTGCCGTCGCCGTTCGTATCGATGTTGATCGTTGCGCCCGCTTCGGCCGTGCCCGACAGTGACGTACCGTCGGTCGCATTCACCGTCGGTAATCCAGGAGCTGTCGTATCGATCGTCAGGTTGAAGGCCGTACTCGGAACACTCACATTGCCGGCCGTATCCGTTGCGGTGACGGTCAGGCTGTGCGCGCCCTCTCCCAAACCCGTGGTCGGCGTGAACGTCCAGTTTCCGGACGGGTCTGCTGTCGTCGTGCCCAGCAACGTCGTGCCGTCATACACGTTCACTGTGCTCCCTGCTTCCGCCGTACCGGCAAGCGTCGGGGTCGTGTCGTCCGTCGTCGCGCCAGTCGTCAGCAGCCCGACGATCGAGCCAACGTCGTCCGTGACACTAACAACGATCGGTGCCGCAGGCGCCGTCGTGTCGCCCGTCACCGTCACCGAAGCAGACGGGCCCGTATTGCCCGCCGCATCGGTGGCCGTCACGCCGATCACCGTACCAGCCGGCAGCGGGGTCGAGGGCGTGTACGTCCACGCGCCGCTGGGGTCGGCTGTCACGGTGGCGTCCGGCGTGCCGTCGCCGTTCGTATCGATGTTGACCGTTGCGCCCACTTCGGCCGTGCCCGACAACGACGTACCGTCCGTCGCGTTCACTGTCGGAATCGCCGGAGCCGTCGTATCGATCGTCAGATCGAAGGCCGTGCTCGGAACACTCACGTTGCCGGCCGTATCCGTTGCGGTGACGGTCAGGCTGTGCGGGCCCTCTCCCAAACCCGTGGTCGGCGTGAACGTCCAGTTTCCGGACGGATCTGCCGTCGTCGTGCCCAGCAACGTCGTGCCGTCATACACGCTCACCGTGCTGCCTGCTTCCGCTGTGCCGCTTAATGTCGGCGTCGCGTCATCAGTACTGCCGCCAGAGGCAATCGCACCAACAACAGAGCCCGCATCGTCCGTCACCGTACCGATGACCGGCGCACCGGGTGCCGTCGTGTCGCCCGTCACCGTTACCGAAGCAGACGGGCCCGTATTGCCCGCCGCGTCGGTAGCAGTCACGCCAATCACCGTGCCGATCGGCAGCGGGGTCGATGGTGTGTACGTCCACGCGCCGCTGGGGTCGGCTGTCACGGTGGCGTCCGGCGTGCCGTCGCCGTTCGTATCGATGTTGACCGTTGCGCCCACTTCGGCCGTGCCCGACAACGACGTACCGTCCGTCGCGTTCACTGTCGGAATCGCCGGAGCCGTCGTATCGATCGTCAGATCGAAGGCCGTGCTCGGAACACTCACGTTGCCGGCCGTATCCGTTGCGGTGACGGTCAGGCTGTGCGGGCCCTCTCCCAAACCCGTGGTCGGCGTGAACGTCCAGTTTCCGGACGGATCTGCCGTCGTCGTGCCCAGCAACGTCGTGCCGTCAT
>NZ_JACCQC010000061.1:0-2964 GCF_015712225.1 Burkholderia sp. 9775_39 | reverse complement strand
TATCGGCTGTCGTTCTTTAACAATCTGGAAGAAGTAAGTAATTTGGATAGCGGAAGCGTCTTGAGATGGACGTGGAAACTATCCGGGTTGTGATTGTATCGATGTATCTCAAGATGATTCGAACTCTAAGTTCGACTCAATTGGAATACGGCACAACGCGAGAACTCAACCTGTAACGAGACAGACTCGTTATAGGGTCAAGCGAACAAGTGCATGTGGTGGATGCCTTGGCGATCACAGGCGATGAAGGACGCGGTAGCCTGCGAAAAGCTACGGGGAGCTGGCAAACGAGCTTTGATCCGTAGATGTCCGAATGGGGAAACCCACTCCTTTTGGAGTATCCATGGCTGAATACATAGGCCATGCGAAGCGAACGCGGTGAACTGAAACATCTAAGTAACCGCAGGAAAAGAAATCAACCGAGATTCCCAAAGTAGTGGCGAGCGAAATGGGATGAGCCTTGCACTCTTTATTTGTATTGTTAGCCGAACGCTCTGGAAAGTGCGGCCATAGCAGGTGATAGCCCTGTAGGCGAAAACAGTACGAAAGAACTAGGTGTGCGACAAGTAGGGCGGGACACGTGAAATCCTGTCTGAAGATGGGGGGACCATCCTCCAAGGCTAAATACTCGTGATCGACCGATAGTGAACCAGTACCGTGAGGGAAAGGCGAAAAGAACCCCGGGAGGGGAGTGAAATAGATCCTGAAACCGCATGCATACAAACAGTCGGAGCCTCGTAAGGGGTGACGGCGTACCTTTTGTATAATGGGTCAGCGACTTACGTTCAGTAGCAAGCTTAACCGTATAGGGCAGGCGTAGCGAAAGCGAGTCCGAATAGGGCGTTCAGTTGCTGGGCGTAGACCCGAAACCAGGTGATCTATCCATGGCCAGGATGAAGGTGCGGTAACACGTACTGGAGGTCCGAACCCACTAACGTTGAAAAGTTAGGGGATGAGCTGTGGATAGGGGTGAAAGGCTAAACAAACCTGGAAATAGCTGGTTCTCTCCGAAAACTATTTAGGTAGTGCCTCGTGTCTCACCTTCGGGGGTAGAGCACTGTCATGGTTGGGGGGTCTATTGCAGATTACCCCGCCATAGCAAACTCCGAATACCGAAGAGTGCAATCACGGGAGACAGACATCGGGTGCTAACGTCCGGTGTCAAGAGGGAAACAACCCAGACCGCCAGCTAAGGTCCCCAAATATAGCTAAGTGGGAAACGAAGTGGGAAGGCTAAAACAGTCAGGAGGTTGGCTTAGAAGCAGCCACCCTTTAAAGAAAGCGTAATAGCTCACTGATCGAGTCGTCCTGCGCGGAAGATGTAACGGGGCTAAGCTATATACCGAAGCTGCGGATGCGTGCTTGCACGCATGGTAGGAGAGCGTTCCGTAAGCCTGCGAAGGTGCCTTGTAAAGGGTGCTGGAGGTATCGGAAGTGCGAATGCTGACATGAGTAGCGATAAAGGGGGTGAAAGGCCCCCTCGCCGTAAGCCCAAGGTTTCCTACGCAACGTTCATCGGCGTAGGGTGAGTCGGCCCCTAAGGCGAGGCAGAAATGCGTAGCTGATGGGAAGCAGGTCAATATTCCTGCACCATTGTTAGATGCGATGGGGGGACGGATCGCGGAAGGTTGTCCGGGTGTTGGAAGTCCCGGTCGCTGCATTGGAGAAGGCGCTTAGGCAAATCCGGGCGCAGGATTCAAGGGTGTGGCGCGAGCTCCTTCGGGAGCGAAGCAATTGGAAGTGGTTCCAAGAAAAGCCTCTAAGCTTCAGTCTAACGATGACCGTACCGCAAACCGACACAGGTGGGCGAGATGAGTATTCTAAGGCGCTTGAGAGAACTCGGGAGAAGGAACTCGGCAAATTGGTACCGTAACTTCGGGATAAGGTACGCCCTTGTAGCTTGACCAGCCTGCGCTGGAAGGGTGAAGGGGTTGCAATAAACTGGTGGCTGCGACTGTTTAATAAAAACACAGCACTCTGCAAACACGAAAGTGGACGTATAGGGTGTGACGCCTGCCCGGTGCCGGAAGATTAAATGATGGGGTGCAAGCTCTTGATTGAAGTCCCGGTAAACGGCGGCCGTAACTATAACGGTCCTAAGGTAGCGAAATTCCTTGTCGGGTAAGTTCCGACCTGCACGAATGGCGTAACGATGGCCACACTGTCTCCTCCCGAGACTCAGCGAAGTTGAAGTGTTTGTGATGATGCAATCTACCCGCGGCTAGACGGAAAGACCCCATGAACCTTTACTGTAGCTTTGCATTGGACTTTGAACCGATCTGTGTAGGATAGGTGGGAGGCTATGAAACCGGAACGCTAGTTTCGGTGGAGCCGTCCTTGAAATACCACCCTGGTTTGTTTGAGGTTCTAACCTTGGCCCGTGATCCGGGTCGGGGACAGTGCATGGTAGGCAGTTTGACTGGGGCGGTCTCCTCCCAAAGCGTAACGGAGGAGTACGAAGGTACGCTAGGTACGGTCGGAAATCGTGCTGATAGTGCAATGGCATAAGCGTGCTTAACTGCGAGACCGACAAGTCGAGCAGGTGCGAAAGCAGGTCATAGTGATCCGGTGGTTCTGTATGGAAGGGCCATCGCTCAACGGATAAAAGGTACTCTGGGGATAACAGGCTGATACCGCCCAAGAGTTCATATCGACGGCGGTGTTTGGCACCTCGATGTCGGCTCATCTCATCCTGGGGCTGTAGCCGGTCCCAAGGGTATGGCTGTTCGCCATTTAAAGAGGTACGTGAGCTGGGTTTAAAACGTCGTGAGACAGTTTGGTCCCTATCTGCCGTGGGCGTTGGATATTTGAAGGGGGCTGCTCCTAGTACGAGAGGACCGGAGTGGACGAACCTCTGGTGTACCGGTTGTCACGCCAGTGGCATCGCCGGGTAGCTATGTTCGGAAGAGATAACCGCTGAAAGCATCTAAGCGGGAAACTCGCCTTAAGATGAGATATCCCTGG
>NZ_JACCQC010000060.1:0-8272 GCF_015712225.1 Burkholderia sp. 9775_39 | reverse complement strand
TCGTGTTGGTCGACACCACGCCCGACAGCGAAGTCACGTTGCTGTTCGTCGTGCTCAAGCCGCTCGACAGCGAGCCAATGTTGCTGTTGGCCGTGCTCAGGCCGCTCGAAGTCGACGAGGACAGCGATGCCACATTGCTGTTTGTCGTGCTCAAGCCCACCGACAGCGAACTGACTCCGGACGACAGGTTCGCGATGTTGCTCGCGTTCGTCGACACACTGCTCGACAGCGTCGAGATGTTGCTGTTCGTTGTACTCAGCCCACTGGACAGCGAACCCACGTTGCTATTGGTCGTCGACAAGCCGCTCGACAACGACGAAACGCCGCTGGTCACCGTCGACAGGCCACTCGACGTCGACGTCGACAGCGAGGACAGGTTGCTGTTCGTCACGCTCAGGCTCGACGACACCGCGCTCGACAACGTGCTCAGGCCCGACGACAGACTCGACGAGAACGTCGACGACAGCGAGTTCAGACCGCTCGAGGTCGATACCGACAGCGACGTCAGGTTGCTGTTTGTCGTGCTCAGGCTCGACGACACCGCGCTCGACAATGTGCTCAGACCCGACGACAGGCTCGACGAGAACGTCGACGACAGCGAGTTCAGACCACTCGAGGTCGACACCGACAGCGACGACAGGTTGCTGTTTGTCGTGCTCAGGCTCGACGACACCGCGCTCGACAACGTGCTCAGGCCAGACGACAGACTCGACGAGAACGTCGACGACAGCGAGTTCAAACCGCTCGAGGTCGACACCGACAATGACGTCAGGTTGCTGTTTGTCGTGCTCAGGCTCGACGACACCGCGCTCGACAATGTGCTCAGACCCGACGACAGGCTCGACGAGAACGTCGACGACAGCGAGTTCAAACCGCTCGAGGTCGAGACCGACAGCGACGACAGGTTGCTGTTCGTCACGCTCAGGCTCGACGACACCCCGCTCGACAGCGAGCTCAACCCCGACGACAGGCTCGACGAGAACGTCGACGACAGCGAGTTAAGACCGCTCGAGGTCGAGACCGACAGCGACGACAGGTTGCTGTTTGTCACGCTCAGGCTCGACGACACCCCGTTCGACAACGAGCTCAACCCCGACGACAGGCTCGACGAGAACGTCGACGACAGCGAGTTCAGACCACTCGAGGTCGAAGCCGACAACGACGTCAGGTTGCTGTTCGTCGCGCTCAGGCTCGACGACACCCCGCTCGACAGCGAGCTCAACCCCGACGACAGGCTCGACGAGAACGTCGACGACAGCGAGTTCAGACCGCTCGAGGTCGAGGCCGACAACGACGTCAGGTTGCTGTTCGTCGCGCTCAGACCACTCGAAAGCGTCGACGTGGTAGTCGACATCGACGAAGAGAGTGTGCTCAATCCCGAACCCAGGTTCGCGATATTGCTTGCGTTCGTCGACACACTACTCGACAGATTCGCAATGTTGCTGCTTGCGGACGACAACGCGCTCACCGTCGTCGAAATCGACGTCAACGAGCTATTCGTCGAACTCAACCCGCTCGAAAGCGAACTCACACCACTATTTGTCGTACTCAAGCCTTGCGACAGCGAACCAATGCCGCTATTAGCCGTGCTCAGGCCAATCGACAGCGAGCTGGCGCCCGTCGACAGCGAACCGATGTTGCTGTTGGCCGTGCTCAGACCGTTCGAGGTCGAGTTCGACAGCGATGCGACGTTGCTGTTCGTCGTGCTCAGGCCAATCGACAGCGAGCTGACGCCCGTCGACAGCGAACCGATGTTGCTGTTGGCCGTACTCAGACCGTTCGAGGTCGAGTTCGACAGCGACGCCACATTGCTGTTCGTCGTGCTCAGACCAATTGAGAGCGAGCTGACGCCCGTCGACAGTGAACCGATGTTGCTGTTGGCCGTGCTCAGGCCGTTCGAGGTTGAGTTCGACAGTGACGCGACATTGCTGTTCGTCGTGCTCAGGCCAATCGAGAGCGAGCTGACGCCCGTCGACAGCGAACCGATGTTGCTGTTGGCCGTGCTCAGACCGTTCGAGGTCGAGTTCGACAGTGATGCGACATTGCTGTTCGTCGTGCTCAGGCCAATCGAGAGCGAGCTGGCGCCCGTCGACAGTGAACCGATGTTGCTGTTGGCCGTGCTCAGGCCGTTCGAGGTCGAGTTCGACAGCGACGCCACATTGCTGTTCGTCGTGCTCAGACCAATCGAGAGCGAGCTCACGCCCGTCGAAAGCGAACCGATGTTGCTGTTGGCCGTGCTCAGGCCGTTCGAGGTCGAGTTCGACAGCGACGCCACATTGCTGTTCGTCGTGCTCAGGCCAATCGAGAGCGAGCTCACGCCCGTCGACAGTGAACCGATGTTGCTGTTGGCTGTACTCAGACCGTTCGAGGTCGAGTTCGACAGCGACGCGACATTGCTGTTCGTCGTGCTCAGACCAATTGAGAGCGAGCTGACGCCCGTCGACAGCGAACCGATGTTGCTGTTGGCCGTACTCAGACCGTTCGAGGTCGAGTTCGACAGCGACGCCACATTGCTGTTCGTCGTGCTCAGGCCAATCGAGAGCGAGCTCACGCCCGTCGACAGCGAACCGATGTTGCTGTTGGCCGTGCTCAGGCCGTTCGAGGTCGAGTTCGACAGCGACGCGACATTGCTGTTCGTCGTACTCAGACCACTGGACAACGAACCCACGTTGCTATTGGTCGTCGACAAGCCGCTCGACAGCGAGGTAACCCCGGACGACAGATTCGCAATATTGCTCGCATTTGTCGACACGCTGCTCGACAAATTGGTAATGCTGCTGCTTGCTGTCGACAATGCACTGACAGTATTTGACAACGACGTCAGCGAGCTGTTCGTATTACTCAGCCCACTTGACAACGAACCTACGCCACTGTTGACCGTGCTCAGACCACTCGAGGTCGACACCGACAGCGACGTGACATTGCTGTTCGTCGTGCTCAAGCCAATCGAGAGCGAGCTCACGCCCGTCGACAACGAACCGATGTTGCTGTTGGCCGTGCTCAAACCATTCGAGGTCGAGCTCGACAGCGACGCGACATTGCTGTTCGTCGTGCTCAAGCCAATCGAGAGCGAGCTGACGCCCGTCGACAGCGAACCGATATTGCTGTTGGCCGTGCTCAGGCCGTTCGAGGTCGACACCGACAGCGATGTGACGCTGCTAGTCGTCGCGCTCAAACCACTCGAGAGCGAGCTTGCACCTGACGACAACGACGCAATGCTGCTGGTGTTCGTCGATACCCCTGCCGACAACGACGTCACATTGCTGTTAGCCGTACTCAGGCCAGTCGAGGTCGAGGTCGACAGCGAGGTCAGATTGCTACTCGTGGCACTTAACCCGCTCGACAGATTCGAAACGCTTGTCGATACCGACGAGGACAGCGTGCTCAATCCCGACGTCAGATTCGCGATATTGCTCGCGTTCGTCGACACGCTGGATGACAAGCCCGTGATACTGCTGTTTGCCGTCGAAATGCCTGCCACGACGGTCGACAGCGATGACACGCTACTGTTAGTATTACTAACTGTACTTGACAAATTATTAACATTTGTCGACAATGAACCCACGTTGCTTGATGTCGCAGAAAGCGACACAGACAACGCATTTACACCGGTCGACAAAGAACCAATTCCGCTGTTTGCGGTTGACAGACCCGCCGAGGTCGAATTCGACAGCGATGTCACACTGCTGTTCGTGGTGCTTAGTCCGCTCGACAGAGAACCAATGTTGCTCGTCGCCGTACTCTGCCCGGAGGAAATCGAGGTCGACAGTGACGTGACGTTGCTTCCCACCGTGCTCAAGCCAACCGACAGAGAGCCAATGTTGCTATTTGCGGTCGATACCGCTGTCGAAGCCGAGCTAGACAGGGATGTCACGCTACTACTTGTAGTGCTCAGGCTCACCGAAAGTGAGCTAGCAGCTGTCGACGTCGAACTGGACAGTGACGTGATGTTACTAGCGGCCGTTGAAATACTGGTCGAGGCTGACGTAGAAACTGAGTACAGTTGCGCACCAGTTACGGCAAAGGTTGAAATAGATGTAAGCGCGCTTGAAATAACAGATACCGTCTGGTTTGTATAAACTCCATTATCAGTTACATAAAGATAGCCTGATCCACTATACGTCTGCAACCCCGCTACGCCTTCATTAGTTGCCCCCGAGCAACCTGGCGCAGTTGCAGCAGCAGACGGATTGTATCCATTAATTCCATAGTATCCTTCTCCCGACGCAGTACCGAATCTGGCAGAATTGCATGCATATGTCATCTGAGCATATGCATCTGTGCCAGTTACCGAAAATAGTGTAATGCAAGCTCCAACAATCCCCAATATATTGAGTACGAAATTCTTATCTTTGACTCGAACACCTTGCCCGCTTTCCGCAGTTCTTCCCCTTGCGCTGTCATTTTCACTGACTACGACCGCTCTAGCGGTCTCCTTATCCCAGATCACCCTATAGATCTTGTTCATCGTTCGTTCTCTTATCGCTGTTGCTATTCACTCGCAGCCGCTACCGACATCTCTTCCAACTCGGTCAGCAACTGCTCGACAGGTGACGACCCACTCCCCGCGGGCCAGTCCCGATACCCTTTCGCGTGCGGGTACCACCCACACTCTTCTCCCTCCTTTCCCCAGTGCCACTCGGCGTGCTTGCCCAACAGCACTCGCGTCTCGCAACCGAGTGCCCCCGATACATTCATCTCCGGCGATTCCACCCCCACAACCACATCCATCTCCTGCATCAACGCCGCTACGCTGCTCATGTCCAGCAGCTCACGGCCCAGGCGATCCACCGCATCCGATAGCCAACCCGTTCCTTCTCGCCCCGGAGTCAACTCGAACACCCGGATCGCTCTCGGCATGCGGCACAACTGCGCACGCACCACACTGAGTGCCGACAGGCCACTCTCCAGACACACCTCCCGATTACCCCGAGCACCCACCAGTCCCACACGCAAGCCGGCTGGCTCGCCCCTAAGAAGCGAGCGCACCTTGCCGACGTCATCCACGCTTGGCCTCAGATACGCGCTGCGCTTCGGCTGCGGTAGATACCCCGGCAAGTCCGACTGCCTCGCCTTCATCCATTGCCGCCCGGCCGAGCCGATCGGCAGTTCGTGCAGCTGCCCGCCATACAACTCCCTCGTCACCACCGTCGCCTCTCGGAAGCTGCTTTGAAACAGCCTCACCAGCGTCGAGTGGCAACTCACTACGACGCGCATTCCAGCTTCTCGCGCGCGCACCAGCAGTTCCGGGAAGAACGCTGCAAACAGGATCTGTTCACTGATGCGCGACTCACACACGATCTCCAGCACGCTGCCGGGCCGGTAGTGCCCATCCCAACGCGTTTGCGTTGCGCTCAATGACATCGGCACCACGAAGGGCTCAGCACCTCGGCCGCGGCGGTAGTGCACCCACCCCTGCTCAAAGCGTCCATTCAGCAGCAAGTGGTACGCATAGTCCCGATGCACCTGCGGCATCGAGTCTTCCGACAGTGCCTGGCGGAAGTAGCGTTCCGCTTCTTCCGTTCGATTCAGCCGGCTACAACACACCGCCATTCGGTACACCACCAGCGGATTGAATGCCGTCTCAACCGCACGCACCGCCTCGAAGTAGCGCAATGCACTGCCCCACATCCCTCTGCGGAACATCGACTCACCGCGTAGTCGGAGCGCACTGGTGTCACCGGACCTTGGCGCGCCATATTCGTGACTCTCCAGACTTAATTCATCCGACTGACTCATCATTCGTACACCTTAGTAGTGGTCCGGTCTGATCTTCCATACAGAACCGTGCGCTCGATCAGTGAGTCAGCCCGGTAGAGAGACAGGAATCGAATTCATGGTCGTAGTCGTAACGACGCATGCTCGAATTGGCCGTCACCGTCGTGATCACGCTGCGTCCGTGATGCCGGCCAGCAGACATCAGCACCGCGAATATCCGACTTACCGACCGTTCGTTCGCGGTCCTGTACGACTTGATCGCGGATTCGTATCCCACTCGCAAACCGTGCGAGATTGCCGAGTCTTCGCCGTACATGCCCATCGACACGCCGATGAGGTACGCGCGCGCGGCAAGCTCCTGACCTTTCTTGTCCAACATAGGCATTCGCGTGATACGGATCACCACTGCGCGCAACACCTCGCTCCACTGCGGAGGTACCGCACCCTCGCTTCGCGACACGTCGATCCACTGCGTCAACGTGGACAACAAATCGTGCACCGCGCTCGCCCCCGTGAGGACCGCGCGAGCTTTCTGATTACCTGCCTCATGCCTGCTTTTATTTTTCATGGTCTTGACACACTGCATCAGTTATTGATGGATGCCCCTGAGTACAACTCTCTTGTTTGCGTCACGCGTCCGGGAGGTAACGGAACTGCCCCCATTTGGCCCCCGCGTCATTTGCCAAGGCGGCGTCGCGATTCGTCTCCACCCCATCCACGATGACGCAGGGTGCCGATTCGCCGGCCAACTTCAACAGTTGCGCAAGCCGACGCTCACCGCGGCCCGATTGGTGAGCGGCACACAGCAACGTCCGATCCAGCTTGATGAAGTCAGGGTCGCGCACGGCCATCGCGCTTTGCACCCCGTATCGAACACCAAACTCCTTGATCGCAATCCGGCAGCCGCACCATCTCAGCCTCCAGAAGAAGGCACGTCCGGCCGCCGGATCCAGCGGCGCCGTCTCCGCCAACTCGACAACCAGGCGCCGTGCCACGTCGGGCTCTCGCTCCAGCAACTGGAAAACGCTGTCCCACCAGACATCCTCGATTGCGCTCTCTCCGTTGATCGCGCAGCCCAATTGCGCACTCGGATTTGCCCGCAGAACCTCGATCGCGCCCTGCATCACCAGGCGATCGAGCCACCGCGTCATATCGACTGCTTTGCCCAGCGCTGTTGACAGATTCATCCCCACACGGGCGGCCAAACTCACTTCACGCGCCTGGTAGAGCAAGTGACTGCTGTCATCGAGCTCAAGAATCGGCTCCTGGTTGAACTGCAGCGCTGCTTCGATTCGCTGTTGTTGTCGCGCCTTGTCCACGGGGCCACTCATGCTTCGTGGCCATCCACGCCCATCCATCCCCGCACTGCGCTGCGTCCCGGTCTTCATCGCTTTTTTCCTGTGATGATTCGATTCAGGCCTCTACGTGCCCATCGCACCTTCGGTGTTAAACTGCCGTTTGAATGAGGGATGCTCTGGGGCCGCCTGTGCGCGGTACGAAAACGACCGATTCTGACAAATTGCAACAACGGGGAAGAGGTCTCCCGACGAGACCCCAAGATTCAAAGGCTTAGCGATTCACAGGTGGTGTGCGGCACGCATCGACAAAATCGGTCGTTTTTGTCAACGTGCCAATCAACACTGTCGGGCTGATCACCCGGCAGTGTGGTTTTTTGAGAACACACCCATGAAAATCGGATATGCCCGCGTCTCTACCGGCGAACAGAACCTCAACCTCCAGCTCGATGCACTCAAGCGCGCAGGCTGCGAACACATTTATACGGATCAAGGCGTCTCCGGATCCCGCTTCGCCCGCCCAGGTCTGGACAACGCGCTCTTTCGGCTCAGGCCAGGCGACACGCTGATCGTCTGGCGGCTCGATCGCCTCGGCCGCTCACTCAGCCGGCTTGTCGACCTGATCACTCACCTCGGCAAACGCCGCGTCCAGTTCGCCTCTTTGACCGAAGCCATCGATACCGCTTCCGCCGGCGGTACCCTCATGTTCCATATGATGGCCGCCCTCGCCGAGTTCGAACGACGGCTCATTAGCGAACGCACTCGCGCGGGGCTTGACGCCGCACGTGCTCGCGGCACACGACTCGGACGCCGCCGGGCGCTCGGTCCCGACGAGTCTCGACAAGCGCTATGTCTGCTTCAGTCCGAAACCGCGGCGCATGTCGCTGAGCGCTTCAATGTTCACCCCAGAACCTTGCATCGCCTCAAAAAGCGGGGGGCCGCCGCCGAATGACTTTCAGCCTGATTCTTTGCAGTCCGACGTGCTTTGTGAAGAATTGTTGATTTGCCTGAACCGGCAGAATATGAAACTCTATTTGCGCCACCGAGTGGTATTCCCGTGCGTCGTGGCACAGTGAGAGCCTCCCCCGGGCCTCTCACTTCTTGGTGAGCCATGTCTTGATTGAATGGCTCATTTTTTTCTTCTAGCGACAACGTCCCGCATGTCGTACACATGCAGGACGTCATACATCATCATGGATAGCTACCAAGATCTTATGCAGCAAGAGATGGCGCTCAGAGAACGCATGGAACTTGCTCGC
>NZ_JACCQC010000005.1:0-326443 GCF_015712225.1 Burkholderia sp. 9775_39 | reverse complement strand
GGGCTGGGCCGAGGCGGCGCGCAGCCAGCCGGTGCCGACGAAGGCGGCAGTCAATCCGATGGCGCGCAGCAACGAGCGTCGATTCATGGCGGTTCCTGTTCGGTATTCGAGGCCGCCTTACATTAGCCTGCCGGCCCACGCGCCGGGTTACGCGGGCGGTTAAGGCTGTTACCGCGTGTCACGGCGGGGGCGAGCCGCCTGTTTTGCTTTCCGATGGCTGACGGATCTTGCCGTGGCGCAGGCGCTGCTCCCTGTTTAGGGGCGACGCGGACGTTTTAGATGCGGGATGGCCAATATTTGAGATTGAATCGGGTAAAAATTACCGTTTTCGGGGTGCCGAACCGAATCCGCTTGTTGTTTCTATGCAACCGTCAAGACGATGACATGAAAGAATGATGCGATGAAAGCCTCCAAAAAGCCCTCGTCAAGAAGTCAAAAATAGACGTTAAAACAAATACTTATGACGCGGCCCCACTTTCATTATTTCTAGTTCTGGAAAAGCTTATTTCTTTATTTGCGGATCGCTCCCCTAGGGTACACCCCTAAACTCACGGTTCCCAAACGGGCAACTATCCGGGCGCCGCCAGCAGGACCGATGGCGCTCCCGGGCGGTTGCAGACCGTTTATGAACAAGGTCGCGAGACCTGCCTCTTTTTAGAAGGGAGCTCCACGAATGAACAAGACTCTGATCGTTGCAGCAGCTGCAGCATCGTTCGCTACCGTCGCTCACGCGCAAAGCAGCGTCACGCTGTACGGCGTGCTGGACGCAGGCATCACCTACCAAAGCAACGTCGCCAGCAAGTCGCTGTGGTCGATGGGCTCGGGTATCGACCAGAGCCGTTTCGGCCTGCGTGGTTCGGAAGACCTCGGTGGCGGCCTGAAGGCAATCTTCACGTTGGAAAGCGGCTTCAACATCGGTAACGGCCGTCTGGGCAACAACGGTGGCATGTTCAACCGTCAAGCATTCGTCGGCCTGTCGAGCCAGTACGGCACGGTCACGCTGGGTAAGCAATACGACGCAACGCAAGACTACCTGGCGCCGCTGACGGCAACGGGTTCGTGGGGCGGCACGTACTTCGCTCACCCGCTGAACAACGACCGCCTGAGCACGAACGGTGATGTCGCGCTGAACAACTCGATCAAGTACACGAGCGCTAACTACGCTGGCCTGCAATTCGGCGGCACGTACTCGTTCTCGAACAACCAGAACTTCGGCAACAACCGTGCATACAGCGGCGGCCTGTCGTACCAGTTCCAAGGCCTGAAGCTGGGTGCAGCATACTCGCAAGCAAACCTGGGTGACGGTACCAACGCCAACGGCGCGACGAACATCGCTGCACAAGGCCGTGTCCGTACGTACGGTGCTGCTGCTGGCTACGCATTCGGCCCGGCACAAGTCGGCGCTGCATGGACGCAATCGCGTATCGACAACCGCGCTGCAGGCGTTCCGTCGCTGCGCGCTGACAACTACGAAGTCAACGCAAAGTACAACCTGACGCCGGCTCTCGGCCTGGGTGCTGCTTACACGTACACGAACGCGAAGGTTGATGGTTCGAGCGCACACTGGAACCAGTTCGGTCTGCAAGCTGACTACGCACTGTCGAAGCGCACGGACGTCTACGCACAAGCTGTGTACCAACGTGCTTCGAAGAACGCTGGCGGCGCGTCGATCTACAACGGCGACCTGTCGACGGCTCCGAGCTCGTCGATCAACCAAACCGCAGCAACGGTTGGTCTGCGTCACCGCTTCTAAGCGTGACGGGCGGGGTAACCCGCTTCGCAGCATCAAAAAAGGCGCCTTCGGGCGCCTTTTTTTCGTCTGTTGAACACGATGGCGGCAATCCGGATCGTCCGAATGCAAAAAAGCGAGGCCGGTGCCTCGCTTTTTCCGTTTTGCGCCCGTATCGCGCGGCGCTGGTCGACCGGCGGCTCAGCGCGTGTATTCGCCGTTGGCTTCCGGCTGGAACACGATCGCGGCGACCTTCATCAGCTTTTCGGCGCCGCTCGGCTGCATCACCTTGACCATCTGGCCGCGTTGCGTGCCCAGCAGCGCCATGCCGACGGGCGAGAAGACGTTCAGGCGGCCGAGTTCGAGGTTGGCGGCGTCCGGATAAACGATCGTCCAGGTGGCCTGTTCCTGGGTCGCTTCGTCGAGCAGCGTGATCTGCGAGTTCATCGTGACGACGTTTGCCTTGATGGCGTCGGGCTGAACGATATCGGCGCGTTCGAGCAGCGTGTCGAGCATCGTCTGGAAGCGCGGATTGTGCTCGGCGTGCTTTTCGAGGCGAGCGACGTCGAGTTCGGTCAGCTGGTAAAGGCGTTGTTTCATGGCAGTTCTCCAAATGATCGGCAGGGGCAGGCGTGGCGTGCCTATGAGGATCGCCCGGAGCCTGTCTAACCTGGCTCCGGGTGGAGACCGAGCGGTCAGATCGGGCGCCGGGCAGGGGCGAGCGGCGCCTGGGCCGTGCGTCGAGCGAGGGGGTGTGCCGGCTGGCCGGCACGCGCGCGCACGCCGGCCGGGCCGGACGGCGAAACCGAAAGGGGCGTGAGCGCGTACATGGTGGATGGAATATCGACTGGCGAATAGAACCTTACGATTCTACAACACAACCTTCCGGACAGGTGATCCGGCTGTTGGCCTTTCGTCAGCGATTGTTGTGTAGATGAAGCAAGTTGCAACGACCCTGTCTGGAAACAGTGTGCGATTTTTTCCAAAAATGCAACGCTGTATATTCAAACTAAGGGTTTCCCCTTGGAATGGCGCGCACTACACTGAATTCAATCGCTTCAGACAGTCCTGCCGAGGCGACGTCAAAAGAGAACATATTCCGGAGGTAAATCATGAAGTCGATCATCTACGCAGCTATCGCCGCATCCGTCCTTGCCGCTCCGATTGCATCGTTCGCGCAGTCCGAGCAGGGATTGACCCGCGCTCAGGTCAAGGCCGAACTCGTGCAACTCGAGCAGAACGGCTACAAGCCGCTGGCGAGCGATTCGCAATATCCGAGCAACATTCAGGCCGCCGAGCAGCGTATCCAGCCGAACCAGCCGATGCTCGCGCAAGCCGACACGAGCGGTTACGGTGCCGTGGCCACGGGGGCCGCGCAAGCCGGCCGTCGCGTGACGCGGGAAGCGCCGAATCCGGTGAACTCGGTCTACTTCGGTAACTGATTGAACGTCCCCGGTCCTGCCCGAGCGCACCGCTGAATTGACGAGACGCGCGCCCGTTGCGCGCGTCGTTCGCCCGCAGGAGCAGAACCTCCGTCGCCGCATGCCGGCGGCTTTCCGCCCAGACGCTGACGCGTTTGGGCCTTTTTTGCTGGGCCGGATCAGGCGGACGTGACGGTGGGCGTGCCGTGGATATAGTGTTCGAGCTGGCTGATCGTGAACTGCTGATCAGCGATCACGCTCTTCACGAGGTCGCCGATCGAGATGAGACCGACCAGCTTGCCGCCGTCGAGCACGGGCAGGTGGCGCATCCGGTGCTCGGTCATCAGCGCCATGCACTCGTCGGTGGATTGTGACGGTTCGACGTAGCGCACCTTTGCCGTCATGATTTCCTCGACGCGGGTGGCTTTCGACGAGCGGTCCTGCAGGACGACCTTGCGCGCGTAGTCGCGCTCGGTGACGATGCCCGCGATGTCGTCGCCGTCGACGACCAGCAGCGCGCCAATGCCCTTTTCGGCCATCAGCTTGATGGCGTCGTAGACGAAGTCGCTCTTCGTGACGGTGTAGATGGTGCGGCCCGAATCCGGCTTGGCCTTGAGAATTTGCGCGACAGTCGTGCTCATTCGCTTTCTCCGTGTGCAGGTCGATGCAGGGCAGGCGGGGCGTGATGCGCGTCACCCGGTGAGCCCAGTATAGCCGGGCGGGCGGCGGCAGTCGCGTGACGTTTCCAGATTAGCGGTAAACTCCCGTCACGCACCATCCACACAACTCCTACATTCCTGAACGTTTCGATTGAATTCATGATGTCTTCGCGTCCCCAATCGCCCACGCCGGGCAATGGCCAGGCCGACGAGTGCGTGACGCTCGTCGCCACGGCGTCGCTGCCTACGCGCTACGGTACGTTCACGTCATACGCGTTTCGCGTATCGGGCAGCGATGCCGAACATCTCGCGCTCGTGATGGGCGACGTGACGGGCGAGCAGTCCGTGCTGACCCGGCTGCATTCCGAATGCCTGACCGGTGACGTGTTTGGCTCGTACCGCTGCGACTGCGGCGAGCAACTCGATCTCGCATTGCGTTACATCGCGGCCGAAGACCGCGGCGTGCTGCTGTATCTGCGCGGCCATGAAGGCCGCGGCATCGGCCTGAGCAACAAGATCCGCGCGTATGCGTTGCAGGAGCAGGGGCGCGACACCGTCGAGGCGAACCTCGATCTCGGCCTGCCCGACGACGCCCGCGAGTACGACTCGGCCGCTGCGATCCTGCGCATCCTCGGTGTGACGTCGGTGCGGCTGATGAGCAACAATCCGAAGAAATTCGACACGCTCGTGAAGCATGGCATTCCCGTCTGCGAGCGCGTGGCGCTTGCGGTGCCCGTGCGCGAGGAAAACGAGCGTTATATCCGCACGAAGCAGACGAAGTTCGGGCATTACTTCGAGGAAAACGAGTAACCCGAGCGGGCGGCGCTAGCGCTCGTTTCTCGTCAGCAATTCTTCCGATCGTCGCTGGTACTAGCGACGATCGCGACTTCCTTCCCCTCATGCGTTCCAGTGCCGCGCTTGTGGCGTCATCTGCATTGAGTCCACAGTCGTCCTTCCGTACCCCCGTAACGATCACGCCATCGAATCGATATCGAACGTCTGACGCTGCATCGTTGGCGACCGGCGAGTGCGGATGTGCTACCACCGGCGGCAACCACCCCGCCGTGTAACGGCTCACGCACGTCAGCCCATCAGCGCCACGTACCGTTCTGCAACACGATCCGGTAACCGTCTGCATCCTCGAAGGTCTGGCCGGAAATTTCCCAGTACGGATTGAGCGACGTCACGGGCATGAAGCCGTGTGCGGTCGCGCGCTCACAGGCGGCTTCCCATTCCGGCCGATCGGGCAGGTAGAACACGATCAAATCCTCGGGCGTCGGCGATGGTGCGATCGGATGGTCGGGGCAGTGTGTGAACTCGAAGTGATAGTCGAGGCCTTCGCGGCCGAGCATTACGCCGGAAAAGCCGTCGTGATCGTCGAAGCGCGCCAGTACCGACAGATCGAGGCCGTCGCGATACATGCGTTCGGTGCGGGCGAGGTTGTTGACCGGGCGGGCAATGCGCAGATGGGCGTGCAAGATGACCTCGACGGGAAGTGGCTGGCCGGCCAATGATAAGCCGGCCGATCGCGATTGGGCGAGGCGAGCGGATCGTGTTTCGGGCGATACTGGCTGTATCGAACGATATCGATTCGGCCCGGCCAAACGAATCGAATTGTGCTGAGCCTCGTCTCGCGAAAGAAAACATGATGCATTTCGATCGAGTGTGCGCACTCCGCATCGCAGCGGCTACCCATCAACAAGACCTTCGCATTCATGCGATCGGCGGCGCTTGCCGCACGACGTGCGCGCACGCGCATGCCGGTAGGGAACTGACGAATGGGTAAGCCCGATCTGCGCCGGCCGGTTGCCGGACCTTACCGCCAGTCGCGATGGGCAGCCGGGCTGGAGGCCGCGTTCGGATGGGTGGCAAAGGGGACGTTGGTGCTGGCCGGTCTGGCGATGGTCGCGTTGGCGGCGCTGACGGGCGACGTCGGCGCCCTGACGGACCTGCCGTCGACCAGAAAGGGCTGGTTGTACCTGCTGCTGATCCTGGTCGTCACGGTCGCGCTGATATTTGCGGTGCGTTACTACTGGCTACGCCCGGCCACCTTGGGTCCGGCGGGCTAGTCGCGCGCAGGAGGTGATGTGGCCCCGCAAACTGTTCAGGCAATAAAAAAGCCCGCTGCTGGAGCGGGCTGAATCCATGTTTGGAGACATGGAGGAGACAGACGTAAATTTAAGGGAAAACCCGGACGTTTGCAAGCGCTCGTTGTATCTGCACAACTTGCCGCCGCGCAACCCGCCTGGTGGCGGCCCGCGGCACGGCCGCATTCACATGCCGCCGGCCCGCGCATGCGCGGCAAACGCGCCAAACCGCTCTTGCGCGACGGGCAGCGCGTATTTGCTGCGCATCTCCGTCTCGATCCATGCACATGCCTCGCGCGCGCAGTCGGTCAATGCGTGTCGCGTCGCATGCCCGTCGATGTCGTAGACGAAACGCACGCCGACCTCGTCATCGTCAACCTGTCGTTCGAGCTGATTGAGCTGCAGTTGCGGCCCGTGCTGTTGCGACAACGCGCGCAGTTCATCGAAGTGATATTCGAGCCAGTCCGCGAAGAACAGCGCGTCGCTGTGGCAGGGCAGGCGGAAAGCCGCGCTGCGCGACGGGCGCGCCGCCGTTTCGCCGGCCGCCGCGTGCGGTTCGCCGTCGATGGGAGCGGGCAGATCGACCGGCGCGAGCGGGTGCCGAATTCGCCGGTACGGCTCGCGATCGCGCAACGCGTGCCACAGCAATTCGTCGCCGGCGGCGCCGGACGGCTGCATCGTCAGGTCGTGGCGGCCGTCGCCGGTCGCGGCGATGTCGCGGATCACGAGGCGCAGCGAGCACAGCGGCTCGTCCGCGACCAGCAGGGTTGCCGGGCGCGGCAGCCCGCACACGAGCGGTGCGGCGCCGGCGGCACGAAACACGAGCCCGCGGCGGTCGAGCCGCACGAGCGGCAACGGCCTGGGAAACGACGGATAGGCGACCGTGACGCGGGCGCCGCTGGCGCTCGTCAACCCGGGCATCATCGCGCGAAAGACCTGAGACTGGTCCACGTTGGTTCTCCTTCGTTACGATGCCGCCCCGGACGGAAACGCGCGTTCCGGCTCAGGCGGCGATAGCTTGCCGGGCGGATTGCCCCGGCTCGATTCCTAGCGCAGCAAACGTTTGCGGATCGATGTCGATCCAGCACGCGACCACCAGACGCCCATCCACCTGCTTCGGCGGGCCTGCGCGGTGCGCGTGTATGCCGATCCGGCGGAACAGCCGCTCCATGCTCGCGAACGTCACGCCGATCAACTGCCGCGCCCCGAGCTGCGCCGCGCATTCGACGACGGCCGCGAGCATCGGCCGCACGGCCCATTCGGCGTTGCCCGGGCCGCCTTCGTCGTCGGTCGCCGCGAATCGCGACAATTCCCAGACGGCGGCCGATTGCGGCAGCGGCATGTCCTCGGCGACCAGGTCGGCGAACAGCGACTTCAGCAGATACGGGCGCGTCGTCGGCAGCAGGCGCGCACATCCGCACATGTCGCCGTCGGCGTTTCGCGCGAACACGTAGACGGTATCGTCGCGATCGAACTGGTCACGCTCGAAACTTTCGTTCGCCGACGGGAGCGCCCAACCGAGCTGCTCGACGAACACGCGGCGCCGATAGCGCCCGAGATCCGCCGCGAGTTCGTGTGGCAACCGCCCTTCCTCGTGAACGAAGGTCTGCATGGATGTCCTCGGATCTGTGCTTTTGTATGCGTGCATTACAGCGCGCGGCACGAGGAGCCTGTAACTGGTAACTCTTACAGGGTGACGGCGTAAAGACGCCATTCGGGACGTGGTAACGGTTTCTTGATCAACGGGATTGAAAACCGCGCCGCTTTTGCTTATAAAGAGCGCCAGTCTTGCAAAATCGTCAGAGGAATGCGCGGCCGGTTGTCACTGGAGCGTCGGACCGGCATGATAGGCGTCGTTGTGCCCGAGCAGGGCCGACGCGACCGCGGCGGGCCAGTCGAGGGCGGCGAGCCGTGCGGCGAGCGCGGCGGCCGTGCGCAACATGCCGATGTCGGCGCCCTTGGCGTCGATGGCCATCACGTTGCTGCGAACGTCGCCGCCCGCGATCACGAACGTGCCCGTCGCGCGTTCGAGGTACCAGTCCCAGCCGACCGTCACGTAGGCGACGCCGGCACCGGCCGTGCGATGCCATTCGGTATAGCCGGCGAGGCGGGCGTCGATCGCGTTGTCACGCAGTTCGGCCAGCAGCGACGGATCGAGGCCGCTCGCGACATGGTCGAGCACGAGTGCGGCCAGTGCGCCTTCTGACAGGCGTACGTAGCCGTCCGGGGACGGGCCGGGGACAGGGTGCAGCAAGGGTGAAGTCATGCGCGGAATGTATCAGCCTCGAACGGGTACTGAAACCTGACAAGTATGACAGCGTGACGTTGTCGGAGAAAGAATGGAACTGCGCTGGCAGGATGCCTACCAACAATTCAGCGCCGCGGAGGACGAGCAGCAGCTCTTCCAGCGGATCGCCGCCTATTCCAAGCGGCTCGGATTCGAATACTGCTGTTACGGCATTCGCGTACCGCTGCCCGTTTCGAAGCCGGCCGTCGCCATCTTCGATACCTATCCGGACGGCTGGATGGCGCACTACCAGGCGCAGAACTACATCGAGATCGATTCGACGGTTCGTGACGGCGCGCTCAGCACCAACATGATCGTGTGGCCGGACGTCGACCGGATCGACCCGTGCCCGCTGTGGCAGGACGCGCGCGATTTCGGATTGTCGGTGGGCGTCGCGCAGTCGAGCTGGGCGGCGCGCGGCGCGTTCGGGCTGCTGAGCATCGCCCGCCATGCCGACCGGCTGACGCCGGCCGAGATCAACATGCTGACGCTGCAGACCAACTGGCTCGCAAACCTGTCGCATTCGCTGATGAGCCGCTTCATGGTGCCGAAGTTGTCGCCGGCGGCGGGCGTCACGCTGACCGCGCGCGAGCGCGAGGTGCTGTGCTGGACGGCCGAGGGCAAGACCGCGTGCGAAATCGGCCAGATCCTCAGCATCTCGGAGCGGACGGTCAACTTCCACGTGAACAACATCCTCGAGAAGCTCGGCGCGACCAACAAGGTCCAGGCGGTCGTCAAGGCGATCTCGGCCGGGCTCATCGAAGCACCCTGACGCAACGCAACGCGACGGCGGCGCCGGATGCGGCGGCCGCCACGCGGCTCACTCCATCATCGGCTCCGCTTCCTTCGCGGTCCAGCTCACGCTGGAAATGCTTTTCTCCATGCTCATCCGGCTCGCGATCTGCTCGAGCTTCTGCTGATCCTTCGGATGCAGCTTCAGCGTCGCGGTCACCTTCAGCCGGTCCGGCTGGTCGGGCACGTCCTCGCTCGTGAGGCTCTGGAACGACAGCGGCTTCGCATACATCGCGTTCGACAGCAGCGTGCGGATGTGCACTTCGTCGGCGGCGAGGCAAATCACGGTGATCTGGTATTCGCGCACGAGGTCGGCGTTCGAGACGGGCGTCGCGTTGATGGCCTGGCTGACGCCGCGCAGTACCGTATTGGTGAGCAGCACGACACCCGTGCCGGCGAGCGCGGGCACGTAGTGACCGGAGCCGGCCAGCACGCCGACGGCGGCCGAGCACCACAGCGTCGCGGCCGTGTTGATGCCCTGGATCGAACCCTTGTCGCGCATGATCACGCCGCCGCCGAGAAAGCCGACGCCCGACACGACGTACGCGGCGATCTGCGTGACGCCCGCGACGCCGTTGCCGGTCAGCACGCCGAGCGTGACGAACAGGCATGCGCCGCTCGCGACGAGCGTGATGGTGCGCAGGCCGGCCGTGCGCTGGCGCATCTGGCGCTCGAGGCCGATGGCGACGCCGCAGGCGAACGCGGTGAAAAGACGGAGTGCGAAATCGAAAGTCATGGTTGTCCTGCCGTGCAAGAAGCGCATGCCGGCGCGCGTCGCCGCGGCGCAAGGCCGAACGCGACGCGGCGATAGCCGTCATCGCGCGGTACTGTACCGCGCGAATGCGTCATTCAGTGTGAAACGGGATGAGCGTGCGGCTCGCGGAACGCGAGCCGTGGCAGGAGAACTGCGGCGGACAGGCGTTCAGGCGGCAAGCGGCGCACGCAACGGAGTGCTGCAACTGTCCACGATGGTTCCTGAAGGAAGAATGGGCGGCATTCTAGTGGGCGGCGCGCGCCTGCGTCAACCGCCTGGCGGCGGCGCTACTGCGCCGCGCCGATCGTGCCCGTCGCGAGCGCGAGCGCGGCGGCGGCCGACAATGCGCCGGCATAGCTGTCGACTTCCGCGTTGCGCGCGGCGAGCAACTGGCTTTGCGCGATCGTCGCGTCGGTGACCGAGCCGACGCCGTTCCGGTACGCGGTCAGCGCCGCGTCGTAGCTGGTTTGCGCGGCATCGACGAGCGCCTTCGCGGCGTCGTGCGACGCCAGGCTCGTCTGCACCGCGTTCTGCGCGGCGACGACCTGGCGCACCGCTTCCTCCTTGGTCCGCGTGAGGCGCGCGGACGCGCTTTGCGCGTCGTTGCGCGCCTGCATCAGCACGGCCGAGCGCAGGCCGCCGTCGTACAGCGGAATCGTCACGCCGAGGAACACGCCGCCGCCGTAGCGGCTGCCGTTCAGGTTGACGGTCGGCGCCTGGTCGCCGATCGCGGGCAGCGCGGAGATGGCCGTGCCGCCGCTCGCATACGACGTCGACGCGGACAGGAAGATCTTCGGCATGAACGCGGCTTCCGCGGCCTTGATCTTCGCGCGATTGGCCTTTTCGACCGCGAACGCGCCCTGCAGGTCGGGCCGGCGTGCGATCGCGTCCGACACGATCGCGTCGACCGACGAGCCGAGCGCGGGCGGCAGCGGCCGCTTCGGCAGCGCGGCGATCGTCGGCTTCGACAGCGGCGAGATGCCGAGCGCGGAGACGAGCGCGAGGTAGCCGTCGCTCTCGGCGCCGTTCGCCTGCACGAGCGCGAGGTTCGCCTGCGCGCGGTTCTGCGTCGCCTGCGCGAGCTCGACGACCGTGCCGACGCCGTGCTTGAGCCGCGCGCGGGACGCCGCGAGGATCGCGTCCGCGTTCGCGAGGCCCTGTTGCGCGCTCAGCGCGCGCGAGCGGGCGGCTTCGTAGCGGTAGTACGAGACGGTCACGTCGTGGATCACCTGCTGGTGCACGGCCGTGAACGCGACGTTCGACGCGATCGACGCCTGTTCGGCCGCTTCGACGCGCGCCGCGCGGCCGCCGAAATCGAACAGCAGCCATTGCAGCGACAGCGCCGAAATCGTGCCGTGCACGGTGGTGTTGCTCGACGAATCGCCGAGGATCGTCGACGTCGAGCCGTGGTTCGCCTGGTACGCGCCCATTGCCGTCGCGGACAGGCGCGGCAGATAGGCGGACTTGGCGAGGCCGACCGCGAGCGCCGCGTTGCGCGCGTCGTTCCAGGCGATGCGGGTCAGCGGGTTCGCCGATTCGGCGAGATCGATCAGCTCGGGCAGCGTGTACGCGTGCGCGGCATCGAGCGCGGCCGGCGCCGACACCGACGCGAGCGCCGGCGACGCAGGCAGCGTGTAGTCGTGCGCACCTTGCGTGGATGCGCGCGGTGGCGCCGCCACGATGTCGCCCGCGGCCGACGTTTGCGGCTGCCACGGGCGGTCGGGCGCCGCCGGCGCCAGATCGATCGACGACGTCGCGCAGCCGGCCAGCGCGACGGCGGTCGCGAGCGCGGCGGCGGCGATCGAGGCGGCCGGTGGTTCAGGTACGCGCATGAGGGGCAGGCTCCTTCGGTGTGGCTTGACGGGCGGCGTCGGCGATCCGCGCGAGCCGCGTGTCGATCAGGTTCAGCAGCGCGTCGCGCGCGGGGTCGGCGGGGGCGGCGGCGCTCGACGGTGGCGCCGGGGCAGGCGTGCGGGGCGTCGTTTCGTCGTCGCCCGGGGCAGTGACGCGCGAGAGTTGCGCGCCGATCGCCGCGTCGCCCGGCTTGCGTTCGGCGAGCAGGAACAGCGGGCCTTCGAGCGCGCCGAGTTCCGCGAGCGCGCGTCGCCGCGTGGCCAGCCACGTCGCGGCCGGCCGCACCCACGACGGTTCGTAGTGGATCAGGCCGAGCTCCTGCGAGATCGCGCCGTGACGGGCGAACGCGTCGGCGGCCAGCGCGCGCCGTTCGGCCGGCTGCGCGATCTGCGTCACGCACCGCCACTGGTCGAGCAGCGCCGCGAGCGCCGTGTCGATCTGCTTGCCGATGCTGACCGGCCAGATGCGCGTGAACACGAGATACACGACCACGTTGCCGAGCAGGATGCCGATCGTGCGATCGCGCGCGAGCGTCAGGTCGAAGCCGGGGCCCGCGCCCTGGATCACGCACAGGAAGAACGCGAACGCGACCTGGAAGCCCGCGTACGCGATGCGCGGCGATCCGAACGCGACCCACGCGGACAGCCACGCGCCGACGAAGACGAGCGCCATCAGTTCGCCGATCGACGACAGCGACGGGACGACGAACACGAGCGCGGCGGTGCCGATCAGCGCGCCGACGATGCAGCCGGCGATGCGCAGCGTGAGCTTCTCGACCGTTTCGGCCGTCGAGCCGAGCGACACCATGTAGCAGGTGATGAAGCAGGTATGGATGCCCGACCAGTCGAGTTGCGAGTACAGCAGGTAGCAGAACATCGCCGCGACCGTCGTCTTCAGCGCATAGCGGATATGGTCGGGATTGGTGCGCGCGTCCGGCAGGAAGAAGCCGCCGCGCGGCGCGGGAGGTGCCGCGGGTGCGGCCGGTTGGCCGGCGGCGCGCGCGTCGGCGGTATCGGCCGGCGCGGCCGCCGTGTCGATCGCGGGCGGTTCCGCGAACCGCGTGATCGCGGCGTGCAGGTCCGTCGCGACGACGCGTGCGAGCGGCGGCAGCGCATCGGCGGCTGGCAGCGCGAGCGTCACGTCGACCGGATAGCCGCCCCGTTCGAGGATCGCGGCCATCTCGTCGAGCGTCGTCGCGATCGGCGTGACGAATGCGTCGGGCAGTCGCGCCTGCGGTTCGCGATCCGCGAGCGCCACCGCCACGAGCAGTGCGGTGCTCGACGCGACGGCCTGCCGCAACGCGACGACATCCGCGCCCGACGACGAGCCTTCGAGCTTCGACAGCTTGAGCCACGTGAGCAATGGCTTGTCGCCTTCGCGCAGGCTGGTATCGAACCCGGCGCGCGCGTCGTCGTCGCCGCGCAGCCGCCGCGCGGCGAGCCGCAGCCGCTTCGCGAGCTGCGCGTGCGCGAGCTTGCGCGGCGACGGCGCGATCAGCAGGTTGACGACGATCGCGACGCCGACCGGGATCGCGACCATCAGCCAGGCATAGAGCAGCGCGCGCGTCGCGGCTTCGCCGACCGGCGCGAGGCCCAGCTGGTCGAGCCCGAAACCGACGATCATCGCGAGGATCGCGCCGACGGGGCGCAGCTTGCTGGCGGACGTCAGGTAGAGCAGCCCGACCGACAGCACGGCCATGCACGCGACGCGCAGCACCGAATACTCGATGCTGAAGATCGCGACGCCGATCACGAGCGCGATCACGATCGTGACGAGCAACAGCATCGCGACCGCGAGCACGGCGCTCGTCACGCGATCGGCGCGGTTCAGGAAGAACACGACGTACGCGGAAATCGCGGCTTCGGGCGTGCCGTACCCGCTCGTCACGAGCACGACGAGCGCGCAGATCAGCGCGACGCGCACGGCCATGGCCGCGCGTCCCGGAAACGGCGCGAGCAACCGCAGGACTTCGCGCGGGCCCGGCGAGCGGACGTCAGCGGCAGGCCGAGCCATGCCGGACCTCGACGATCGCGCTCGCGCCGACACGCACGAGCTTGCCGTCGGGTTCGTCGAGCTTCACGCGCACCGGGAAGCGCTGCGCGACGTGCACCCAGTTCACCGAGCGCTGCACGATCGGCAGCGAGCGCGGCAGGTTGATGCGGTCGCTGTCCGCGATGCCGGCGCCGATGCCGACGACCTTGCCGGTCATCGGGCGGCCGCGGTCGATCATCGAATAGACGGTCGCGCAGTCGCCGACCGCGATGCGGTTCAGCGACGTCTCGCGGAAATTGCCGACCGCGAACCATTCGCTCGCGTCGATCAGCGTGAAGATCGACTGGTTCGGCGCGAGGGTTTCGCCGGGAAGCACGCTCAGGCCCGTCACGAGCCCGTCGTGCGGCGCGCGCACGACCGTATCGTCGAGCGCATGCTGCGCGCGGGCCAGCGCGGCTTCGCGCGCATGCAGCGTCGCGATCGCGTCGGCGTCGTCGCCGATCGTCTGCGCGGACGCGCGCTGCTGCTCCTGCGCCTGCGCGAGCGACACGGCCGCGTCGCGCTGGCGCACCTTCGCCTGATCGAACTGCTGTGCGCTGACGTAGCCCTGCGCGGCGAGCGGCGCGAGCCGGTTCACGTCGCGCGTCGCGAGATCGTGGTTCTGCGTCGCGCGCTTGACCTGCTCGGCGGCGACGGACGCATTCGAGCGCTCGCCGATCAGCGAACGGCGGCGCGTGTCGAGCGACGCGCGCGCGAGTTCGAGATCGGCCTGCGCCTGCGCGACGGTCAGCCGGTACGGCACGGGATCGATCACGTACAGCAGGTCGCCTTTCGCGACGCGCTGGTTTTCATGCACGGCGAGCTGCACGATGCGGCCGCCGACCGGCGACGCGACGTGCACGACGTCGGCGTCGATCGACGCGTCGTCGGTGGACGGGTAGGCCGTCGTGCGGTGGTACGCGTACGCGAGCGCCGCGATGCCGAGCGCGACGATCGCGAGCGCGATCATGCGGCCTTTGACGGAGGGGCGGGCGATGCCGGCGGCCTTCATGCGAACGGCCCCGTGCCGGTGAGCCAGACGACCACGGCGACCACGAGCCCGATCGCGGTGCAGACGGCGAGCTGGTAAGGCACCGTCGCGGCCCACCCGGTCGCGACGAACACGCGGTGCGCGACGATCGCGCCGACGATGCCGACGATCGCGCTGACGAGCCACAGCGGGAAGTACGCGCCGAACAGCACGTAGGACGGTGCGCCGCGCGATGCGCAGCCCGCGAGCGGCAGGGCGGGCGCCAGGACGGCGGCGATGCGCAGGGGCGCGCGCGGCGTTGTTTTTCTCATGGGGTGACGAGCTCGACGTTGGGGGTGGATGCCGGGCGCGGCGCAATGCGGATCGTCGCGACCGGCCGGGCCGCGACGACGATTCCAGGATACGGAGCCGATCATAAATCAGCGCGATGCGGACCGCCAGCGATCCGGCACGCGTTTGCGGCATGGGCCGAGGCCGGCGGTGGCCGCGCCGTCGGTCATGCCGGACGGTCCGGCCGCGCGTGTCGGCAGCGACGGCCGGAACGCCGCGATTTTGCCAGCCCAAGCTCGCGTAGGGTTGCTAACGGACTGTAAAGGATCGTCAGACGACATCACGCAGCGGAATTTGCGATGCCGACGCAGCGGAATCGGCGCGTAACACGCCGATTGCCCGTCGAACGCATGCGAATCCGCTCAGTCGGGCTGACCGCGCGCGTCCTCGACGAGCAGGTCGACGAGATCGCGCGCGAAGCGCGGCAGCGCATCGAGATCGGCGACGCAGATCTGCAACTGGCGCTCGGCCCAGTCGTCTTCGAGCGCGACGAGACGCAGCGCCATCGTCTTCGCATGACGGCGCGCGGTGCCTTCGGGCAGCACGCCGACGCCGACGTTCGCCTCGATCATCCGGCACGCGGTCTCGAAGTTGCTGACCTGGATGCGCCAGCGCAGCGTGCGCTGCACGTCGGCGGCCGCGCGTTTCAGGAACGCGTGGATCGCGCTCGCTTCGGGCAGGCCGATGAAGTCGTGGTCGAGCGTCGCGACGAACGGCGTCGATGCCAGGCCGGCGAGCGGATGCCCGAGCGCGGTCGCGAGCACGAGGCGGTCGCGCCGGTACGGCATCGCCTGCAGCCCGTCGGTGCGCACGTCGCCGGCGACGATGCCGATGTCGATCATGCCTTCCTGCACCGCGCGCACGATGTCGGGACTCAGCCGCTCCTGCATGTCGATCGTCACGTCCGGATGGTCGACGAGATAGTGGCGCAGCACGCCCGGCAGGAACTCGCTCATCGCCGTGGTGTTCGCGAACACGCGCACGTGGCCTTTCACGCCCGATGCATATTCCTGCAGGTCGCCGGTCAACTGCTCGAGCTGGCGCAGCACGCGGCGCGCATGCGCGAGCAGCGTCTCGCCCGGCGCGGTCAGCGTGACGCCCTGGCTCGTGCGGCTCAGCAGCTTCACGCCGACCTGTTCCTCGAGGTGCTTGATGCGCGTGCTGGCGGCCGGCACCGACAGGTGCGCGCGTTCGGCGCCGCGCGTCAGGCTGTTCGCTTCCGCGATGTGCGTGAAAAGTTTGAGGTCGACGAGATCGAAGCGCATGGATCTGGCAGCGGGAGGATGGCCGATTATCGCGCGAAGCCGCACGGCGCGGCACCGTGAGGCGCGACCCGTCGTCGCGACCGGGATCTGTGTACCATCGTGCGTAGGGCGCGACGCGCCGCACCGGGCATCGCGGCCCGTGCGACGCAGGTCGTGGAAGCGGTCGTGCAACGAAGGTGAACGTTTCATGCGAAGTTTCTTTGTCCGGTTCATTGCAATCGGCGTGCTGTTCCATCTGTATGTCGGGATGCGCATCATTCCCGATGCGTTCGCGTCGCCGCTCGCACGGACGATCGCGGCGCTCGTGCTGGCGAGTTTCGTCGTGTTGATCCCGGTCGGCATGTTCTCGCGCCGCTTCGACGAAGGCTGGGCCGCGACGCTGGTCGGCTGGGCCGGCGCGCTCGCGATGGGCTTCTTCTCGTCGCTGCTGGTGCTGACGTTCGTGCGCGACATCGTGCTGCTCGGCGTGCTCGCGTGGCGCCATCTCGGACATGACGGCGCATGGAGCGGCGCCGCGCCCGACACGGCGCTCGGCGTGCTGGCGGCCGCGGTGCTCGTGACCGCGATCGGGTTCGTCGGCGCGCGCCGCACGGCGGCGGTCAAGCGCGTGTCGATTCCGATTGCCGGGCTGCCGGCCGCGCTGGACGGGCTGACGATCGTGCAACTGTCCGACATTCACGTCGGGCCGACGATCAAGCGGCCTTATATCGAACGGATCGTGCGCGCGGTCAATGCGCTCGACGCCGACCTGGTGGCCGTGACGGGCGATGTGGTGGACGGCTCCGTCAAGCGCCTGCGCGAACACACGGCGCCGCTCGGCCAGATGCGCTCGCGGCACGGCACCTTCCTCGTGACGGGCAACCACGAGTACTACGCAGGCGCGCATGCGTGGATCGACGAATTTCGCCGTATCGGGCTGACGGTGCTGCTGAACGAACACGTGCTGATCGAGCGCGGCGGCGCGCGCGCGGTGCTGGCGGGCGTGACCGACTTCACGGCGGGGGGCTTCGATCCCGCGCATCGCAGCGACCCCGCGCAGGCGCTGGCGGGTGCGCCGCGCGACGTCGGCACGAAGATCCTGCTCGCGCACCAGCCGCGCAGCGCGGAGGCGGCGAACCGCGCGGGCTTTACCGTGCAGTTGTCGGGGCACACGCATGGCGGCCAGTTCCTGCCGTGGCCGCCGTTCGTACGGTTGCAGCAGCCGGTGATCGGCGGGCTGAACCGCTTCGGCGACATGTGGCTGTATACGAGCCGCGGCACGGGCTACTGGGGGCCGCCGAACCGCTTCGGCGTGCCGTCCGAGATCACGCTGATCCGGCTGACGCGCGGCTAGCGGAGGGCCGCGAGGCGAGACGCGTGCACCGCGGGGCGCGGCCGCGTTCTTTTCTTTCCACGTCGAATGACGGCGCATGGCGGCGCGCGGCGCCGTTGGCTAGTATGCAGACATGCCTCGTTCGTTCCTCGCCCGTTCCTGCCGACATGTCGACGCCCGATCTTTTCGCTGATACGCCCGCGCCAGACGTGGACTGGTACCCGGATTGGCTTGCGCCGCCCGAAGCCGACCGCGCGCTGGCCACGCTGATCGACGAGGTCGCGTGGCGGCAGGACACGATCCGCACGCCGCGCGGACGCATTCCGTTGCCGCGGCTCACCGCGTGGCAGGGCGAACCGGATGCCGTGTACGTCTATTCGGGCATCCGCAACGTGCCGCAGCCATGGACGCCGGGCGTGCTTGTGCTCAAGCATGCAGTCGAGGCGACGTGCGGCGTGCGTTTCAACAGCGTGCTGCTCAATCGCTATCGCAACGGGCTGGACAGCCTCGGCTGGCACGCGGACAACGAACCCGAACTCGGCGACGCGCCGGTGATCGCGTCCGTGAGCCTCGGCGCGATGCGGATGTTCGATCTTCGCCATCGCGCGACTGGCGCCACGCACGCGTACCGCCTCGTGCATGGCAGCCTGCTCGTGATGCGCGGACGCACACAGGCCGAATGGCAGCACCGCGTGCCGAAGGCGCCGGGCGTGCAGGGCGAACGCATCAACCTGACGTTCCGGCGCGTGTCGATGGCGGCCGAATAGATCGCGCCCCGTTTCGGTGATCCACGAAAGGCCGATGCAAGCAATTGGCCGCGCGTGCGGCACGTTGCCGCACGAACGCAAGGCGGGGCGGCCCGACGTGGCGCTCAGGCCCGTCCCGCAAGGCTTACAGATGGATTCGATCGACCGCCCGGTTCCGATAGGTGAGTGAAACCTCTGATGGTGCGTCGCAACAATTATTGACTAGACTGTGGAATGGCAGAAACGCGTCGGCAGACCGGCGCGCCCCTTTCGACATGCCTCCGTGCGCTGCCGATGCAGCGCGCAACGGGGCAGGAGCAAAACGCGTGACCGTACTCGACCCTTCCTTCGAACCCTCGCTGCACGTCTTCGAGCAAGACGGCGGATGGCAATGGGCGCTGACGGTGAAGCGGGCGACCGGCGTCGGCGTGAAAGTCGTGGCGTTCAGCCGCGAAGGCTTTCGCGGCGAAGCCGAGGCATACGCCGCCGGCCAGCTTGCCCGCGCCGAATATGACGACGCCGTGACGGCCTGACGCCGTCGCGGCGATCCCGCGCGGGGATCGTCTTCCTCTGTGCCGTCCGTTTCCGGACGGTGCTTTCCCGACCGTTTTCCGTTTTCGTTTTTCGCTGCGCGAGGCGATCGTCTGCCGGCGTCCGTCGCGCCAAATGATCCGTGCCGTTCGATGCTCGGGCATCGCGCCGACGATGCGACATGCGTGGCGCAAGCCCGCACGCGGACTCGCGGCATCCGAGTCAATGCGAACCACGCATGGTGCGAGCGCGTCTGGAAAATGCCGAGTCATATCGTAATAAGATATGAAGTTATCGCATCGACGGGACGACGACGTCCCGCTTCCCTGAAAGGAGCTATCCGTGCAGCTGACCCAGTTAGGCGGGCATGTCGCCCAATCCGGCATCGCCGAACGGCAAAAACACGCGCAGGCGCTGATGTTCGGGATGGCGAACATCGACGAATACGTATCCCGCGGCGTCTGCTACGACGCCGCGGCCTATGTCCGCTATCTGCTGCGTGCCGACGCGCTGATCGCGCCCGATGCGCTGCTCGATACGGCCGGTCAATTGTGGAGGACGCGGTTCAACTTCGAAACCGGCGATCAGTGGGACGGGCGCGCGAGCATTCCGGCGGGCACCGCGGTCGGCTTCGCGCGCGGCGGCAATGTCTTTCATGCGGCGATTGCGGTCGGCGGCACCCGGATTCGCGCGATCAACGGCGGGCTGCTGGGCGCCGGATGGATGAATCCGGTCGACCTTGCACGGGCGCTGCAGCCGGATCCGGCCGGCGGCTTTACGTACGATCGCACGACCATTCGCGTCCATCTGTCGCGCCTGTAGGCGGGGCGGCATCCCGTCTCCCGCTCCGGCCACCGTGGCCCGGGCGCGCCGCGCGGCCGCCTTCCCGCCGTTCGGCGATTTCCGCATGGCGTCGCGCCGTCCAACGCTGCTATCCTCTCGACCTTGAATGACGCGTCATGGCGGCGTGGCCGCGCATGCTGCAGCGCGGCGCCGCGCGCCGGTGCGAGCCCAGGCGCGCACTGAGGTAGCATGACCGAATATCCACGACGATCGATGACCCGTTTCGTGACCGACTTCCTTCCGTCCATGTCCACATGGTCAAGACAACGATGAGCGATGCACCCGATCCGGCGGTGCCTGGCGACGACGAGTCGTCGGGCGGCGCTTCGTCCTATCTGGTGCCGGGGCTCGAACGCGGGCTGCGGATCCTCGCCGAATTCTCCGCGCGCGAGCCGGTGCTCGGCGCGCCCGAACTGTCGAAGCGCATCGGCATTCCGCGCACGACCACGTTCCGCCTGCTGCAGACGCTCGAAGCGCTCGGTTTCCTCGAACGCGTGAATGGCGACCGCTATTTCCGGCTCGGCGTCGGCGTGCTGCGGCTCGGCTTCGAATACCTGAATTCGCTCGAACTGACCGATCTCGGCACGCCCGTGCTCGAGCGGTTGCGCGATTCGACCGGCCTGTCGACGCACCTGCTGATCCGCGACCAGCGTGACGTGGTGTTCGTCGCGAAGGCGCAGAGCAATGCGTCGATGTTCGGTTCGGTGAAGGTGCACGTCGGCACGCGCCTGCCCGCTCATGCGACCGTGCACGGCCACGTGCTGATGGGCGACCTGACGCGCGACGCGCTGCGGCAGCTCTATCCGGAAAAGAAGCTTGAACAATTCACCGAGCGCACGCCGGGCACCGTCGACGAGCTGTACGAACGCGTGCGTCATTACGCGCGGCTCGGCTATGCGGTCAGCGAGGCAGCGTTCGAGAGCGGCATTTCGGCCGTGACCGCGCCGGTGCGCGATCATTCGGGCTCGATCGTCGCGGCGATCACCGCGACGGTGCCGCGCTCGGAGATCGGCGAGGCCGGCGAGAAGGAGCGGCTCGTCGAAGCCGTGTGCGGTGCGGCGGTCGACCTGTCGCAACGGCTGAACTATCGTCCGCTCGAAAGCGACCCGACGTTCGCGCATGCGCGCCACAAGGTCGCGATGTTCTGACGCTCGTGCATCGATCCGGCCGCGGTGCGCGGCATCGCATACGACGAGAGCGGCCCGCGGGCCGCTCTCGTCGTTTTCCGGCACCGCACGTGCGGTGCGCAAACCAGCTCAGAACGAGTGATGGATGCCGGTCAGCACGATCACCTGGTTCGCGGTGCTCGACACGCCGGCCGTGAAGAACGCGGCCTTCGCACCGCCCGAACCGTGTTCATAAAGCACGTTCGCATACAGCTGCGTGCGCTTCGACAACGCGTAGATGTCGCCGAGTTCGACCTGCGTCCAGCGGCGGCCGGCCAGCGTCGTGGTCGCTGCGCCGCCCGCAATCGTGTTGAACGCGCTGCTGCGGTAGTTCACACCCGCGTCGTAGCTCTGGAACGTGTCGGAAAACCCGTTCGACTGCATCTTCACGCGCGTGTAGAGGCCGTGCACGAGGAAGTCGCCGATCTGGTACGACGCGCCCGCGCCGATGTTCTCGACCTTGTTCGCAAGGTAACCGTTCGCGGTGTTCTGCCCCTGGAACGATGTGATGCCCGTCTGGCTGATCAGGATCGCGCGGTCGTGCTCGTTCGAGTAGACGGCCGACGCCTTGAACGGCCCGTTCACGTAGTTCAGCGCGACGCCGACCGATTTGCCGGTCGAGAAGTTCGTCGTGTTGCCGAGCGCGAGCGTCGCCGCGGCCGAGAAGCCCGCGAAGGTCGGTGAACGGTACTTGACCGAATTGTTGTACGGCACGTTGCCGGTCGCGGCGAGCCCGTCGATGTTGCCCGGGTGGAACGCAAACCAGCTCATCGCGAGGTACGCCGTGCTGAGCGGATCGAGATAGTCGAACGTCAGCGGCGTCTGGCGTCCGAGCGTCAGCGTGCCGTAGCGCTCCGAACTCAGGCCGACGGACGCCGCGCGGTTCCAGATCGTGTTCGCGGTCGCGAACTGGCCGTTGTTCGTATAGAAGCCGTTTTCCAGCTGGAAGATCGCGGACAGCCCGCCGCCGAGATCTTCCTTACCCTTCAGGCCCCACCGGTCGGGCTGCGTATTGCCCTGGATCATCGCCCACTTCGCGTGGCCGCCGACGTTGTTCACGTACGCGACCCCCGCATCCATGCTGCCGTACAGCACCACGCTGCTCTGCGCCCACGCGCCCGACGCGGCGCCCATTCCGATGACTGCCGCTGCTACCGCATGCTTGACCATTTTGTCTCCTGACTCTCCAACCTGATGAATACGTGTCGTGACGGCCTGCGCGGGGACGGCCGGCCGTCGCGCATGTTCATCGCCGCATGGGCATTTGTATGTTCCATATAAGGAACAATGTGCCTCTGATGGAATGGAGTATAGGGGCGCTGAGCGCCGGATCAAAAATAAATTTTTCGGGACGGATGGGCGCGGTGCCGACGCCCGGCAACCCGGCGCGATGTCTCGAAAAAGCCGATAAATCCCCGTCGAATAACAAAAAATTACATTCGATTAGGTAGGCGAAAGGGTGCGTCGACCTGACGGTCGGTGTTTTCCCTAAGACATGCAGCTTTTTGTTTTACTCGTGGAAAGTCGCTCCTATAATCACCATCCATAAACTGCTGTTCCGGATATGGAACAAATCGGAACAAACCGAGAGTCGATCAGAAGGAAGGGTGTGAGATGTCTGAACAATGGATTTGCGCCGGTCACGCCGGCGCGCTGTCGGAAGACACGCCGATCGAGTTCAAGCGGACCGACGGCGTGGAAATCGGGATCTACCGCGTCGGCGACGACGTGTATGCGCTCGAGAACGTGTGCCCGCATGCGTACGCGCTGCTGACGCAGGGGTTCGTCGACGAAGGCACGGTCGAATGCCCGCTGCACGAGGCCGTGTTCGACATCAAGACGGGCGAATGCCTGAAGGGTCCGGGCGGGCGCGCGCTGAAGCAGTACGCGGTGCGCCTCGCCGGCGAGGAAATCCAGATCAAGGTGGAATGACATGAAAGAAGCGACCGTCAACTTCAATCCCTTCCTGAAGCCGTGGGTGGCGCCGCAGCCGAACAACATCGCGGGCAAGGGGCAGATCGAAATCCCCGGCCAGGTCGAGAACCTGGTCTGGCAGAACCGCAAGGCCGCACCCACGCAGTACGAGAACGACCTCGGCGATGCGCTCGAACGCGTGTTCGAGAGCGGCGCGACCGAGCTGGACGATGTCGTCGCGGGCCTGAACCGCATCGGCTTCCGCGCGCCGGACGGCACCGCGTGGACCGCGGCGCGCTTTCGCGCCGAAATGGCCGCGCTGGCGGAATGAGCGCGCGCGCCGCGTGACCACCGACCCGACGACAACCGAATCCGGAGCACACTGATGACGTCCCCCGACCAACACGAAGCCCAACACGACCCGGTCCGTGACTATCTCGACCGCGGCATCAAGAACTACTGGTATCCCGTCGCACCGAGCTGGCAGGTGTCGAATGCACCGGTCGGCCTCACGCGCCTGTCCGAGCAGATCGTGCTGTGGCGCGATCACGACGGCAAGGTCCACGCACTGGAAGACCGTTGCCCGCACCGCGGCGCGCGCCTGTCGCTCGGCTGGAACCTCGGCGGCAACATCGCGTGCTGGTATCACGGCATCGAAGTCGACGGCGGCGGCACGGTCAATCGCGTGCCGGCGGTGTCGAACTGTCCGCTCGAAGGCACGAAGTGCGTGAAGTCGTATCCGGTCGAAGAGAAGGCCGGCGCGATCTTCCTGTGGTTCGGCGACGAAGCGCACGGCGAGCCGGCGCCGCTGAACCTGCCGGAAGAACTGGTCGCCGAAGAGTATGGCCACTTCCTGTGCGTATCGAACTGGAAGTGCAATTACCAGTACGCGATCGACAACGTGATGGACCCGATGCACGGCGCGTATCTGCACGCCACGTCGCACTCGATGGCCGAAGGCGACAAGCAGGCCGACATGCGCGTGCGCAAGACCGAAACGGGGCTGATGTTCGAGAAGATCGGCCAGCGCGACGTGAACTTCGACTGGGTCGAGCTCGGCGAAACGGGCTGCCTGTGGATGCGTCTCGCGATTCCGTACAAGCAGAAGTTCGGCCCCGGCGGCAACTTCGGGATCATCGGCTTCGCGACGCCGGTCGACGGCGACCACTGCCAGGTCTATTTCTGGCGTACCCGCAAGGTCAGCGGCTGGCAGCGCGACGTGTGGCGCTTCATGTACCGCAACCGCCTCGAGGGTCTGCACTGGGACGTGCTCGAGCAGGATCGCTACGTCCTCGAAAGCCTCGCGCCGCATGCGCGCGATCACGAATACCTGTACCAGCACGACGTCGGCATCACGCGTGTGCGCCGGATGCTGCGCCAGCGTGCGCAGGAACACCTGTCCGCGCTCGACGCGCATCGTGCGGCGCATGCCGCCGCGGAGCCCGCGAATGGCTGAGCTCGCTCCGATCGTCGCGCTGCCCGGTCGCCGCGTGCTCGTCACGGGCGGCGCGCGCGGTCTCGGCGCCGCCTTCGTGAAGGCGCTGGTCGAAGCGGGCGCGCAGGTCGCGTTCGGCGACGTGCTCGCGCAAGAGGGCCGCGCGCTGGCCGCGCAGCTCGCGCAAGCCGGCCACACCGCGCATTTCTTCGCACTCGACCTCGCCGATCCGGCCAGCATCGACGCATTCGTCGCGCAGGGCGCGGCGGCGCTCGGCGGCCTCGACGCGCTGATCAACAACGCGGCGATCACGAACTCGGGCGGCAAGCTGTCGACGGAGCTCGACGTGTCGACGTGGGACGCCGTGATGAACGTGAACGTGCGCGGCGTATGGCTCGTCAGCAACGCGGCGCTGCCGCACCTCGCGCGGTCGGGTCGCGGCGCAATCGTGAATCTTGCGTCGGACACCGCGCTGTGGGGCGCGCCGAAGCTGCTCGCGTACGTCGCGAGCAAGGGCGCGGTGATCGCGATGACGCATGCGCAGGCGCGTGAGTTCGGCGCGCACGGCGTGACGGTCAACGCGATCGCGCCGGGGCTGACCGAAGTCGAGGCGACCGCGTACGTGCCGGCGGAACGCCATGCGTTCTACCTGCAGGGCCGTGCGCTGACACGCGCGCAGGTGCCCGACGACGTGACGGGCCCGGTGCTGTTCCTGCTGTCGGACGGCGCGCGCTTCGTGACGGGCCAATTGCTGCCGGTCAACGGCGGCTTCGTAATGAACTGAATTGCAGTTTTCACTCGGAATGAAGGAGAGGACGATGGCGGACGCCGATCTCGAACGCAAGTCGTGGGACCAGCCGGAAGGCGCAAGCTTCAACGACTGGATGGAAGGGCGCGTCGCGCGCTATGCGACGCGGCGCTACGACTGGGACGCGCTGAAGTTCCAGGCCGATTACGACCCGAAGTACCGCCGTGCGCAGATGCGCTATGTCGGTACGGGCGGCACGGGCGTCGCGAAAGACGTCAACACGGTGCCGGCCGGCAACTTCACGTTCTCGACGATGGTCATCCCGGCCGGCAACATCGGGCCGAGCCACATCCATATCGACGTCGAGGAAATCTTCTTCGTGCTGCGCGGCAAGATGAAGGTGATCTGCGAGCGCGACGGCGAGACGTGGGAAGCGATCCTCGGCGAGCGCGACCTGATCTCGGTGCCGCCCGGCGTGTATCGCACGGAAATCAACATCGGCGAGGAAGATGCGCTGATGTGCGTGATGCTCGGTTCGTCGAAGCCGATCACGCCGACGTATCCGCCCGATTCGCCGCTCGCGAAGATCAAGCGTTGAGACGGAGCGGGTGAAGCAATGAGTGTCATCGACAAACCTGAACGCGACCGCACCGCGGCGTTCGCCGCGCTGCTCGGGCAGTTTCCCGAGCAGCGTTGCGCGGCCGGCGCGGCGGGCACGATCGGTTATCGCGAGGCCGGCGCGCAGCATGCGGGCCGCGCGCTGCCCGTCGTGCTGCTGCACGGGATCGGCTCGGGCGCCGCGTCGTGGGTCCGCCAGCTCGACACGCTGGGCGCGTCGCGGCGCGTGCTCGCGTGGGATGCGCCCGGTTACGGCGTGTCGACGCCCGTGCACGGCGCGTCGCCGGCCGCCGCCGATTACGCGGCAGCGCTGAACGCGTGGCTCGAGGCACTCGGCATCGAACGCTGCGTCCTGATCGGCCATTCGCTCGGCGCGATCATCGCGGGCGGTCTCGCCCGCGTGACGCCCGCGCGGATCGCCGGCCTGCTGCTGGTATCGCCCGCGGGCGGCTACGGCAGCGCACCGGCCGAGACCCGCGAAGCGCGCCGCGACGCGCGGCTCGCGATGCTCGCGGAACTCGGCCCGGCCGGGCTCGCCGAGCAGCGCAGCGGCAACATGCTGTCCGGTTTCGCGAACGAGGAGGCACGGGCGTGGGTGCGCTGGAACATGGCGCGCATCGTGCCGGCCGGCTATGCGCAGGCCACGCATCTGCTCGCGAACGCCGATCTCGCGGCCGATCTCGCCGGCTTCCGGGGCCGCACGGCCGTGGCCGTCGGCGCGAACGACGCGATCACGCCGCCCGCCGCGTGCGAGCGGATCGCCGCGGCCGCGCACGTCGGGCTGCAGGTGATTCCGCAGGCAGGGCACGCCGGCTATGTGGAAGCGCCGGCCGCGTATTCCGCGCTGATCGACTCGTTCTGCCGGCAGTGCGATACGCAGTGGGGGCTGGCATGAAGTCCCCCCACGCTCACCTTGGTTCGCGGGAGGCATAAATGAGCGAACCGCTGCAACAAAACGAATCCGAAAACGCGAAGGCCGAAGCCAGCTACGTGGTGCCGGGCCTCGAACGCGGGTTGCGGATTCTCGCCGAATTCTCGCCGCGCGAGCCCGTGCTCGGCGCGCCCGAACTGTCGAAGCGGCTCGGCATTCCGCGCACGACGGTGTTCCGTCTGCTGCAGACGCTCGAATCGCTCGGCTTTCTCGAACGCGCGGACAAGGATCGCAACTACAAGCTCGGCATCGCGGTGCTGCGGCTCGGCTTCGAATACCTGAGCTCGCTGGAGCTGACCGATCTCGGCCTGCCGGTGATCGAAAGCCTGCGCGATGCGACCGGCTTCACGACGCACATCGTGATCCGCGACGGCCGCGACGTGGTGTTCGTCGCGAAGGCGCAGAGCCAGTCGCCGGTGTTCAGTTCGATCCGCGTGAACGTCGGCACCCGGCTGCCCGCGCATGCAACGACACACGGCCACGTGCTGATGGGCGACCTGTCGCTGAAGGAACTGCATGCGCTGTATCCGGAAGGCGTGCTGAACCGGATGACGAGCGCGACGCCGGAAACGGTCGACGCGCTGTACGAAGTGATCCGCGAGGATGCGCTGCGCGGCTACGGCGTCAGCAATTCGTCGTTCGAGCGCGGGATCTCGGTCGTCACGGCGCCGGTGCGCAACGAGACGCAGAAGATCGTCGCTTGCATCACGGTGACGGTGCCGCGTCCGGAGATCGACGCGGCGCTGATCGCGGACGGGCTGATCGACAAGGTGCAGCGCGCGGCGGCGGAACTGTCGCGGCGGCTGAATTACCGCTCGGATGACGAGCACACGTTTCTCAAAGCTTTAGGACTCCGATGATCCAGATCGATCTGAGCGGGCAAGTGGCGGTGGTGACGGGCGGTTCGTCCGGCATCGGACTCGCGACAGCCGAACGGTTTCTGCAGGCAGGCGCGTCGGTCGCGATCTGCGGCCGCGACGACGAACGCCTTGCACGCGCCGAGGCGATGCTGCGCGGCAAGTATGCGGATGCACGACTGCTGGCCACGCGCTGCAACGTGCTCGACGAAGCCGACGTGACCGCGTTCGCGCAAGCGGTATCCGCGCGTTTCGGCCGCGCCGACATGCTGGTCAACAACGCCGGCCAGGGCCGCGTCTCGACCTTTGCCGACACGACCGACGACGCTTGGCGCGAAGAACTCGAACTGAAGTACTTCAGCATCATCCGCCCGACGCGCGCATTCCTGCCGCTGCTGCGCGATGCGGCTGCGCCGACGATCACCTGCGTGAACTCGCTGCTCGCGCTGCAGCCGGAGCCGCACATGGTCGCGACGTCGTCGGCGCGTGCCGGCGTGCTGAGTCTCGTGAAGTCGCTCGCGACCGAACTGGCGCCGCAGCGCATCCGCGTGAACTCGATCCTGATCGGCATCGTCGAGTCGGGGCAGTGGCGCCGCCGCTACGACACGCAGGCGCAGCCCGGCGAAAGCTGGGAGGACTGGACGGGCGCGCTCGCCCGCAAGAAGAACATTCCGCTGAACCGCTTCGGCAAGCCTGACGAGGCGGCCTGGGCACTTTTTTATCTCGCAACGCATCTGTCGTCCTACACGACGGGCAGCCATATCGACGTTTCTGGAGGCTTTGCACGCCATGTCTAAAAAAACCACGGTTGGCGAGCTGATTGCCGCCTTTCTCGAGCAGTGCGGCGTGAAAACCGCATTCGGTGTCATCTCGATCCACAACATGCCGATCCTCGACGCGATCAATTCGCGCGGCAACATCCGGTATGTCGGTGCGCGCGGCGAAGCGGGTGCGCTGAACATGGCCGACGGGCTGGCCCGCGTGTCGGGCGGCCTCGGCGTCGCATTCACGAGCACGGGCACGGCGGCCGGCAACGCGGCCGGCGCGATGGTCGAGGCGCTGACGGCCGGCACCGCGCTGCTGCACGTGACCGGGCAGATCGAGACACCGTATCTCGACCAGGATCTCGCGTACATCCACGAAGCGCCCGACCAGTTGTCGATGCTCGACTCGATCTCGAAGGCCGCGTTCCGCGTGCGCACCGTCGAAACCGTGCTGCCGACGATCCGCGAAGCCGTGCGCATCGCGCAGACCGCGCCGACGGGCCCCGTGTCGGTCGAGATTCCGATCGACATCCAGGCGGCCGAAATCGAATGGCCGGAAGACCTCGCGCCCGCCCACGTCGCGGTGCGCGAGCACGACACCGCCCGCGTCGCGAAGCTCGCCGACGCGCTCGCGGCCAAGCGCCGCCCGCTGCTGTGGCTCGGCGGCGGGGCACGCCATGCACGCGAGGAAGTCGAACGCCTCGTGAAGCTCGGCTTCGGCGTCGTGACGAGCGTGCAGGGCCGCGGCGTGCTGCCGGAAGATCATCCGGCGACGCTCGGCGCGTTCAACGTGCATGCGTCCGTCGAGGCGTTCTACAAGACCTGCGACGCGCTCGTCGTGGTCGGCTCGCGCCTGCGCGGCAACGAAACGCTGAAGTACAAGCTCGCGCTGCCGCAGCCGCTGTTCCGCGTCGATGCCGATGCGCTCGCCGACAACCGCGGCTATCGCAACGCGCTGTTCGTGCACGGCGATTCGAAGCGCGTGCTGGCCGAACTGGCCGATCGCCTCGAAGGCCGCCTGTCGGTCGATCCGCGGTTCGCGGCCGATCTCGCGGCGGCCCGCGAGGAAGCGGTGGCCGACGTGTCGAAGGGCCTCGGGCCGTACAAGAAGCTCGTCGACACGCTGCAGGGCGTGGTGGGCCGCGACTACAACTGGGTGCGCGACGTGACGATCTCGAACAGCACGTGGGGCAACCGCCTGCTGAAGATCTTCGAGCCGCGCTCGGGCGTGCATGCGCTCGGCGGCGGCATCGGCCAGGGTATCCAGATGGGCATCGGCGCGGCGCTCGCGGGCACGGCGGCGAAGACGGTCTGCCTCGTCGGCGACGGCGGCCTGATGGTCAACGTCGGCGAGCTCGTGACGGCCGTGCAGGAAAACGCGAACGTGATGATCGTGCTGATGAACGACCAGTGCTACGGCGTGATCCGCAACATCCAGGACGCGCACTACGGCGGCCGCCGTTGCTTCGTGCAGCTGCACCAGCCCGATTTCGCGCAGTTCTGCGCGAGCTTCGGCCTCACGCACTACCGGATCACGTCGCTCGACCAGGCCGAAGCGATCGTGCGCGAAGGGATGGCGAAGGAAGGGCCGGTGATGGTCGAGGTCGACATGCTGTCGGTCGGTTCGTTCGCGTCGAACTTCGCGGGGCCGCCGGTGAAGAAGGAAGCGCCGACGGAGCGCCAGTATGCATAACGGCCAGAAGCGCGCGCACGCGCCCGTCGACGTCGCGATGATCGGTTTCGGCGCGATCGGCGCGGCCGTGTACCACGCGGTCGAGCACGATGCGTCGCTGCGCGTCGCACACGTGATCGTGCCGGCACACCAGCGCGCGGCTGTGCAGGGCGAGCTCGGCGACGCGGTGGAGGTCGTGTCGTCGGTCGACGCGCTGGCCCGCCGCCCCGAGTTCGCGCTCGAATGCGCGGGCCACAGCGCGCTCGTCGATCACGTCGTGCCGCTGCTGAAGGCCGGCACCGACTGCGCGGTCGCATCGATCGGCGCGCTGTCCGATCTCGCGCTGCTCGACGTGCTGTCGCAGGCCGCCGACGAAGGCGGCACGACGGTGACGCTGTTGTCGGGTGCGATCGGCGGCATCGACGCGCTGGCGTCCGCGAAGCAGGGCGGCCTCGACGAAGTGCTGTACGTCGGCCGCAAGCCGCCGCTCGGCTGGCTCGGCACGCCGGCCGAGGAATTGTGCGACCTGCGCGCGATGACCGGGGAAAAGGTGATCTTCGAAGGCACTGCACGCGACGCCGCGCGGCTGTATCCGAAGAACGCGAACGTCGCGGCGACGGTCGCGCTCGCGGGCCTCGGTCTCGACGCGACGCACGTGCGCCTGATCGCCGATCCGGCGGTGGCGCGCAACGTGCATCGCATCACCGCACGCGGCGCGTTCGGCGAGATGTCGCTGGAAATGAGCGGCAAGCCGCTGCCCGACAACCCGAAGACGTCCGCGCTGACCGCGTACAGCGCGATTCGCGCGCTGCGCAACCGCGCGGCCCGCTGCGTGATCTGACCGGACCATCGAGCGTCCGCCCGCGCCACGGCGAGGGCGGACGTGCAGAGACAGATTTGTGGGACTTGTGACATGACTCCTTTCGATACGCGCCTCGTACCCGACGGCAACATCCTGATCGGCGGCGAGTGGCGGCGCGGCCGTGGCGCGCCTTACACGAGCATCTATCCGGCCGACCAGTCGGTGAACATGGAAGTGTCGACGGCGAACGCGGAAGACGCGGCCGACGCCGTCGTGGCGGCCGACGCCGCATGGCGCCGCGCCGACTGGGCCGGGCTGAAGCCGCACCTGCGCGCGCAGGTGCTGTACCGCATCGCCGACCTGATCATGCAGCGCCACGAAGCGCTCGCGAACCTGCAGCGCCGCGACAACGGCAAGCCGATCGGCGAGACGCGCGTGCTGGTGGCCAGCGCCGCGAACACGTTCCGCTACTTCGCGGCCTGCCTCGAGACGCTCGATGAAGAACTGACGCCGTCGCGCGGCGACTACCTGACGATGAGCGTGTACGAGCCGATCGGCGTGATCGCCGCGATCACGCCGTGGAATTCGCCGATCGCGTCCGACGCGCAGAAACTCGCCCCCGCGCTGGCCGGCGGCAACGCGGTGGTGCTCAAGCCGGCCGAGGTCACGCCGCTCGTATCGCTCGCGCTGGCGCGCATCTGCGAGGAAGCCGGCGTGCCGAAGGGCGTGCTGAGCGTGCTGCCGGGCAAGGGCTCGGTGATCGGCGACGTGCTCGTGCGTCATCCGCTGGTGAAGAAGGTGTCGTTTACCGGCGGCACCGAGGTTGGCCGCGGTATCGCGCGCATCGCGGCCGAGAAGCTGATGCCGGTGTCGCTCGAACTCGGCGGCAAGTCGCCGACGATCGTGTGCGACGACGCCGATCTCGATCACGCGGTCAACGGCGTGCTGTATGGCATCTTCAGCTCGTCGGGCGAAGCCTGCATCGCCGGTTCGCGGCTGTTCGTGCAGCGCGCGGTGTACGACGCATTCATGCAGCGCCTGGTGGCGGGCGCCCGCAAGCTGCGCGTGGGCGACCCGACGCGGCCCGACACGCAGATGGGCCCGCTGATCACCGCGAAGCATCGCGAGTCGGTCGAACGCTACGTCGCGCTCGGGCTGGAAGAAGGCGGCCGCCTGCTGTGCGGCGGCGAGCGGCCGGCGGGCGACGGGCGCGAGAACGGCTTCTTCTATCAACCGACGATTCTCGAAGGCTTGCCGAACAGCGCGCGCATCTGCCAGGAGGAAATCTTCGGGCCGGTGCTGGTCGCGATGCCGTTCGACGACGAAGCATCGCTGATCGCGCAGGCGAACGACAGCGTGTTCGGCCTCGCGGCCGGCATCTGGACGCGCGACTACAAGCGCGCATGGCGCATCGCGCGGGCGCTCGAGACGGGCACCGTCTGGATCAACACGTACAAGCTGTTCTCGATCTCCACGCCGTTCTCGGGCTGGAAGGAGAGCGGGATGGGGCGCGAGAAGGGGCGTCTCGGCATCCGCGAATACATGCAGCAGAAGAGCCTCTACTGGGGCTTGAACGACGCGCCGCTGCCGTGGGCGAACTGAGCGAAGGGGAATGACGCAATGAGCATCTTGGGAATCGAGCAGATCACGTACGGTGTCGACGATCTCGCCACCTGCCGGCGCTTTTTCGCCGACTGGGGGATGAAGGAAGTCGCGCACGACGACACGCGCGCCCGCTTCGAAACGCTGAACGGCTGCACCGTGCTGGCCGTCAAGGCCGACGATCCGGCGCTGCCGCCGGCGTTCGAGGCCGGTCCGACGCTGCGTGAAGTCACGTGGGGCGTCGCGACGCAGGCCGAACTCGACGCGCTGCGCACGAAGCTTGCCGGCCAGCCCGGCTATTACGCACAGGACGATGCGGTCGGCTGCATCGATCCGAACGGGATGGCGATTCGCGTCGAAGTCACGCGCAAGCGCGCACTCGACATCGCGGGCTCGCCGTCGAACGTGTGGGGCCAGACGCTGCGCGTCGACCAGCCGAGCCCGGTCTATGCGCGCGCGGAGCCGGTCGAGGTCGGGCACGTCGTGTTCTTCACGAACTGCCTCGACGCGCAGGAAAAGTTCTATCACGAACTGCTCGGCTTCGAGACGTCGGATCGTTATCCGGGCCGCGGCGCATTCATGCGCTGCGCGCCGCACGGCGGCCATCACGACCTGTTCCTGCTCGCGCTGCCGAACGGAAAACGCGGCCTGAACCACGTCGCGTTCACCGTGCGCGACATCCACGAAGTGTTCGGCGGCGGCATGCACATCGACCGCTGCGGCTGGGAAACGCAGCTCGGCCCGGGGCGCCATCCGGTGTCGTCCGCGTACTTCTGGTACTTCCAGAACCCGGCCGGCGGCCTGATCGAGTATTACGCGGACGAAGACGTGCTGACGCCCGAATGGCAGCCGCGCGAATTCGAGCCGGGCCCGACCGTGTTCGCCGAATGGGCCGTCGACGGCGGCCTCGACGGCAATACGCGCCGGCAGAAGAACGCGAAGGCGCCGGAAGGCAAGTTCATGACGGAGCGCAAATCATGAGCGAAACGAACGCGCGGGAAGCGGCCGCGCCGGCCACGGTCGTCGTGATCGGCGGCGGCCAGGCCGCCGGCTGGGTGTTGAAGACGTTGCGCGCCGAAGGATACGCAGGCCGTCTCGTGATGATCGCCGACGAGCCGCATCTGCCGTACGAGCGCCCGCCACTGTCGAAGGCCGTGCTGGCCGGCGACGCGGATATCGAAACCGTGCGCGTCGTGCGTCCCGACGAATTCGACGCGCTGAACGTCGAAGCATGGCAGCCGGAACGTGCGGCCTCCATCGACCGTGCACGCCGCGTGGTGAAAACCGAAAGCGGCCGCGAGATCGAATATGACCGGCTCGTGATCGCGACCGGCGGTACGTCGCGTCGCTTGCCCGATGCGCTCGTCAACACGCCGAACCTGCATTACCTGCGCACGCTCGACGAAGCGGCCGCACTCGGCGAAAAGCTGCGCGCGAGCCGGCGCGTGCTCGTGATCGGCGGTGGCTGGATCGGCCTCGAAGTCGCGGCGACCGCGCGCAAGCTCGGCGTCGAAGCCGTGGTCGTCGAAGGCGCGCCGCGCCTGTGTGGCCGCTCGGTGCCGCAGATCGTGTCCGACTTCCTGCTCGACCTGCATCGTTCGAACGGCGTCGACGTGCGGACGGGCGCCGCGCTCGCGTCGCTCGACCCGCGGCCGGACGACGCGTCGAAGGTGCGCGCGACGCTCGCCGACGGTACGACGATCGACGCCGATTTCGCGGTGGCCGGCATCGGCCTCGCGCTCAACGCATCGCTCGCGAGCGACGTGGGGCTCGCGGTCGACGACGGCATCGTCGTCGACGAATACGGCGCGACGAGCGACCCGGCGATCTTCGCGTGCGGCGACGTCGCGAACCATCACAACGGCTGGCTGAAGCGGCGCGTGCGGCTCGAATCGTGGGCCAACGCGCAGAACCAGGCGATCGCGGCGGCGAAGGCCGTGCTCGGCGTGCGCGCACCGTACGCGGAGATTCCGTGGTTCTGGTCCGATCAGTACGACGTGAACCTGCAGATCCTGGGCGATCTGCCGGCCGATGCGCAGCTCGTCGTGCGCGGCGATCTCGCCGCGCGTCGTGCGACGCTGTTTTTTGTCGGCGACGGACATGTGAGAGGTGTCATCGCCGTGAACAACGCGCGTGAGCTGAAACTCGCGCGCAAGTGGATGAACCAGGGCCGGGCAGTGGATACGGAAGCCCTGGCAGACACGACCCAAGCGCTTGCCTGACCGGCCCACCGGAAAGAGATCCAGGAGACACCCCGCATGAGCACTTTCGACAACGTCGTGGCCGGCAGGGCCACGATGGAAGCTGCCGCCTCCACGCCCGGCGCGATCATCGCGCGGCTCGAGCGGCTTCCGGCCAACTCGATGCAGATCCGCGCACGCGTGCTGATCGGCACCGCGACGTTCTTCGACGGCTTCGACGTGATCACGATCGCGGCGACGCTGCCGTTGCTGATTCACAAATGGGGGCTGTCGCCGACGCAGATCGGCATGCTGATCGCGTCCGGCGCGATCGGCCAGCTGATCGGCGCGTTCCTGTTTCCCGCGCTCGCGGAAAAGCACGGCCGCGTGAAGGCGATCGCGTGGAGTTCGGCCGTGATCGGCATCACGAGTATCGCGTGCGGCTTCGCGCCGACCTTCGAGGTGTTCGTGCTGCTGCGGATCCTGCAGGGGCTCGGGCTCGGCGGCGAGTTGCCGGTCGCCGCGACGTACATCAACGAGATCACGCGCGCACATGGCCGCGGCCGCTTCGTGCTGCTGTACGAGATCGTGTTCCCGATCGGCCTGCTCGTGTCGATGGCGCTCGGCGCGTGGCTCGTGCCGCGCTTCGGCTGGGAGATCATGTACTTCGTCGGCGGGCTGCCGCTGATCCTGTCGCTCGTGCTCACGCACCTCGTGCCGGAATCGCCGCGCTGGCTCGCGTCGCGCGGGCGGCTCGCGGAAGCCGGGCGTGCGGTCGGCGTGTTCGAAGGATCGGTGCGCGGCGAGCTGCCGCCCGTCACGCAGGTGGCCGCGTTCGACGAACTGGTGCGCCAGCATCCGAAGCGCAGGATGAGCGACCTGTTCAGCGCCGCGTATCGCAAGCGCACGCTCGCGGTGGCGACGTTGTGGGCGACCTGCGGGTTCATCCAGTACGGGCTGTCGACGTGGCTGCCGACGATCTACAAGAACTTCTATCACGCACCGCTGCAGCTCGCGCTGAATCTGGCGGTGATCGGCTCGGTGATGGGCGTGCTCGGGTCGCTCGCGTCCGCGCTGCTGGTCGACAAGCTCGGCCGCAAGCCGGTGATCGTGTGGTCGTTCGTGCTGTGCGCGCTGTCGCTGGCGCTCGCCGGCATCTATCACGCGTCGTCGGTGTACGTGGTCGCGATCTTCTGCTCGCTGTCGCTCGGGCTGATGGCGTCGGGCTTCATTACCGCGTACGTCTACACGCCGGAGCAGTATCCGACGAGCATCCGCGCGTCGGGCTGCGGGCTCGGCAGCGCGTGGCTGAAGATCGCGTCGTTCGTCGCGCCGATGGTCGTGCCGCACGCGATCATCGGCGGGAATCTCGCACCGGCGTTCTACCTGATCGGCGTCGTGCCGCTGATCGCGGCGCTGACCGTGCACTTCGTCGGGATCGAGACGAAGGGGAAGGTGCTGGAGGCGCTCGAGGCGTAAGCGCATTGCGCAGCGGTGGATGAGGTGAACCGAGAGGCCCGGGCGATGCTCCCGGGCCTCTTTGTTTCGGGGGCGCCTCGCGGGGGCGTGCAGGGTGCCGAGCGTACGCGCGATTGTTGGCGCGTGGCGCGCGTGTTCTAATTCACGGTCCCGATTTCGTCAGACGATTGCCATGTCCCTGTTCGAACCCGTCACGCTGCATACCGCTCGACTCGTGCTGCGCCCGCTTCGCGAAGCAGACGCGCCGACTTTCTTCGAGATCTGGTCCGATCCGGAAGCGATGCGCTACTTCTCGTTCTCGCCGATGACGCAGATCGAGCAGGCCGAGGCGCGCGTCGCGCGCAACGTGCAGACGTCCGCGAGCGGGGAGAGCCTGGTCTGCGTGCTCGAACTGCGGGAAACCGGCGAAGCGCTCGGCGAATGCGTGCTGTTCCATGCGAACGAGCAGTGCCGGCGAGCCGAGATCGGCTTCAGCCTGCGGCGCGCGTTCTGGCGCGGCGGATACATGTGCGAAGCGGCGTCGGCGATGATCGATCATGCCTTCGGCGCGCTGCGGCTGAACCGGATCGAGGCGGATATCGATCCGCGCAACGTCGCGTCGGCCGGGTTGCTTGAACGGCTCGGTTTCGTGCGGGAAGGGCTGCTGCGCGAACGCTGGATCGTCGGCGACGAAGTGTCGGACAGTGCGCTGTACGGGTTGCTGGCGAGCGATCGCGGCCGAGGCTGATGCGGCGGCCGGTTATTACGCGGCAGGAACGATCGCGAACGCGTCCACTTCGACCAGTACCTCCGGGCGGAACAACGATGCCACGCCGACGAGCGCGCTTGCGGGCGGGCACGCGGTGTTGACCCAGCGGTCGCGCACTTCGCGAATCTGCGGCAACAGGCTCGAATCGAAATCGCGGACATAGATCGTCAGACGCGCGACGGATTCGAAGCCGACCCCTGCGGTGCGAAGCGTATCGGCGATGTTCCTGAACACCTGATCGAGCTGCGTTGCATGATCGACGCCGACAACCGCGCCCTCGGCATCGAACGGAACATGGCCGGACAAATACAGCGGTTGACCACCTTCGACGAGTATCGCTTGCGAAATGCCGGGAATCGTGGCGCCGGGGGGATTGATGGCACGTAGCATCGGAGCATCCTCTCAGGTTGATGCGGTTGTTCGGGGCGGCCCTGATCGGCCCGCCATCTTCGATTCAGGGGCGATCGGCAGCGGTATTCACAGCTTCGCGAGCCAGCCCTCGACCTTGTCTTTTCCGCGCAGCGTCGCAACCCATCGAGCGGGCAACGCCCGTTCGCCGTACACCACGCCGGCGAGGCTGCCGGCGATTGCCGCGGTCGTATCCGTGTCGTTGCCGAGCGCGATCGCGCGCTTCACGCAATCCTCGTAGCTGTCCGTCGACAGCAGGCAATGGATCGCCGACCAGAAGCTGTCGACCACATAGCCCGATCCTTGCGGTGCGTCGAAGCGGCCGTCGAGCACGATCTTCAGTTCGATTTCATCGGCCGTGCCTTCGTGGCGCGCGAGCAGTTCGTCCTCGGCCGTGCGCACCGCGTCGGGAGCCGGCTGGCCGTCGACGATGCCCAGCGCCGTCAGGCAATAGAGCGCGCAGCAAAGCTGCGAACGCACGTGGCCGTGCGTGACGACGCTCTGCTTGCGCGCGAGCCGGATCGCGTCGTCGCGCGACGCCGCGACCATCACGACGGGAAAGCAGCGCATCAGCGAGCCGTTGCCGTTGTCGCGCTCGTCGCCGGGCCCGGCTGCCGCGGGCGCGGCGCCGGCCGCCAGCGCGTGGAACGCACGCTGCGTCTGCAGGCCGACGTCGAATACGCGGCCGTCCGGCGTGAACGCGCCGCGATGAAACCAGTCCAGCAGGTTGCCGGCGAACGTGTCGAGATTCAGGTCGTGCTCGCGCAGCAGCGCGTCGAGCAGCGCGAGCGCCTGCGCACCGTCGTCGCTCCAGGTGCCGGGCGGCACACCGTCGTGCGCGCGCGCGAAGCCCGGCGGCGGTGTCATGTCGATCGCGGCGGGAAGCGGAATCGACGCGGCGTCGTGGAATTCGTACGGCACGCCGAGCGCGTCGCCGATCAGCAGGCCAAGCAGGCCGCCGCGCAGGCGGGATCGTCGGTTCGGAATGGTTGTCATCGGGAAGGCGTTCGGGTTGGGACGGCTTGCGTCGCGAAATATCGTGCAGACTAGACCAATCGTGTCCGCATGCCTAGCCGATGAGCGACAGCCGGTGCGAAACCATGCCGCAGGGCCCCGTGTGCGCCGGTGCACTAGAGTCGAACGGTAACGCACGACACGACACGGGGAAGGCAACCTATCATGGCGAAGAAGTTTCCGCTGCATCCCGTTCATCCGGAGCGGATCTGCTGGGGATGCGACAACTACTGTCCGACACATGCGATGCGTTGCGGCAACGGCTCCAGCCGTACGCAGCACCCGAGCGAACTGCTCGGCGACGACTGGTACCGGTACGGCGACTGGGGCATCGACTCCGCGGAGGTCGGCAACGAGAACGGCAATGAAAGCGGCAGCGAACCCGCAACCTGGGCCGGCGAGCGATCGTAGCGACACGTTGCCTCACCCACGCGCGTCCCGTTTGTTGATCTGCATCACGGTAGCGAAAGGCGCGCCGAAACATCATGAAAAAAGATGCATGCAATACGCATCTTGAAGCGGGCGGGATGCCCGGCGGCGAGGGACCTGCGTTCCGCCGCCGTCGCGCCGACCCGCGCCCCATGATCGAGAAAGGAGAGCACCGTGTTTTGCTACCAATGCGAACAGACCGACCGGACCGGCGCGCGGCCCGGCTGCGCATCGTCGAAAGGCAACTGCGGCAAGGATGCCACGACGGCCGACCTGCAGGACCTGCTGGTCCATGCGGTAACGGGCATCGCGCAATACGGCGCGATCGCGCGCGCGGCGGGCAAGCCCGATCGCGAAGCCGACCGGTTCGTGCTGTACGCGATGTTCACGACGCTGACCAACGTGAATTTCCACGCGGCGCGCTTCGTCGCGCTGCTGCGTGAAGCGGCGCAGACGCGCGACCGCGTGAAGGCGCTATGCGAAGCGCACGCGCGCGCGACCGGAACGATCGTGCCGGCGCCGCAAGGGCCGGCGACGTGGCAGCCGGCGACCGATTTGACCGGCCTGCTCGCGCAAGCGGCAGCTGTCGGGGTGGACAAGGGGCTCGACGACGTCGGCGCGGACATCGTCGGCCTGCGCGCGCTGGTGCTGTACGGGCTGAAGGGCGTGTGCGCGTATGCGCATCATGCGCGGGTGCTCGGCTACGAGCGCGACGATATCTACGAAGGCGTCGAAGCGGCGCTTGCGTTTCTCGCCGGCGAACCCGACGACGTCACGGCGCTGCTCGCCCAGGCGCTCGCACTCGGCCAACTGAACCTGACGGTGATGGAACTGCTGGACGCCGCGAACACCGGCCGCTTCGGTGCGCAGCAACCGACAGCCGTGCGCGTGTCGCCGGTCGCGGGCAAGGCGATCCTCGTATCGGGCCACGATCTCGGCGATTTGCATGCGCTGCTCGAACAGACGGCCGGCACCGGTATCCATGTGTACACGCACGGCGAGATGCTGCCGGCCCACGCGTATCCGGCGCTCAAGGCCTTTCCGCACCTTGTCGGCAACTACGGCGGCGCGTGGCAGGATCAGCAGAGCGACTTCGCGCATTTCCCCGGACCGATCCTGATGACGTCCAACTGCATCATCGAGCCGATGCCGCAATACCGGCAGCGGATCTTCACGACGGGGCCGGTCGGCTGGCCGGGCGTGCGCCATCTCGAGCATCACGATTTCTCGATGCTGATCCGCGCGGCGCAGGCGCTGCCCGGGTTCCCGGCCACCGCGCCGGAAGAGACGATCACCGTCGGCTTCGGCCGCCATGCGGTGCTCGGCGTCGCGGACCAGGTCATCGACGCGGTGAAGGCCGGCCAGATCCGCCATTTCTTCCTGATCGGCGGCTGCGACGGTGCGGCGCCGGGCCGCAACTACTACACCGAGTTCGCGGAGCAGGCGCCCGACGACACGGTCGTGATGACGCTCGGCTGCAACAAGTACCGGTTCAACCGCCACGCGTTCGGCGAGATCGGCGGCATTCCGCGCCTGCTCGACGTCGGGCAGTGCAACGACAGCTACTCGGCGATCCGGATCGCGACGGCGCTCGCCGATGCGTTCGAATGCGGCGTGAACGACCTGCCGCTGTCGCTGGTGATCTCGTGGTTCGAGCAGAAGGCGGCGGCCGTGCTGCTGACGCTGCTCGCGCTCGGCCTGCGCAACATCCGCCTCGGGCCGGCGCTGCCGGCCTTCATCACGCCGGACGTGCTGGCGGTGCTGGTCGAACAGTTCGGCATCCAGCCGATCGGCGACGCCAGCGCCGACCTCGCCGCGTCGCTGGCGCGGCAGGCCGCCTGACCGGGATCGTTCGATGACTTACCGGATCGAGATCACGACCCGTGACGGCGAGCGGTTCGCGTTCGGTTGCGAGGCCGAACAGGATCTGCTGTCGGCCGCGGCCGACGCCGACATCACGCTGCCGTCGCAATGCCGGCGCGGAAGCTGCGGCGCATGCCGGGCGAGCGTCGTCGACGGCGCGTACGAGGCGCAGCCCGACAGCGCCGGCGTGCTGCCCGCCGGCCAGCACGGCGCGGTCCTGCTGTGCCGGACCACGCCGCGCGGCGATCTGCGCATCGCCGCGCCGTACGACCGGACCAAGGTGCTGCTGCATCCGGTGCCTGTGCGGACCGCGCGGATCGCGGCGCTCGAGGCGGTCGCGGCCGACACGCTGCGCGTCGAGCTGCAGGTCGAGCCCGACGACGCGTCCGGTTCGGCCGTGGAGTTCGAGCCCGGCCAGTTCGCGGAGCTGGAGGTGCCGGGCAGCGGCCTGCGCCGCCCGTATTCGCTGGCGAACACGAGCAACTGGGACGGTCGCCTCGAATTCCTGATCCGGCTGCGGGCCGGCGGCTGGTTTTCGACCTACCTGCGCGAGCGGGCGCGGCCGGGCGATTCGCTGATCGTCCGTGTGCCGATGGGCGGCTTCGGCATCGTCGCGGATAGCCTGCGGCCACGCTGGTTCGTCGCCGGCGGCACGGGGCTCGCGCCGATCCTGTCGATGTTGCGGCGCATGGCCGATTATCAGGAAATGGCGGACGCGCGACTGTTCTTCGGCGTCAATCAGGAAAGCGAACTGTTCATGCTCGACGAGCTGGCGCGCTTGCAGGCGGCGCTGCCGCAGTTGCGCGTCGAGCTGTGCGTATGGCGGCCGGAAGGGGAGTGGGGCGGGTATCGCGGCACGCCGGTCGACGCGTTGCGCGCGGCGCTCGGAGAAGCGGGGGAGCGGCCGGACATCTACGTGTGCGGGCCGCCGTCGCTCGTACAGGCGGCACGTGACGCGGCGGTTGCCGCGGGCGTGCCGGATGCGCAATTCGCGAGCGAGCGATTCGCGGTGTGAGGCTTGCGCCGCGCCACGACGCGTACGGGCTTCTGAAGAACGGGTGACTTGCCCGATTCACGGTGAGCACGTACGCTTGATCGATACCACGATCGACCCACAGGTTCTCGACCATGCAGGCCCATCCATTGCGTCTTTCCCCCGGCGACGATCTGCGCGGCGCCATTGAGGCAGCGCTACACCAGCATGAAGCGCACGCGGCCTTCGTGATCCAGGGCATCGGCAGCCTGAGCGTCGCGCAGTTGCGCTTCGCCGGCGTCGACCAGCCGACCGCGCTGCGCGGCGACCTCGAAATCCTGACGCTGGCCGGTTCGGTGTCGCCGGACGGCGCGCATCTGCACATGTCGGTCTCGGATGCGGACGGCCGCGTGACCGGCGGCCATGTCGCGAGTGGTTGCGTGGTGCGCACGACGGCCGAGATCCTGCTCGCGCTGCTGCCCGCGCATCGCTTCTCGCGCGAGCCCGATGCGGGCACCGGCTTCAACGAACTGGTGATCCGTCGCGAGCCGGGCGGCGACGCCGCATGAGTATCGCGAAGCGGCGCTAGAATCGCCGGTCATCGAAGCACTTCCCGTTACCGCTCATTCCGCAAGACGCACTCCATGGACGACACCGAAATCGAACAGAAAATGTGGGACATCGTCCGGACCTGGCTCGAAGGCGCGACGCCCGAGCAGTGGCACCGGTTCGCCGCACGCTCCAATTACGACGGCAACGGCCGCGCGTTGCGCTGGCTGCTGGACAACCGCAACGTCGATCGCGCGACCGCGTTGCTGATCTACTGGAATCTCGGCGCCGCGTGGTTCGTGCAGTATGCGGACGAAAACGCCGCGTCGTATCAACGGGATACGTTCCGGTTGCTGCGCGAGATCGAGCAACGTTACGCGGAAGGCTATTACGCCGATCACGGAATCTGGTTCGATCCGCACGACTTCGATGGCGCGGGGCCGAACGATTATCCGGACGTACCGGTCGTGCGGCCCGTGCCGGCACTGATGCTGCAGCCGACCGACGGCCGCGAGTACGTCGATCTCGACGAAGCGGACGGCTATGACGAAGGCCTGCCGTTCGACGTGGTCGAGCGGCTGCACGCGCTGCTCGACTGACCGCGCGGGCGCGTCCGTTCGCCGACGCATAAAAAAGCGCCGCGGCCATTCGGCCCGCGGCGCCTTTCGGTGCGCTGCGACGTCGACTTCCCGTCGCAGCCCGACTGCGTGCTTACATCTGCACGGTGTCGGCCACTTCCTTGAAGTCTTCGATCTGGTCGAAGTTCATGTACTGGTAGATCTTGTCGCCGTTGGCGGTGAGCACGCCCATGTCGGCCATGTACTCTTCCTTGGTCGGGATCTTGCCCAGACGCGAGCAGATCGCCGCCAGTTCCGCCGAGCCGAGGTACACGTTCGTGTTCTTGCCGAGGCGGTTCGGGAAGTTGCGGGTCGACGTCGACATGACCGTCGCGCCTTCGCGCACCTGTGCCTGGTTGCCCATGCACAGCGAGCAGCCCGGCATTTCGGTGCGGGCGCCGGCCGTGCCGAACACACCGTAGTGGCCTTCTTCGGTCAGTTGCTTCTGGTCCATCTTGGTCGGCGGCGCGACCCACAGCTTGACCGGAATGTCGCGCTTGCCTTCGAGCAGCTTCGACGCGGCGCGGAAGTGACCGATGTTGGTCATGCACGAGCCGATGAACACTTCGTCGATCTTCGCACCGGCGACGTCGGACAGCGTCTTCACGTCGTCCGGGTCGTTCGGGCAGGCGACGATCGGCTCATGGATGTCGGCGAGGTCGATCTCGATGACGGCCGCGTATTCGGCGTCGGCATCCGGCGACAGCAGTTGCGGATCGGCCAGCCACTGTTCCATCGCCGCGATGCGGCGCTGCAGGCTGCGCGGATCCTGGTAGCCCTGCGCGATCATCCACTTGAGCAGCGTGATGTTGCTGTTCAGGTACTCGATGATCGGTTCCTTGTTCAGGCGCACCGTGCAACCGGCAGCCGAACGCTCGGCGGACGCATCCGACAGCTCGAACGCTTGCTCGACCTTCAGGTCGGGCAGGCCTTCGATTTCGAGAATGCGGCCCGAGAAGATGTTCTTCTTGCCCTGCTTGGCGACCGTCAGCATGCCTTGCTTGATCGCGTACAGCGGAATTGCGTTGACGAGGTCACGCAGCGTGACGCCCGGCTGCATCTTGCCCTTGAAGCGGACCAGCACCGATTCCGGCATGTCCAGCGGCATCGTGCCGGTAGCGGCCGCGAACGCGACCAGGCCCGAACCTGCGGGGAAGCTGATGCCGATCGGGAAGCGCGTGTGCGAATCGCCGCCGGTGCCGACGGTGTCGGGCAGCAGCATGCGGTTCAGCCACGAGTGGATCACGCCGTCGCCCGGGCGCAGCGCGATGCCGCCGCGCGTGCTGATGAAGTTCGGCAGCGTCTGGTGCGTCTTCACGTCGACCGGCTTCGGATACGCGGCGGTGTGGCAGAACGACTGCATCACGAGATCGGCCGAGAAGCCGAGGCACGCGAGGTCTTTCAGTTCGTCGCGGGTCATCGGGCCCGTGGTGTCCTGCGAGCCGACCGAGGTCATCTTCGGTTCGCAGTACGTGCCCGGGCGCACGCCTTGGCCTTCCGGCAGACCGCACGCGCGGCCGACCATCTTCTGCGCGAGCGAGAAGCCCTTGCCGCTGTCGGCCGGCTGGTGCGGCAGGCGGAACAGCGTCGACGGCGCGAGGCCGAGCGCTTCGCGCGCCTTCGCGGTCAGGCCGCGGCCGATGATCAGCGGAATGCGGCCGCCGGCGCGCACTTCGTCGAACAGCACGTCGGACTTGACCTGGAATTCGGCGATGACCTTGCCGTCCTTCAGCGCCTTGCCTTCGTACGGGCGCAGTTCGACCACGTCGCCCATTTCCATCTGCGACACGTCGAGCTCGATCGGCAGCGCGCCGGCGTCTTCCATCGTGTTGTAGAAGATCGGGGCGATCTTGCCGCCGAGGCACACGCCGCCGAAGCGCTTGTTCGGGACGAACGGAATGTCTTCGCCGGTGAACCACAGCACCGAGTTGGTGGCCGACTTGCGCGAGGAGCCGGTGCCGACCACGTCGCCGACGTAGGCGACCAGGTGGCCCTTTTCCTTCAGCGATTCGATGAACTTGACCGGGCCGCGCTTGCCGTCTTCTTCCGGCGTGATGCCCGGGCGCGCGTTCTTCAGCATCGCGAGCGCGTGCATCGGGATGTCCGGGCGGGTGGTGGCGTCCGGCGCCGGCGACAGGTCGTCGGTGTTGGTTTCGCCCGTGACCTTGAATACGGTGATGGTCAGGCTTTCCGGCACTTCCGGACGGCTCGTGAACCATTCGGCATCGGCCCAGCTCTGCAGCACCGCTTTCGCGTGCGCGTTGCCCTTGTCGGCGAGTTCCTTCACGTCGTGGAACTGGTCGAACATCAGCAGGGTTTTCTTCAGCGCGTCGGCGGCGACCGCGGCGACGGCCTCGTCGGACAGCAGCTCGATCAGCGGCTGGATGTTGTAGCCGCCGAGCATCGTGCCGAGCAGCTCGGTCGCGTGCGCACGCGAGATCAGCGGGCAGGCGGTCTCGCCCTTGGCCACGGCGGCCAGGAAGCCGGCCTTCACGCGGGCGGCTTCGTCGACGCCGGCGGGCACGCGATGGGTGATCAGCTCGAGCAGCGTCTGCTCTTCGCCGGCGGGCGGGTTCGTCAGCAATTCGACCAGTTCGGCGGTCTGCTGAGCCGTCAGCGGCAGGGGAGGAATACCGAGCGCGGCGCGGGCGGCCACGTGAGCACGAAAGTTTTCAAGCATGGGGAGACCTGCTGATATTGCGTTTGAGGGGAAGGCCTTGCCGGCACTCCGGGGCTATTCCAGGCACTGCTTTGAGCGGGATTCTAATCTCAATGGTGTGCAACGTCAAATGTCTTATGTCTTATATAAGAGTTGGCAATGCGAAACACGGAAGGCGGGGTTGCATGGCGGGAGGCGGCCTTGTCGGGCGCGGTCGGGCGGGCGAGTGCAGGGTGTCGGCTCAGGCCGCCGGTGCCGCACATATCTGCACAAGCCCGCAGGAAACGGTACACACCGGGCGCGTTCGGGCCGCTACGCTTGCCGTCACGCAGCTTGCAATCGGGTTTCGGAACTGGAGGCGGAAGTCGTCGCGCCCCTGTCGATTCGACCCGGGCGGCGGCGATTTCCTTGACTCCGGCGATCCACGACATGCGCTCCAGAGACGCGATTTTCCTGATGGCGACGCTCGTCGCGTCGCCGGCCGTTCACGCGGCCGCGCCCGGCGACGAAGCGCGCGACGCGGCGAGCCGGCCGGTCGCGCTGGTCTATCGCGGGCCTGCCGCGTGCGACGGGTGCCCCGAAACCATCGCCAGACGCCTGCGGGAATCGGACTACCGGTTCCGGGTGATCTACGTGGGGCCGGCGGAACGGCTCAAGATCACGCCCGCGGCGCTGGCCGGTGCGGCGCTCTATGTGCAGCCCGGCGGCGGGCAGGACATTCCCGGCGCGGCCGCCAGCATCGGTCGGCCTGCAATCAGGGCCGTGCGGCATTACGTGGCGAACGGCGGCCGATACCTGGGGCTCTGCATGGGCGCCTACCTGGCCGGCGCGCAGGGGTTCGGGCTGGTTGCCGGCGATATCGACTCCGAGGTCGACCGGCCGGGCTCGACGCTTCACGGCATCGCGGACACGGTGACGCCGGTCGTCTGGCGCGGGAAAAAGCGCTGGATCTACTATCAGGACGGCGCGAGGCTCCCGGTCGCGCCGATCGGCTCCGGCGGGATCGTGCTGGCGATCTACCCGAACAAGGACATCGCCGCCGCCACGTACCGCTACGGCAAAGGACGCGTCGGCCTTGCCGGCCCGCATCCGGAGGCCGATGAAAGCTGGTATCGCCAGAACGACCTGACGAACCCGGACGGCGTGGTGCCGGACATGGCCTACGACCTGATCGACGCGACGATGAAGCCGTAGCGATGCGGCCGCGGGGCGTGGCCTATTTCCGCTTGGCGCGATACGCGTCGAGATTTTTCCGTGCCTGCGCGCGGATCGCGCGCTGCATGAAAGGCGTCCAGCCGAGCAGCGCGCCCTTCATCCCGAGCGCCTGACGCGCCCAGCGCCACAGGTCGAAATGGTCGCGATGCTCGACGATGCGTCCGTCGCGAAACCGGAAACGCGCGTCGATCCGGTTGACCACCCTCCGTCCGGTCGCGGCGAACCGGTAGTCCGCGCGCCATTTCGCGCGCCCGGCCTGGTCGTCCGCGGCGATTTCGCCGAACGTCAGCGAGAATTCCTGCGCCCGCGCGACCAGCATCCGCCACATGTCGCGTGCGAGCTCGCCACGCAGCTCGCCGAACGCGGGATCGCTGAACACGATGTCGTCGGCATAGCACGCGAGCATCGTGTCGATGTCGCGCTGCTGGAAGGCCGTGTAGAAGCGCTGGATCAACGCGGTGTTCGGATCGGTCATGTCGGGGCGTAACGGGGCAGGGATGGCGGACGGCAACGTCCGTATCGGGACAGTGGGGCAGGCAGCGCGAACCGGCGCCCGCGACTTCGGGCGCGGCCGGCTCGTCGCCGGATGGGCGCGTCAGCGGGCCGCCATCGCGACGTCCTGATCGCTGCGTCCCGTCACCAGGCAGCCCGACATGAACGCCTCACTCTGGCTACCGGCGGCGGCTTCGCCGAAGCCGCGACCGAGCGCGTCGGCCTTGACCTGCGCGGCGCCTTGCTCGCACGCGAGCGGGCTGGCGTCGCGGCCCTGCGCGTGCAGGATCGCGCGATCGCCGATGAGATAGGCCAGCAGTGCAAAAACGGCGATATGTACGGCTCGTCTCATGGTTCGTCTCCTCGTCGCTCAAGCGTAACGCGGACACGTTCGACGAAGCACTTGGGGCTTCCCCCGGTAAACGTCTGCTGAAAGCGCTGGCGGAGCGGACGATCCTGTCCCGTTTTTCGGTCGCCGTCCGACGAGCGGCCAATGCGCGGGAGTTTGACGAATGTCAGGGTGCGGGCGGGCGGCGGCGGTCGCACGGCCGTTCGAAGCGATAGCATGAATGCATGATTTGACGGCACGCGATGCGGGGGCGATGCATCGGGTCCGGCAAGCACGCAAATGTCGAATATCGCTGTCGAAATAGTGAGGAAACCAAAATGTTGAACGTCTCTTCCGTCCTGATCAGTCTTGCCCCGATGTGGGCCATCCTGCTGCTGGCGTCTTCGGCGGCCGCCTATTTCGTGTTCTGGCGCAAGGTCATCGATTGAGCGCCGCGCGACAGCGTGCGCACGATGCGCACGCATGACGCGCCGTTTCCGTCATTGCACCGCCGTCACCGGCACATTCGAAATCCGCACCAGCCGCGCCATCACGCTGCGCCGAAACACCGACATCAACGCGTGCAGCGGATCGCGTCGCGGCCCGGCCACGACGATCTCGTCGCACCCGGTCTCGGCCGCCGTGGCCGCGATCGTGTCGGCCACCGGCCCGACCTTCATCACGACGCTGAACTTCACGTCCGCATCGCGCAGGATCCGCTCGGCCATCGCGAGATCGTCGGTCGCGAATTGCGTCTCGATCGCGCGCAACCGCGACAGCGGGTGATAGGCCTCGAGCCGCGTCGATTCCAGCGGCGCCTGCACGTTGATCAGCACGACCTCCGATGCGCAGCGCTCGCGATACAGAAACGTCGCGTGCCGGACGGCCTGAAGCGAGCGCGGTGAATGACCGACCGGAACCAGCAGCTTGAGCATGGACGATGAACCCGGAAACGAAGTGCTTCCAGCGTAGCGTGCGGCCGCACGAAGCGATCTAAAGAGATCGGCCGGGCGCATAAAAATGTCGTTAACGCGCGCGGTCCCGTGACGCACCAATTAAAAATATAAGAAATTTAAGTTTATGCGCATAAACGGCAGCGAGCGGCGTCGCCCCGTTCCGCCCGGTCGTCGCCGGCCGTTCGCGCGAGCGCGATTCAGTCGGATCCGCAATGAATTGCGCCGCAAAATATCGGAGGTCGCCCGGGGCGCGTCGCGTAGAGTAGAGCGTCGGCCGCCGCCCGGCGGCGCGCCATCCGCTACCGCTTCCCAGGAGACCCCGCATGCCGCACGGCGCCCCGCAGTTTCTCGCTCCCGCTTCCATTTCCGTCGATCCGGTCGTACGCCTGTCGGCCGGCGAGCTCGCGTCGGCGATCCGCAGCAAGGCGGTGTCGTGCGTCGAGACGATACGTGCGTATCTCGATCACATCGAGCGCGTGAACGGTGCGATCAACGCGATCGTCGCGCTGCGCGATCGCGATGCGCTGCTGGCGGAAGCCGCGGAAAAGGACGCGGAGCTGGCGCGCGGCGAGTATCGCGGCTGGCTGCACGGGATGCCGCAGGCGCCGAAGGATCTGGCGATGACGAAGGGGCTGCGCACGACCTACGGCTCGCCGATCTTCCGCGAGAACGTACCGCAGGCCGATTCCGTCGGCGTCGCGCGGATGCGCGCGGCCGGCGCGATCTTCATCGGCAAGACCAATACGCCCGAGTTCGGGCTCGGTTCGCATACGTTCAACGAAGTCTACGGCGCGACGCGCAACCCGTACGACCTGACGAAGAGCGCGGGCGGCAGCAGCGGCGGCACGGCGGCGGCGCTCGCGTCGCGGATGCTGCCGGTGGCGGACGGCAGCGATTTCGGCGGGTCGCTGCGCAACCCGGCCGCGTTCTGCAACATCTACGGCTTTCGCCCGTCGCAGGGCCGCGTGCCGCGCTGGCCGGGCGTCGACGTGTTCATGCAGCAGCTCGGCATCGAAGGGCCGATGGGGCGCACCGTCGGCGACGTCGCGCAACTGCTCGCGATCCAGGCCGGCTACGACCGCAACGATCCGCTGTCGCTCGCGGACGATCCGGCGATGTTCGCGCAGCCGCTCGACGCGGACCTGCGCGGCAAGCGCATCGCGTGGGTCGGCGACTGGAACGGTTATCTCGCGACCGAGGCCGGCGTGCTCGCGCAGTGCGAGCACGGGCTGGCGACGCTGCGCGAGATCGGCTGCGACGTCGATGCCGCGCTGCCGGCGTTCGCACCCGACCGGATCTGGCGTCTGTGGCTCGCGCACCGGCACCTGCTGTCGGGCGGCGGGCTGCTCGCGCACTATCGCGACCCGGCGCGCCGTGCGCTGCTGAAGCCCGAGGCGATCTACGAGGTCGAAGGGCTGCTCGCGCTGCAGGGCGCGGCGGTGTTCGATGCGAGCGTCGAACGGACCGCGTGGCATCAGGCGGTGCTGAGCTTCTTCGATCGCTACGACTTCATCGCGGCGCCGACCGCGCAGGTGTTCCCGTTCGACGTCGACCAGCGCTGGCCGAAGGAGATCGCGGGCCGCGCGATGGACACCTACCACCGCTGGATGGAAACGGTCGTGCCGTGGACGCTGGCCGGCTGCCCGGTGATCAACGTGCCGGTCGGCTTCAACGACGCGGGGTTGCCGATGGGGATGCAACTGATCGGGCGTCCGCGCGCCGATCTCGCCGTGCTGCAGCTTGCGCGCGGCTACGAGCGGGCGGCCGACTGGGTGGCCCGGCGCGTGCCGGCGTGGATGGCCGCGTGATGCCGCGGCAGGCGGGCAACCGGTAGCCGGTAGCCAGTTGCCGGGGTGACGGAGCGGGCGGCGACGAGCTGCCCGTTTCGTTTTGCATCGCTCGACGCGACGTTCGCGGGCGCCCGCCGGACCCGACATCCGCCATTGATGCAGCCGGAGAACGAATCGGGATGCGCGCACGACATCGCTCGGCAAACGCGCGCGAATCTGCGTGACGGGGCTCGTCGGTCGCCGAATTGCAAGCGGCGCCGCCGCCGGATTTCGTTTCGATGTGTTTCAGTCGTTGCGGCGGCGCGCGACGCGCTTCGACAATATCGCCTCGACAATTCGGGCACGAGGAACACACATGAAGCACATTCGCGCGACGGGCCGGCATCTGGCCTCGGCAGGCATCGCGTTCGGCATCCTGGTGAGCGGCGCCGCGCACGCGCAGCTCGACCTGCAGTCGCTCGGCGCGTCGCTGCTCGGCGGCGGGCAGCAGCAGGCGGCGCCTGCGCAGGGCGGTGTCGCGCAATTGCTGCAGGCCTATGTCGGGGCGAACCAGCAGGTGCTGAACGGCCAGTCGTCGCTCGCATCGGCGATGGGCCTGACGGGGGCGGCCGGGCAGGCGCAGCAGGCCGCGAGTCAGTTGTCCGGTGCCGATGCACTGTCGCCGGCCACGCTGTCGCAGATGGGCGGCGCGCAGCAATCGGTGTCGCAGGCGCTCGGCCAGGCGTTCGCGAGCGGCGGCGCCACGCACGGCCCGATCGACAAGCAGGCGTTCAGCAACGGGCTCGCGTCGCTCGGGCAGGGGCTCACGCAGTATTCGCAACTGCAGTCGGGGCTCGGCAATCTCGGTTCGACGAGCGCCGCGTCGTTGCTGCAGTCGGGCCTGAATCCGCAGAACATGCAGGCCGCGTCGTATATCGCGCAAAGCGCGCCGGGCCAGTTGCAGTCGCTGGCCGCGACGCTCGGCCAGGCCGTCCAGTTCGCGACGAGCCAGGGCATTTCGGTGCCGTCGGTCGCGTCGTCCGCGCTGAAGCTGCTGCCGTAACGTCAACGTGGCGCGGATGTGCGCGCGATGCGCGGCCCGCATCGCGCGCGTCGACCACGAACAATCGCCCCGCACAACATGGGGATTGCGCGCGATGCTATCGTGGCGGGTCCCTTTTATCGGTGCCGGTTCATGACTGACTCGTTCGACCTCTCGCGCTATTTCTCCCGCATCGGCTACGACGGCCCGGCCGCGCCGACGCTGGACGTGCTGCGCCGGCTGCATCTGCTGCACCCGCAGGCGATTCCGTTCGAAAACCTCAATCCGCTGACCGGCGCGCGCGTCGCGCTCGACCTGCCCGCGATCGTCGACAAGGTGGTCGAACGCCGCCGCGGCGGCTACTGCTTCGAACTCAACAAGCTGTTCTACACCGCGCTCACGACGATCGGTTTTCGCGTCACGCCGCTGATCGCGCGCGTGCGCTGGATGCGGCCGCCCGAGATCGTCACCGCGCAGACGCACATGTTGCTGCGCATCGACCTCGACGGGGCCGCGTGGCTCGCGGACATCGGCTTCGGCAGCGCGACGCTGACCGCGCCGCTGCGCTTCGTGCCGGGCGAGCGGCAACTGACGCCGCACGGCGCGTTTCGCGTGATCGACGCGCCGGTCGACGGCGAATTCGACATGCAGTTCGAAATCCCCGACGGCTGGCAGACGACCTACCGCTTCTCGCTGAAGCCGGCCGAATGGATCGATTACGACGCCGCGAACTGGTTCACGTCGACCTATCCCGAATCGATCTTCGTGAACGACTTGATCGCGTGCCGCGTGCTGCCGGACGGCCGCGCGGCGCTGCTCAACACCGCGCTGACGTTGCGCGACGCGGCGGGGGCCGGGCGCACGGTCAGGTTCGACAATGCTGCCGACTGGGCCGCGTGCCTGCGCGACACGATCGGCATCAATACGGCGGGATTCGATCTCGACGCGCTGTTCGCGCGACTCGCGGCGCGCCCCGCGCGGTAACGCGAACCCCCGACATCCGACGGCGGCCCGCACGCGGGCCGCGACCATCCCGCGATCACCGTCAGTTGACTTTTGCTAGATTGCTAGCATACTAGTATCCATGACCGACGAAGAAGTGAAGCAATTCAACGTGTACCTGCCGCTCGGCCTGATCCGGCAGGTCAAGCATCGTGCCATCGAAACGGAGCAATCGCTGTCCGCGCTGGTGGCCGACGCGTTGCGCGCGTACCTGGCCGCGCCGCCGTCCGGCGCGGAACCGTCCAACAAGGAGGAGTGACATGTCATCCGAGCGGATCGAAGCCGTGTATCTGACCACCCACAACTGGGGCAAGTCGGCGAAGTTCTTTCAGGCGCTGGGCTTCAGGCTGGAGTTCGAAACCGACCACAATTCGGGCCAGTTGCGCAGCGGCGACGGTCCATTTCTGTTCATCGCCGAAGTGCCGCCGAGCGAAACGCCCGACATGCAGGTCGTGCTCAAGGTGGCCGACGAGCAGGCGGTGCAGCCGCAGCCGATCGTCGAGGTCGTCACGCCGTTCGAGGACACGCACTGGGGCACGCGCGACATGACGGTGCGCGATCCGGACGGCCGGGTGTGGCGCCTGCAGGCGCCGGGCAAGCAGGGCGAGTGAGGTCGACATGACGGCTATCCGCGAAGACGACGCGCCCGACAGCACGGCCGCGCGCGTCGCGCTGTGGCGCGCGCTGCACGTCGAGCTCGACGCGCCGCCGCATGTGCTCACGGACGAAATCGGGTTGCAATTGCTTGCGCCGGCACCCGGCTGGCAGCAGCGCGGCGACATGGATCCGCAGTTCACGCGGCCGTTTCGCGCGTCGATCGTCGCGCGGGCGCGCTTCATCGAGGATCTCGTGGCCGAGCAGGCCGCGCGCGGCGTGCGCCAGTACGTGATCCTCGGCGCGGGGCTCGACAGCTTCGTGCAGCGTCGGCCGGACATGGCGTCGCGCGTGACCGTGTTCGAAGTCGACCAGCCGGCGCCGCAGCGCTGGAAGCAGCGCCGCCTGGTCGAGCTCGGCTTCGGCGTGCCCGACTGGCTGCGCTTCGTGCCGGTGGATTTCGAGGCGAAGCAGTCGTGGCGCGACGCGCTCGTCGGTGCGGGCTTCGATGCCGGCAAGCCGGCGGTCGTGGTATCCACCGGCGTCAGCATGTACCTGACGCGCGAAGCGAATGCGGCCGCGCTGCGCGAAGTCGCGTCGCTCGCGCCGGGCTCGACGTTCGCGATGACGTTCCTGCTGCCGCTGGAGAACGCGGATCCGGACGTGCGCCCGGGGATGGAAATGGCCGCGAAGGGCGCGCGGGCGAGCGGCACGCCGTTCATCAGCTTCTTCATGCCGGACCAGATCCAGGCGCTCGCACGGGAGGCCGGCTTCGCGAAGGCCGAACACGTGTCGGCCGCCGAGCTGACGCGCCGTTACTTCGCCGAGCGCACCGACGGCCTGCGGCCGCCGAACCGCGCGGAAGAGCTGCTGGTCGCGACGGTCTGACCCGTCGCGTCCGTCACACTCGTCACGCGCGTTCGAGCACGGCCATCTCCCGCACGACCACGAGCAGCACCGCGAGGCTCGCGCCGCCGGACGCGCGCAGATCCGCGAGCAGGTGCTCATAGCGCACCAGCGCGGCTTCGCGGCGCGCACGCCACGCGCCGACGATCGTCTCCGGCGTGGTCGAATCCGGCGACTCCGCGAGCGCGCTCGTCGCGAGCGTGCGCTTGAGCCGCGCGACTTCCGCGAGTGCGGCGGCGCGCGCGAGCATGTCCCAGTGCGTCGGCGTCGGCAGGTTCGCCGCGCGTTCGCCGATCCACCCGTAATTGAGCAGCGTGCCGAGCGAGAAATAGACACCGGCGACGAGTTCGAGGCTGCGGTTGCAGGTCGCCGCCACTTCGGCGATGTCGAGCAGCGCGGCCGAGATGTCGCCGCTCGCGACGCGTACCGCGAGCGCGCTGTCGACGCCGGCGTCGACCAGCACGCGCTGCCGCTCGGACAACGCATCGAGATCGTCGGCCGGCAGCAGCGACGGCAGTTGCGGGGCGAGCCGCGCCGCCGCGTCGCGACAGCGCGCGATCAGCTCGGCGACGCCGCCGTCGGCCACCGCGCCCGACTGCAGATGCCGCAGGAACCACAGCGCCGCGCGCTCCAGCAGCCGCGCGACGTCGACGAACATGCGCGCCTGCACGTCGTCGGCGACGCGGTTGTCGAGCGCGTCGATGTCGCGCCATACCGCATCGAGATCGAACACGTCGCGCGCCATGATGCACGCGCGCACGATATCGCCCGGCTTAGCGTCGGTTTCCTCCATCAGCCGGTGCACGAATGCGCAGCCGACGCGGTTCACGAGCGCGTTGGTCAGATGCGTCGCGAGAATCTCGCGGCGCAGCGGATGGCGGCGCATCGGCTCGCTGAAGCGCTGCTGCAGCGGCTTCGGGAAGTAGTCGACGAGCATCGCGGCCACCAGCGGATCCTCGGGCACGTCCGATTCGAGCAGCGCATCGTAGAGCCACATCTTGCTGTACGCGAGCAGCACCGCGCGCTCCGGCGACGTGAGGCCGAGCTTCGCGGCCTGCCGCTCGGCGACTTCGTCGTCGGTCGGCAGGAATTCGATCACGCGGTTCAGGCGGCCCGCGCGTTCGAGCCAGCGCATCAGGCGCGCCTCGGCGTCGAGCAGCTCGACCGCATAGCGGCCCGCGATCGACAGCGCCTGCGTCTGGTAGTAGTTGTCGCGCAGCACCAGCAGTCCGACTTCGTCGGTCATCTCGGCGAGCAGCGCGTTGCGCTGCTTCTCGGTCATCTCGCCGTCGGACACGACGAGCCCGAGCAGGATCTTGATGTTGACTTCGTGATCCGAACAATCGACGCCGGCCGAGTTGTCGATCGCATCGGTGTTGATGCGGCCGCCGCGCTGCGCGAACTCGATGCGGCCGAACTGCGTGCAGCCGAGATTGCCGCCTTCGCCGACGACCTTGCAGCGCAGGTCCGCGCCGTTCACGCGCACCGCGTCGTTCGCGCGGTCGCCGACCTGCGCGTGGGTTTCGCGCGCCGCCTTCACGTAGGTGCCGATGCCGCCGTTGTACAGCAGGTCGACCGGCGCCTGCAGGATCGCGCGGATCAATTCGGTCGGCGGCAGCGCGTGCGCGTCGATGCCGAGCGCGGCCTGTACCGCCGGCGACAGCGGGATCGTCTTCGCGGTGCGCGGATACACGCCGCCGCCCGCCGAAATCACCGACGTATCGTAGTCGGCCCAGCTCGAGCGCTCGAGCGCGAACATGCGCTGGCGCTCCGCGAAGCTCGTCGCCGGGTCGGGGGTCGGGTCGAGGAAAATGTGCCGGTGATCGAACGCGGCGACGAGCCGGATATGCGGCGACAGCAGCATCCCGTTGCCGAACACGTCGCCCGACATGTCGCCGACGCCGACCACGGTGAAGTCGGTCGTCTGCGTGTCGATGCCCATCTCGCGGAAGTGCCGTTTCACCGATTCCCACGCGCCGCGCGCGGTGATCGCCATCTTCTTGTGGTCGTAGCCGACCGAGCCGCCGGACGCGAACGCGTCGTCGAGCCAGAAGCCGTATTCGTGCGAGATCGCGTTCGCGTAGTCGGAGAAGGTGGCCGTGCCCTTGTCGGCGGCGACGACGAGATACGGATCGTCGGGGTCGTGGCGCACCACGTCGGGCGGCGGCACGATCGCGGTGCCGGCGAGGTTGTCGGTCAGGTCGAGCAGCCCGCGCAGGAACGTCTGGTAGCACGCGATGCCTTCGCGCATCCATGCCTCGCGATCGCTCTGCGGCGGCGGGTTCTTCACGACGAAGCCGCCTTTCGAGCCGACCGGCACGATCACGACGTTCTTCACCATCTGCGCCTTCATCAGCCCGAGCACCTCGGTGCGGAAATCCTCGCGGCGATCCGACCAGCGCAGGCCGCCGCGCGCGACGCGCCCGCCGCGCAGGTGCACGCCCTCGACGCGCGGCGAATACACCCAGATCTCGAACATCGGCTTCGGTTCGGGCAGGCCGGGCACCTTCGCCGGGTTGAACTTGAACGACAGGTACGGCTTCGATTCGCCGTTCGCGTCGGCGAGGAAGTAGTTCGTGCGTTCGGTTGCGTTGATCACGCCGAGGAACTGGCGCAGGATGCGGTCCTCGTCGAGGTTCGGCACCTGGTCGAGCGCGCCTTCGATCGCCTTCAGCAGCCGTTCGGCCTGCACGTCGCGCGTGTCGCCGATCCGCGGGTCGAAGCGCAGCACGAACAGCTCGACGAGTTGCCGCGCGATCGCCGGGTTGCCGGTCAGCGCGCGCTCGATATACGCGTCGCTGAAGGTCGAGCCGACCTGCCGCAGATATTTCGCATACGCGCGCAGGATCGTCACTTCGCGGGCGCTCAGGTGCGCGCGCAGCACGAGGCGGTTGAAGTCGTCGTTCTCGATCCGGCCGCTCCAGATCCGGTCGAACGCATCCTCGAACAGGCCTTTCACGCGCTCGATGTCGAACTCGGTATCGTCGGCGAGCTCGAGGCCGAAATCGTGTACCCATGCATGCGTGGCATCCTGCGTCTGGATCCGGTACGGCCGCTCCTCGTCGACGCGCACGCCGAGGTGTTCGAGCATCGGCAGGCTGCGCGACAGCGCGATCGGGTCGCCCGCGCGATACACCTTGAAGCGGAACGCGCGCGGCTCGGCCTCGATCGGCCGGTACAGGTTCATCGCGAGCTGGCCCGAATCCTTCACGCGCTCGATCAGCTCGATGTCGCGCACGGCCGTGCGCGCCGGATAGTCGTCGCGATAGCCGGCCGGGAACGACTCGGCATAGCGCTGCAGCAGGCGGTTGCCTTGCTCTTCGCCGAATGCGTCGAGCAGCGCGTCGGCGAGATCGTCCTGCCAGCGGCGCGTGACCTGCACGAGCCGCGTTTCGAGTTCGCGCGTGTCGACGTCGGGCATCGTGCCCGGTTCGGCATGCACGACGAAATGAATCCGCGCGATCGCCGATTCCGACAGCAGCGGCGTGAATTCGACGTTCACGCCGTTGTACGCGTCGACCAGCAGCTTCGCGATGCGGCGGCGCAGGTCGGTGTTGTACTTGTCGCGCGGCACGAACACGAGGCACGACACGAAGCGGTCGAACCGGTCGCGGCGCACGAACAGGCGCGTGCGCTGGTGTTCCTGCAGGCGCAGGATGCCGAGCGCGATGTCGTAGAGCTGGTCTTCGTCGGCCTGGAACAGTTCGTCGCGCGGATAGGTTTCGAGCACCGTCACGAGCGATTTGCCGAGATGTCCCTTCGGCAGGAAGCCCGCGCGCCGCAGGATGTTCGCGCACTTGCGGCGCACGATCGGGATCTCGGCCGTCGACACCATGTACGCGGTCGACGTGTAGAGCCCGATGAAGCGGCGCTCGCCGACGACCTTGCCGTCGGCGCCGACGAGTTTCACGCCGACGTAGTCGAGATAGCCGGGCCGGTGCACCGTCGCGCGCGAATTCGCCTTGGTCAGGAAGATCGGCCACGCGCCGGTGATGATGTCGGCGGCGGCCTGCGGCAGCGGCGTCACGTCGGGCGCGCCGGACGTGCGCAGCGCTTCGCGCAGGATGCCGAAGCCCGAGCCCTCGATGCCGCGCAGCCCGAAGCCTGTGCCGTCCGATACGAGCGCGTAGTCGCGCTGGCCGAGGAACGTGAAGTGATCGGCGGCCATCCATTCGAGGAACGCGCGCGCCTCGATGTCCTCCGCGGTCGATTCGCGCGCCTTCATCTCCTTGATCGTCGCGCGCGCGATGTCGACGATCTTCGGCCAGTCCTCGACCGATGCGCGCACGTCGCCGAGCACGCGCGCGATGTCCTCGCGCAGCGTGTCGAGCAGCGCGGCGTCGCCGCAACGGTCGACTTCGAAATGGATGAACGACGCGAGTTGCGACTGGCCGTCGCCGGACGTCGCGCCGCCCGCGTCGACCCGCTCGATGCCGCCGCCGGCGCCGCGCCAGATGCGGAACACCGGATGCAGCGCCGAATGCAGCGCGAGCCCGAGGCGGTTGACGGCCATCGTCACCGAGTCGACGAGGAACGGCATGTCGTCGTTGACGATCTCGATCACCGTGTGGTCGGAATGCCAGCCGTGCTGTTCGAGGATCGGGTTGTACACGCGCAGGCGTTCGCTGCCGGGCACGAATTTCTGCGCGGTCTGCCAGTGTGCCATCGCGGCACCGTACAGGTCGGCGATGCTGCGGTTCTGCAGATCGTCGGCATCGACGAAATCGTAGTAATGACGCAGGAAGGGTTCGACGATCCGGAACGTGGCTTCGGGCAGCCGAGCGCGCGCGAATTCGACGACGTCGGAGAGCAGGTGTGCGACGACTTCCTCGTTCTTCGCTTCCATGGCGGTCTCCTCGTCGGGTGGCCATTGGCGGCTGCGTCTGTCCGGCATTATGCGCCGATTGCGTGACAAAGCGATGTGCGGGCGCACAACGGCGGCGGGCGGTGGGGCGGGCCTGCGGCGCCCGTCGCGGACGCCGCGGTGCAGGGTTCAGCGCAGGGCGGGCGACGCCGGCGCGACGCCGCCTTCGGCGCTCAGCGCTCGTCGCTCCACAGCTTGCCGGCCGTCGCCCAGTTCTCCTTCTTCACGTCGGTCAGGATGATGTCGACCGAGCCCGGCGCGCAGCCGAGCGTCTCGCACGTGACGCGCGTGATCGCTTCGACGAAGGCGCGCTTCTGGTCGACGGTGCGGCCTTCGAACAGCTGGATATTGAAAGTTGGCATGGCAAATGCTCCGGTTGAGGTTGAACGATTGACGATGAACGATTCGGCCGGGTGCGGACGTGGCGTCAGTCGCGATACGACGGATCGATCCGGTCGAGGCGGCGCAGCAGCGCCGGCCATTCCAGTTCGCCTTCGATCGCGCCGCCGTCGCGCAGTTGTTCGGCGGTGCGCGCGGCGACGGCCGGTTCCGGCAGCACGAGCGGCCCGCCGCCGGCCTGCGCGCGAACCTGGATGTCGCACGCCTTGATCAGCGTATCCATCAGCACGTACGCTTCGGCGACGGTGCGGCCGACCGTCAGCGTGCCGTGATTGCGCAGCAGCATCGCGGATTTCGCGCCGAGGCTCGCGGTCAGCCGCGCGCCTTCGGCCGGCGAGAACGCGAGCGCTTCGTAGTCGTGGTACGCGAGGTCGCCATGAAAACGCAACGCGTGCTGCGATGCGGGCAGCAGCCCGTCGCGCTGGATCGATACGGCGATGCCGGCCGTATTGTGCAGGTGCATCACGCAGACGGCGTCGGCGCGCGCCGCGTGCACGGCCGCATGCAGTGCGAAGCCGGTCACGTTGACCGCGTGCTCGCTGTCGCCGATCCGGTGGCCGGCGAGGTCGATCTTCACGAGGTTCGACGCGCGAACCTCGTCGAACGTGAGGCCGAACGGGTTGATCAGGAAGTGGCCGGGTTCGCCCGGAACGGTCGCGGACAGATGCGTGTAGATCAGGTCGTCCCAGCCGTTCAGCGCGACGAGCCGGTACGCGGCGGCGAGGTCGACCCGCAGCTTGCGTTCGGCGTCCGAGATCGGGCCGCCGGGCTTCACGGCATCAGGACGGTGTGCGAATGACGACATCGGGTTCTCCGAGGGTAAAGCGGCGCGCGACAGCGACGGTCACCCATGATGCGAGCGCGAACGGGGCCGTGAACGCGGGGATGCCCGCGCGCATCGCGAGCCACTGGATCAGCGCGGCGAGCGCGGCCGCCGCGAGCGCCGCACGCGGGCCGCGCGGCATCAGCGCGAGCGCGGCGAGGGCGCCGTTGAAGCCGAGCAGGCCGTCGGCGAACAGCGCGCCGCTTGCGCCCAGCGCGACCAGCAGCACGGTCGACACGACCGCGCCGCCGAGCGCGAACGCGGCCGCGCGGCGCGATGCGACGGCGAGGCCGGCGACGATCAGCGCGCCGGCCCACGCGCCTTGCGCGAAGGTGGTCTGGGCGACGCCCGACAGCAGCGCGTCGGCGGCGGACGCGAGCGTCAGCACCGGGCCGGCGTCTGCGGCGTCCGCATGCTGCAATGCGACAAACGGCAGCCACAGCGCGGTGACGGCCAAGCACGGGCCCGAATACGGGCACTGGCGCCAGCGGGCGAGCGGCACCTGCATCGCGCGTTGCACGAGCGCCGCGCCGATCGCGACCAGCGGCGCCAGCGCGACGGCGGCGAGCGGATGGGGCGCGAACAGCACGGCGATCAGCGCGGCCAGCGCGCCGTTGAAGCCGTGCAGGCCCTGTCCGACGTCGCGGCGGTCGGCGCCCGTCAGCACGGCCGTCATGCTGGCGGCGGCCGAGCCGACCAGCGCGGCGCACGCGAGCCGCAGGTCGGTCAGCGCCAGCGCGGCGAGCAGCAGCGCGCCGGTGAGCGCATGCGCCTGCAGCACGATCTGCCCGATGCCGCGCAGCAGGATGCGCAGGTCGATCGACGGCGGGACGGGGCGGGCGGTAGGCATGATGGCGGCGGAACAGGACGAGCCGCGAGCATAGGACACAATCCCATGCACCGGAATAGGGAATTCTGGATAGTCAGGATTTGTGCGACGATGCCCCGCAATGGGGAAACCGGGAGGTGGAACGATGCGCGAGGTGCGGTGGGCGTCGCTCGAAGGCGACGGGGTCGAACATCTGACGTTCGACCGCAGCGGCGGCGCGATCGTCGTCGAAAGCGCGGTGGTCGGCCAGCGGTACGGTCGCGCATACGGGCTCGCGTATCGCGTCGAGTGCGATGCGCAATGGCGCGTGACTTATGCGGTGCTCAAGGTGATGGGCGGCGGCACGCTGGCGTTGCGCGGCGACGGCGCCGGCCACTGGCGCGACGGCGCGGGCCGCCCGTTGCCGGCGCTCGACGGTTGCATCGACATCGACATCGCCGCGACGCCGTTCACCAATTCGCTGCCGATCGGCCGCCTCGGGCTCGCGCGCGGCGAGCGGCGGCCGATCGACGTCGCGTACATCTCGACGCCGGACCTGACGGTCGCGCCGGTCAAGCAGGCTTACGCGTGCATCGAACCGGGCCGGCGCTACCGCTACGAAGGGATCTTCCGGAATTTCACGGCCGAGATGGACATCGACGACGACGGGCTCGTCGTCGATTACGAGACGCTGTTCAGACGCCTGCCGGCGCCGCCGACGGCGCGCTGAACCGCGGCGTTCGTCGCCGCCGGCCGCTCCTGCGCGGACGCGAAACGGTCGATCCGCGACGCGATCAGGTCCGGATGGCGCAGTACGATCCAGTGCGTGCCGTCGATTTCCTCGCGCACGTGGTCGCCGAGCCACCGGTCGAGGTCGACCGACATCTCGGGCGTCACGTAGCGGTCGCGCACCGGCACCAGGATCTGCACCGGCGCCTGCGCATACCGCTCACGCGGCTGGCGGGCCCGCGCGATAAAGTTCGCGCGGTACATCTGCATCCCGTTCAGCGCGTTCTTCAGTTGCACGGGATCGCGCTCGGCGCGCACGCGTTCGGTGAGCTGGAGCCAGCGCGGCCACAGCGCGGCGCCGCCGAGCCGCCATACCAGCGATGGCACGAGCGGCAGATGGAAGAACCCGATGTACCACGACTTCAGGCTCTGCTTGAGCCGCAGCTTCGCGCGGAATACGTGATCGAGGCACGGGCCCGAGATCGACGTGTACGACGCGATGCGGCCGCGGAACGCGGGGTCGGTCACGGCCTCCCAGCACTGGATCGAGCCCCAGTCGTGGCCGACGAGGTGGAACGGCCGGCCGCCGCAGGTCGCGTCGGCCACCGCCTTCAGGTCGCCGGCGAGCCGTTCGAGCGTGTAGTCGGCCCGGCGGCGCGGCGCATCGGATGCACCGGCGCCGCGCACGTCGTACGCGATCACGCGGTAGCGCTTCGCGAGCCGCGCGCGGACCGGCGCCCACACGGCCGCCGAGTCGGGATAGCCGTGCACGAGGATCAGCGGCGGCGCGCGCCGCGACCCGCTTACGTAGACGGCGAGTTTCACGTCGCCGGACTGGACGGTCAGCATCTCGTGAGCGCGCGCCATGGCGTCATGCCTGCGGCACCGGGTGCAGCGGCACGCGGCGCGGGGCGGCTTGCGCCGCGTAGCGCGCGTTGGTCGCGTCGATGTTGTCGAGCAGCGTGTCGAGCTCCTGCAGGTACTGATGGTTGTCGTGATCCCACGGGTGGAAACCCGGGCGGAAGTAGTCGAGCCATTCGCGCGCGATGCTCGGAAACACGCCGTGCTTCGGGCTGTACAGATACTTCACGAGGCGCCACATGCCGCCGAACTTGCCGTGTTCGCGACGGTGCGCGCGCATCAGGCGTACGTGGAAGTCGAACACGATGGCCCAGAAGAACACCGTCGTCGTCAGCATCGTGCCGGTGCGCAGCAGGTAGCTGCCGAGGCCCGGCTTCATCACGGTGCGCCACACGTCGTAGGACACCGCCTTGTGCTCGGTTTCCTCCATCGCGTGCCACATCCACATCTGCTGGTAGCCCTCGACCGAGCCGTCGATCCGGTGCTCGTGGCCCGACAGCAACTGGTTCGCGAGGATCGCCGTGTAGTGCTCGAGCGCGATCGTGATCGCCAGCTGCATCGAGTGCGGCAGCACCTTCTTGAACCAGCCGAGGATGGTCCACAGGCGCTTGTCGAGCTTGTGCGCGGGCAGCCCCGACGATTGCAGCAGGTCGTTGTATTCGATGTGCTCGCGCGTGTGCATCGCTTCCTGGCCGATGAAGCCGAGTACCTGCTTCTTCAACTCGGGATCCTCGATCCGGTCGCGGTAGTTGCGCACCGAATCCATGAAGAAGCGTTCGCCGGCCGGGAACAGCAGCGACAGCGCGTTCATGAAGTGCGTGACCGGCACGCCCTGCACGTGCCAGTCCTTCGCGCGTTCGGGCGGCAGCGCGAAACGGATGTCGCGCCGCACGGGCATCATGTTCGGGGTCGTCATGATTGTTCACCTCCCTGATTGCCTGCATTGTTGTAGGTCGCGTGCAGCGGGGCGGGCGCCGGCGCGCCGCGCGCGGCACGGCGGGCTTTCGCCGCCTCGCGGCGCGTCGCGAGCACGACGAGCGCCTGGTACGCGGCCGGCAGCACGCGCGCCATCCAGTCCGCGCCCTTCGCGTCGCGGCCGATCAGCACGCGGCGCTTGTTCTTGCGCACGCCGGCGAGGATCGTGCGCGCGGCGTCGTCGGCGGTCGTGATGAAGAACTTCTCGAAGCTGTCCTTGCCTTGCTGTTCGCTCTCGACGATGAAGCCGACCATGTTCTTCGCGACGCGGCTCGACTGCGCGATGTTCGTGCGGATGCCGCCCGGATGCACGCAGGTGGCCGACACGCCGCACTTCATCATGTCGAGTTCCTGGCGCAGCGATTCGGTGAAGCCGCGTACCGCGAACTTGGTCGCGTTGTAGCCGCTCATGCCCGGCTGCGCGAAGATCCCGAAGATGCTCGACGTGTTGATCACGTGGCCGTCGCCCGATGCCTTCAGGTGCGGCAGGAACGCCTTCGTGCCGTGCACGACGCCCCAGAAGTTGATGTTCACGATCCACTCGAGATCGCTGTATTCCATCCCTTCGATCGTGCTCGACAGCGCGACGCCCGCATTGTTGAAGATCAGGTTGACCTTGCCGTGCTCCTTCGCGGTGTCGTCGGCCCACGCGAACATCGCGTCGCGATCGCCGACGTCGAGCACGCGCGTCGACACGCGCACGTTCGGCGCGATCGCGCGGACGATCCGTTCGGTTTCCGCGAGGCCGACGCCGTTCTTGTCGGCGAGCGACACGTGGCAGCCGGCCTGCGCGAGCTGGATCGCGAGCGCGCGGCCCATGCCCGAGCCGGCTCCCGTGATCGCGGCCACCTTGTTGGCGAAATCTCTCATGTCGTTGGCTCCTTGTCTGGCTCAGGCCGCTTCGGCGGACGTGGAAGCGGAAGCGGCCGGCGCGGCGGCGGGCCGCGCGGTCGTGTCGTGTTGCGGCGCGCGATACGCGTGGTAATCGGCGATCGAGAAACGCGCGGTCGCCTGGCGGAAGCGCCACGTGAAGCCTGGCCACAGCGTCGTGTTCTTGCCGGTGCGCGGATCGAGATACCAGCTCTTGCAGCCGCCCGTCGACCAGATCGCCTTCTTCAGCTTGCCCTGCAGGTCGCTGTTGAACTGCGCCTCGACGAGCGGGCGCACCTCGATCGCGTCCGCGCGCTCGCGACGCATCGCCTGCAGCGCGCCGAGGATGTATTCGATCTGCGACTCGATCATGAACACCATCGAGTTGTGGCCAAGGCCGGTGTTCGGGCCGACGATCATGAAGAAGTTCGGATAGCCGGGCAGCGTCGAGCCGAGGTACGCGTGCGCGCCGTCGCGCCACGCGTCGACGATGTCGAGGCCGCCGCGGCCGATGATCGCGCCGCGCGGGTACGGATCGGCGACCTGGAAGCCGGTGCCGTAGATCAGGCAGTCGACTTCATGACGCTTGCCGTCGGTCGTCACGACCGCGTCGGCTTCGATATGGTCGATGCCGGTCGTGATCACGTCGACGTTCTTGCGCGACAGCGCCGGGTAATAGTCGTTCGAGATCAGCACGCGCTTGCAGCCGAGCGTGTAGTTCGGCGTGACGGTCTTGCGCAACTCCGGATCGGGAATCTGCTTGCGGATGTGCCGCAGCGCGAGCTTCTGCACGTTCTTCATCAGCGACGGATGGATCGCGAAGCCGAGCACGCGCGATTCGAGCATCCAGTAGATGCCGCTGCGCACGATCTTCTGCGTGAACGGCAGCGTGCGGAACAGCCATTTCTCGAAGCCGGTCAGGTTGCGGTCCGGCTTCGGCATGATCCACGGCGGCGTGCGCTGGAACAGCGCGAGTGCTTTCACGCGCGGCGCGATCTGCGGGACGAACTGGATCGCGCTCGCGCCGGTGCCGATCACCGCGACACGCTTGCCTTCGAGCGGGTAGTCGTGATCCCACTGCTGCGAATGGAACGCGCGGCCCTGGAAGGTTTCGACGCCGGGAATCGCCGGCAGCGCGGCGCGCGACAGGCCGCCCATGCCCGACACCAGCACGCGCGCGGACAGCCGCTTGCCGTTCGCGAACGTGAGGCGCCAGCGTTGCGCGGCTTCGTCGTATTCGGCGCGCTGCAACTCGTGATTCAGCCGCAGGTGCGGGCCGACGCCGAAGCGCTGCACGCAGTCTTCGAGATACGCGCGGATTTCCGGCTGCGGCGCGAACATGCGCGTCCAGCGCGGGTTCGGCGCGAACGAGAACGAATAGACGTGCGATTGCACGTCGCATGCACACCCGGGGTAATGATTGTCGCGCCACGTGCCGCCGACCGAGGCGGCCTTCTCGAGGACGACGAAGTCGGTCACGCCCGTCTGTTTCAGGCGGATCGCCATCCCGAGACCGGCGAAGCCGGTGCCGATGATGGCGATGTCGATGGTTTCGTCCGGGCCGTCATGGCCGGGTGGACCGAAAGGCAACGTGCGAGCATTCATCCGGGTGTCTCCGATTTGGCTCATTTTTGAATGTTACATTGTTTGATGTAACGATAGTGGGTGAACCCGGAAACCGCAAGAGGCTAGAAGCGGCGCTCTAAGGGCCGGAAGCCAGACGGGAAAAGGCTGAGCGGGGTTTGGAACGGTCGGGTTTCCGCAATGCGGGATGAGCGGAAAAGGCCGCCGGCAGGGCGAGACAGGGAAGAAACGGGACCACCGGCGCGCGACGGTCCGTTTGAAACGGTATCAGGGACGGATCGATCGGGTGGCCGTCTCATGGAAAACCCCGGCCACGATCGTGACCTGCGCGAGCGCATAGAGGCCCCAGATCAGATAGTCGATGCCCGGAAAGCCGCCGAGGAACCGGCCGACGCCGATCAGCGTGTCGGAGCCGACGAAGATCAGGCTGCCGATCGCGACCAGCGGGCCGCGCGTGCGGGCGGCGAGCGCGAAGCTCGCCATCGCGCACAGCACGAGCATGTAGATGGCGACCGGCGCCAGCAACTCGCCGAGGTGCGGGAAGAATGCCGCGTAGAACGCCGGCGCGGCCATCCACAGCCCGACGAGCGCGACGATGCGCCAGCCGTGCGGCCGCGCGCGCCACCGGAAGAAGATCGCGCAGTAGCACACGTGCGTGAGCAGGAATGCGCCGAGGCCGAGAACGAACGACAACGGCCAGTCGGGCAGCGCGAGCAGCACGTCGCCGAGCACGGCGGTCGCGAGCGCCGCGCACAGCCACGCGCGTTCGCGCGGCGCGCCGCAGGTGCTGCCTGCCGTGAGCAGCAGGATGCCCATCGCAGCTTTCGCGGCGGCCTGGCCCGGATAGGGCGCGACGGCGAGCGACAGGCCGTACAGCAGCGCCGCGGCGATGGCGAGCGGCCACAGCCGGCGGTAGGGGGCGGGAAGCGTGGCGATCAAGGCGGGTGTCTCCGGTTTGTAGTTGTCTGCGGTGGACGCCGCGCCGTCGAGGGCGCGGCTGTCGGCCATTATCCGGAAGAACGGGCGCGCGAAAACCGGCGAATCCTTCTAGGAAACGACCGCGACGGGCGGCGGTGCCGCCGCCGGATTTTTCCGCGCGTTGCCCCGGCCGAACCGGGGCAACGGCGTCGATTCGGCTTGCTATGATCGCCGCGGTATTGCCGCTGTCGCTGTCGATGTCCCGCCTGGCCGCGCGACCGGATGCGCGAGCCGGTGCGTGCCGATGAATCCATGCCGTGCCCGGCCCGCGCCCTCAGAGCGCGCGGGCCGGCGCCGGCACCCCACGAAAACAGGTCCGACCATGACCGAACTTCTTCACGGCGACGGCGCGATCCGTCGCACGACGCCGTACGGTTCCTCGATCGAAAACACCTATGCGGGCGTGCTGTCGTTCATGCGCCGCAATTACTCGCGCGTGCTCGACGGCATCGACGTCGCGATCTCCGGCGTGCCGCTCGATCTCGCGACGACCTATCGTTCCGGTGCGCGGCTCGGGCCGGCCGCGATTCGCGCGGCAAGCGTGCAGCTCGCGGAGCTCAATCCGTATCCGTGGGGCTTCAACCCGTTCGACGACCTCGCGGCCGTCGACTACGGCGACTGCTGGTTCGACGCGCACAACCCGTTGTCGATCAAGCCGGCGATCGTCGAGCATGCGCGCGCGATCCTGCGTTCGGGCGCGAAGATGCTGACGCTCGGCGGCGATCACTACATCACCTATCCGCTGCTGGTCGCGCACGCGGAGCGCTACGGCAAGCCGCTGTCGCTGATCCATTTCGACGCGCACTGCGATACGTGGGCCGACGACGATCCGGACAGCCTCAATCACGGGACGATGTTCTACAAGGCGGTGAAGGAAGGGCTGATCGATCCCGCGACGTCGGTGCAGGTCGGCATCCGCACGTGGAACGACGACTTTCTCGGGATCGAGCGGCTCGATGCCGCGTGGGTGCATGACCAGGGTGCGCGGGCGGCGGTCGAGCGGATCGTCGCGATCGTCGGTGCGCGGCCTGCGTACCTGACGTTCGATATCGACTGCCTCGATCCGGCGTTCGCGCCGGGAACGGGGACGCCGGTGGCCGGCGGGCTCTCGTCCGCGCAGGCGCTGGCGATCGTGCGGGGGCTCGGGGCGGTGAATCTGGTCGGGGCGGATGTGGTGGAGGTGGCGCCGGCGTACGATCACGCGGACATCACGGCGATCGCGGCCGCGCATGTGGCTTGCGATCTGCTGTGTCTGTGGCGGCAGAAGAAGGTGGCGGCGCGGTGACGCAGGTGAGCGGGCATGTGATGCGGAAGGCCGGCGGGCAGTTGCCCGCCGTTTTTTTATGACCGTCTGCGCGGATCTCGCGAGTAGCGCGGCGTTCAACCGCGCGTATCGACCCAGTGGCGCGCCCAGCGTGCCGAATGCGCGAGCGCCTGTGCCTCGCTCGCGAAGTAATCGAGCGAATAGAACTGGTAGCGGCCTTCGCCGTGCGTGCTATCGGCGCGTTCGAGCAGCAGGTTGGAGGAAAAACTCCCGTCGGGCAGGCGATGCGCCGAGGGTTGGACGGCATAGCCGTTGTATTGCTGAATTCGTTGGTTGTCCATTTTAATTTTAATGATGTTCGAGTGCGCGCGTGCCGTGCGAAATACGCACGGTTACGCCGATTCAAAGCCATTGCGAGCCGAATCAGACGCAGTCGGAAAGCGAAAATAAGGCGTTGCGGCCAGAGGGGGGATGAAGTGCAACGAGACGTGTAGCGCGTGGCGAGCTGCTGACTGAACAGATGCAGCTAAAAAGCCGGTCGCGCCAACTTGGGGAGACGAAGCTCCGTGGGGATGTCGCTGCGACCCGGCGTCCGTCGTGGGAGGCCGGGCCCTTCAAACTTTACAGCGGCTTGATGTTCGCCGCTTGCAGACCCTTCGGTCCTTGCTTCGTTTCGAAGCTCACTTTCTGGTTTTCAGCCAGCGTCTTGAAGCCGTCGGCACGAATTTCCGAGAAGTGAGCGAACAGATCGTCGCCGCCGTTGTCCGGCGTGATGAAGCCAAAGCCTTTGCTGTCGTTGAACCACTTGACGATACCGGTATCCATGAAGATTCCTTGAGAAAAAATAGAGAAATTTGCTCTGTGGAAGAGCGCGTGAAGCGTCAAGGAGGGAGAGGACAACGAATACCGCTGAGGAGGAGCGAGCAATTGATGAACAGCAATCGGACTTCTTGGACTTCGGTGCCTACACTAACCGTCGCTGGGGCTCGCGTCAACCGTTATCTTGTAACTGTTTCGCAGCGTAGCCTGCGATGACGGACGCAGCGCGGTGGCGCCGTCTGGCTGGAATGCGCGCGGGCGCGGCTGCTGGCCATTTGCCGGCCCATGCTGGCGGCTATCGTCACCTGCCATGGACGTCGGCCTTTCCTCCAGCCGGACACGCGCGCGTTGTCGCGAAAAGCCCACGCATGCATGACGGCGAAGGCCTTACGCGGTGTCGCCGTCGCCCTGCGTATCGCTCGTACCGGACTGCCGCGCGGCTTCGTCGCTGAGTTTCTTGTCGAGAATCGTCGCGACGCGGCCGCCCAGATACGCGCTCGCCGCATTCTCGAGCGCGCGGTTCGTCTCGCCTTCGACGAACACGGCCGCGAGCGGGCGCAGCCGCCAGATCGCGTCGACGAGCGCCGGCACGTCGGTGGCGGGCGGCAGCGTGCCTTCGTCATAGCGGTCGAGCCGCTTCACGACGAGATCGACGAGCAGCCGCGCGATCGCGTCGAAATGCGGCCGCGCGACGCTGATCACGTCGAGCAGTTCGCGCGGTGGAATCCCTTCCTTCGTCATCGCGGCGGCGGCCTCGAGCAGCGCGGGGCTTTTCGCGACGAACGACAGGCCGCGCCGTTCGAGCAGCCCGAGCTCGGTCACGCGCGACAGTTGCGTGGTCGCCTGCGGGCCGAACATCTGCGCGAGTTGCGCGAGCGAGTAGGTTTTCGGCAGCTCGTGCGACCAGCGGCCGCCGATCGCGTTTTCGAGGCCGAGGATCGAGCGCAGGTCGTGGCCTTCGTCGATCGCCTTGATCAGGTCCTGGATGTTCGACAGCGTGTAGCCGCGCGCGAGCAGATGGTTGATCAGCTTCAGGCGCGCGACGTGCGTGTCGTCGTAGATGCCGACGCGCCCGCGTTTCTCCGGCGGCGCGAGCAGCCCGCGATCCTGGTAGGCGCGGACGTTGCGCACGGTGGTATCGGACACGCGCGCGAGCTCGTCGACCGTGTACTCGTTGCGGGAATCCGGCGTGGCCTCGTCGGGCGTGGAATGAGTCTGTTTTGACATGCGGCCATTCTAGCGCGCCGGGGCAGGCTCGGGCGAGGCGGGGCGCGTGTTCGCGCCTTCGCCGAGCGGGCGCTGCAGCAGCGCCGTATCGATCCAGCGGCCGTGCTTGAAGCCGACCGCTTTCAGCTGGCCGGCCGGTTCGAAGCCGAACGCGCGATGCAGCGACGTCGAGCCGCCGGTGCCGCCGTCGGCGATCACCGCGATCATCTGCCGCCACGGGCCGCCTTCGCAGCGCGCGATCAGCGCGGCGAGCAACGCGCGGCCGATTCCGCGGCCGCGCTGCGCGTCGTCGATGTAGATCGAATCCTCGATCGCGAAGCGGTACGCGCTGCGCGTGCGGTACGGCGTCGCGTACGCGTAGCCGGCCACGCGGCCGTCGCATTCGGCGACGAGATACGGCAGCCCATGGTTCAGCACCGCGTCGCGGCGTGCGCGCAATTCGGCGACGTCGGGCGGCGTTTCCTCGAACGACGCGACGCTGTGGTGAACGTGGTGCGCATAGATCGCGTGGATCGCCTCGAGGTCGGCATCGGTCGCGTCGCGCACGACGCAGGCGGGAGTGTTGGACATGGCGGCAGGGCGGTCGGAATCAAAACGCTACTATGCCGGCCGTCGCCGCGCGTGGTAAAGCCGTTTGCGGCTTCGGCGGCTTACAACCGGCCGTCCGCCGCATGCACAGCATCGGCGATCGCGTCGGCGACGCGCTGTACGCGCGGCGACCGGCGCACGTCCGGGTGAACGACGAGCCAGATTTCGCGCTCGATGTCGCAATGCGGCGCGGCCGTCAGCTCGACGAGCGGCGCGCCGGCATGCGCGGCCGGATCGTCGACGAGAAACCGCGGCAGCAGCGCGACGCCGGCCCCGGCCGCGCACGCGCGATGCTGCGCGGCGAGGTCGTTGGCGATGAACGCAAAGCGGCGCCCGGCCGCGAAGCGTTCGAGCCATTGCTGCTGCGGCGTTTGCGCGAGCGCGTCGTCGTAGCCGATGAAGGGCCAGGTGTCGGGCGGCGCATCGGCCCATTCCGGCGCCGCGCACAGCGCGAAGCGCATCGTGCCGAGCCGGCGCGCGGCGAGCCCCGGCTCGCTCGGCCGCGACAGCCGCACCGCGAGGTCGGCTTCGCGCGCATACAGGTTCGCCGCATGCATCTCGCCCATCAGGTCGATCCGCAGCGCCGGCCACGCGCGCTGCGCGCGAGCCAGGCGCGGCGCGAGGAAATGGCTCGCGAACACCGGCGACGCCGATACCCGCACCACGCCGTCGAGCGCCGCCGCACCGTGCGCGGCGCGCGCGAACGCATGCGCATCGGCTTCGAGGCGCGTGGCGTGCTCGGCGAGGTGCAGCCCTTCGTCGGTCGGCGGCCAGCCGCGCGGCAGCCGGTCGAACAGCCGGATTCCCAGTGCCGACTCCAGCGCGTCGATGCGCCGCGCGACCGTCGAATGCTGGACCTGCAGCGCCCGCGCGGCGGCCGACAGGCTGCCGCCGCGCATCACCGCCAGGAAGTAGCGGATGTCGTCCCAGCTCATCGGCAGTGCGGGTGAGGCGACAGGATCACGATCGGTCGAATTTTGCACAGTAGATGGGCGTTCAACGTGAATTCCGTTCGATTATGCACGATGGGATGATCGTGTCACTTCATTCGATAACGAGGAACGTCATGACCCAAACCGCCAATGCCATCCGGATCGGGATCGACCGTTACGGCGATGCCGGCGTGCTGCGCCGCGTCGATGCGCCCGTCGCGCCGCCCGGCGCCGGCGAAGTACGGATTCGCCAGACCGCGATCGGCGTGAATTTCGTCGATATCTACTTCAGGACCGGCGCGCATGCATTGCCCGCGCTGCCGGACGCGCTCGGCGTCGAGGCGGCCGGCGTGATCGACGCGGTCGGGCCGGGCGTGACGGAGCTCGTGCCCGGTCAGCGCGTCGCGTATGCCGGCATGCCGACCGGCAGCTATGCGAGCCTGCGCACGATGCCGGCCGAGCGCGTGCTGCCGATTCCAGACGGGCTGAGCGACGAAGCCGCCGCCGCCGGGCTGCTGAAGGGGATCACCGTCTACATGCTGCTGCATCGCGTGCGGCAGGTCGGCGCCGGCGACACGGTGCTCGTGCATGCGGCGGCCGGCGGCGTCGGGCTGCTGGCGACGCAGTGGGCGCGCGCGCTCGGCGCACGGGTGATCGGCACGGTCGGATCGGCTGCGAAAGCCGCGCTGGTGCGCGCGCACGGCGCGGAAGCGGTGGTCGATTATCGCGAGGCGGATTTCGTCGCGGCCGCGCGTGCCTTCGGCGGCGGTGCGGGCGTCGATTACGCGATCGACGGAATCGGCGGCGACGTGCTGACCCGCACGCTCGGGGCGATTCGTCCGTTCGGGATGGTCGCGAGCATCGGGCAGGTGGCCGCGATCGGCACGCGGCAGACGTTCGATCTCGACGAGCTGGGCCCGGCCCGTTCGATCGCGCTCGCGCGGCCGAGCGTGCTCGGTTTCATCGCGCGGGACGTCGGCGCGTATCGGGACGCCGCGCGGGCGACGCTCGACCGGCTGGCAGGCGGCATGCACGTCGAGATCGGCGCGCGCCTGCCGCTCGAACAGGCGGCCGATGCGCACCGGTTGCTGGAGTCGCGCGCGACGACGGGCGGTGTCGTGCTGTTGGCGTGATGACGGGGCGGGCGACTCGCGACGCGGCTCGACCCGACGGTCGTGTCGCGAGCCGCCGCTCGCTCAGTTGTGCGTGCGCAGCGGCGCATCTTCGACGAACCACGCGAGCACGAACGCGATCGCGATCACCGTCGCGGCCGACAGGTACACGACGTGCAGCGAGCCGGCGAACGCGTGCAGATACGCGTCGCGCACGGCGTCCGGCAACTGGTGCACGGCGGCCGGGCCGAGCGCGGGCGGCAGCTCGGTGCCGGCCGGCAGCGCGTGCCTCATCCGCGCTTGCAGCCCGTGCGAGAACAGCGCGCCGAATGCGGCGACGCCGAGCGAGCCGCCGATCGAGCGGAACAGCGTCGCGCCCGACGTCGCCACCCCCATGTGCCGGAATTCGACCGTGTTCTGCACGGCGAGCGTCAGCACGGGCATCACCATCCCGAGCCCGATTCCGAGCAGCGCCATGTACGCGTACATCGTGTGCAGCGGCGTATCGAGCGTCAGCGTCGACAGCAGCGCCATCGCGACGCCGCCGATCAGCGTCCCGGCGATCGGGAACATCCGGTACGAGCCGAGCCGCGAGATCAGCCGCCCGCTGACGATCGACGTCACGAGCATCCCGCCCATCATCGGCAGCAACTGCATGCCGGCCTGCGACGGCGTCGAGCCCTTCACGACCTGCAGGTAGAGCGGGATGAACGTGACCGAGCCGAACAGCGCGATGCCGACCACGAAGCCGATCAGGCTGACCAGCACGAAGGTGCGGTGACGGAACAGGTCGAGCGGCATGATCGGCTCGGCCGCCAGGCGCTCTTCATAAATGAAGCCGCCGATCGCGACGAGCCCGAGCACGAGCGTCATCCACAGCTGCGGCGACGTCCACGGCAGCAGCGAGCCGCCTTCGCTCGTGAACAGGATCACGCAGGTGAGGGCGGTCGCGAGGAATGCGGCGCCCAGGTAGTCGATCCGGTGCTTCACGTGCGCGGTGTGCGGCCGGAACGCCATGCCGATCACCGCGAGCGCGAGCAGGCCGAGCGGCAGGTTGATCGTGAAGATCCAGCGCCATGACAGATGCTCGACCAGGAAGCCGCCGAGCAGCGGGCCGACGATCGTCGCGAGGCCGTAGACGCCGCCGAACATCCCCTGGTAGCGCGCCCGGCGATCGGGCGGGACCAGATCGCCGATCGCGGCCATCGTGACGACCATCAGGCCGCCGCCGCCGAGCCCCTGCAGCGCGCGCAGCCCGATCAGTTGCGTCATGTCCTGCGCGACGCCGCACAACGCCGAGCCGGCGAGAAACAGCACGATCGCGGCCTGCAGCACGATCTTGCGGCCGTACAGGTCGCCGAGCTTGCCGTACAGCGGCAGCACGACGGTGGACGACAGCAGGTACGCGGTGACGACCCACGACAACTGGTCGAGCCCGCCGAGTTCGCCGACGATCGTCGGCAGCGCGGTCGACACGATCGTCTGGTCGAGCGCGGACAGCAGCATGACGAGCAGCAGCGCGGCGACGATCAGCCCGGTCGGCGCGTCGCGGCGGGCCGCGTCGGCGGCCGGCGGAGTGAGGAGGGTGTCGGTTGTCATCGAGATATCTGCCGTGGCAGGAAAACTGGATCGAAATATAGCCATGGATGATTGACTAGTCAATTTCTGCTCAGCCTCGATATGTTGCAGTCGTAACAGGAGATTGCCCGCCCGAAAGAAAAATTGACCACGATCAGCCGGAAAGCGGGGATGGACTCAAGTTTTTTGCAGGCAAACCGTAATCCAGAGTGCCGCGGACCGATTGCCGCGGCACTTTTCATCGCTCACGTGCCGTCATGAACCTGAACGCCCTGTTTTCCCGTTTCTCGATCCGTACGCGGATTTTCTCCACGCTCGGCCTCGTCGCCGTGCTGCTCGTCGTATCGGGGCTGATCGGCCTCGCGGGCATGCAGAGCTCGAATCGTGCGCTCGACGAGGCCTATACGCGGCAACTGGCCGCGAAGACCGCGCTGTCCGCGGCGAGCCTGAACCTGACGATCGTGCGCACCACGCTCGACCGTGCGCTGCTGCATCCGGAAGCGCCGGACGTATCGGAACTCGTGAAGAAGGCCGAGGGCTATCTCGCGAAGGCTGACACGGCGTGGCGCAGCTACGCGGCGATGCCGCACGGCGACGACGAAGGCCCGCTCGCGAGCCGCCTCGATGCCGCGCGCCAGGCGCTGATCGGGCAGGCGCTGAAGCCGATGATCGATGCGATCCGCGAAGGGCGGCGCGACGAAGCCGACCGCTTGCTGATGACCGTCGCGCCGCCGTTGTCGGTCGCGCTCACGCAGGCGACCGACGCGCTCGATGCGTACCAGGCCGCGCGCGGCAAGGACGTGTACGACACCGCGCAGACCTATTACGGCTGGATGCGGATGGGCGCGATCGCGGGGATCGCGTTCGGGCTGGCCGCGTGCCTCGGCTGCGCGATCGGCCTGCATTTCGCGATCACGCAGCCGGTGAATCGTCTGCTGTCGCATTTCCGCCGCCTGTCGGAGGGCGACCTCACGTCGGAAGTGCGCTGGTCGTCGCGCGACGAGATGGCCGAGCTGGTCAAGGGCGTGACCGGCATGCAGCGCAGCCTCGCGGATACGGTGCGCCAGGTCAGCCAGGGTTCGGAAGCGATCTCGACGGCGACGCACCAGATCGCGGCCGGCAACACCGACCTGTCGCAGCGCACCGAAGAGCAAGCATCGGCGCTGCAGGAAACGGCCGCGAGCATGGAGCAACTGACGGCGACCGTGAAGCAGAATGCCGACCACGCGCTCGAGGCGCAGGCCTGCGCGGACAGCGCGAGCGAGATCGCGACGCGCGGCGCGACGGTCGTCGGCGAGGTGATCGGCACGATGAACGAGATCGACCAGAGCTCGCAGAAGGTCGCCGACATCATCGGCACGATCGAAGGCATCGCGTTCCAGACCAACATCCTCGCGCTGAATGCGGCGGTGGAAGCCGCGCGCGCGGGCGAGCAGGGCCGCGGCTTCGCGGTGGTCGCGGGCGAGGTGCGCACGCTGGCACAGCGCTCGGCGTCCGCGGCGAAGGAAATCCGCACGCTGATCGGCGAATCGGTCGAACGGGTCGCGACCGGCTCGCGGCTCGTCGGCATGGCCGGCACGACGATGCAGGACATCCAGCAGGCGATCGGCCGCGTGACGGGCATCATGACGGAGATCGCGGCCGCGTCGAGCGAGCAGCGCGACGGGATCGAGCAGGTGAACCGCGCGGTGTCGCAGATGGATCAGGTGTCGCAGCAGAACGCGGCGCTCGTCGAGCAGGCGGCCGCGGCCGCCGCGTCGCTCGAGGAACAGGCGGATGGGCTGCGTCGCGCGGTCGGCGCGTTCCGCGTCGCCTGAACCGAAATGACGGCGGCGCGATGACGGGCCGGCGCTCGCTCGCCGGCCGCGTCGACCCGCGGCGTCAACCCGTTGCGAGTTGCGCGGCCGCGCGCGACGACGCGACGATCAGCAGCTTCATCGTCGCGCGCGTCGCACCGACAAACAGCTTGCGCGCGGCACGCGCGTCGAGCGTGTCGAAGTCGACTTCGGTGAGGATCACGCACGGCGCCGACTGACCCTTGAAACGGTAGATCGAATCGAGCAGCACATCGCCGTCGCGATACTCGGGGTTGCCGAACAGGTCGTACTTGCCGGTGAAGCGCTTGATCCGGTGCGGGCCGAGCTGGTCGAGCGGCGCGAGCACCGAGCCTTCGCGGCCGCGGTACGACAGCACCGCGATGTCCTGCTTGCGGAAGCCGAGCGACAACGCGTGCGTGATCGCACGCTTGGTCGCGTCGATGCAGGCTTGCGCCGAGGCGTCGCCCGACGCGCCATCGTCCCCGTAGGCCGACACCGACGGATCGGAGCCGTCGAACGGGCTGCCCGAGCGCAGTTCGGCCGCGAGCGGCTCGACCCGGCCGACGACGTCGCGCACGAATTCGAGCAGGTCGCGCGGGCTGCGGTAGTTCGTGAGTGCCTTCAGCGTGACCCAGCCGGGCAGTGCGACGGGTTCGCGCATGTACAGGTTCTGCAGCGGATCTTCCAGCCACCACCATGCGGCGTCCGGCGCCAGCAGGCGCTCGAGCGCGGCGGCCCACGGCGCATGGAAATCCTGCCCTTCGTCGACGACCAGCACGTCGAAGCGCCAGCGCTCGGGAATCGGCGCTTGCGCGAAGCGCGCCTCCAGCCGTTCGAATTCGCCGGGCACCTGGAAATCGGGCGTATAGCCGCCGTCGCGCGCGACCCAGTCGCACAGCTGGTGGTAGTTCGCGATCTTCGCGCCGGGCGGCGCGATGCGCGTGATGTAATCGGCGAGCGGCCGGTTGAAGCAGACGTACAGCACCCGTTTGCCGGCCGCGACGGCATCGCGCATCACCCGCACCGCGAGCTGCGTCTTGCCCGAGCCGGCGGTGCCGGTGACGCGCAGCCGGAACGGCGCGAATTCGAGCTGGCGCGCCCAGGCGGCGAGCCCGCCCGACAGCCGGGTGACGAGCGTGCCGGCCTGGCCGACGAGTGCGCTCGTGTCGGGCGTGAGCGCGAGCTCGTCCGCGAGGAAATGGTGGAGCTTCGGCGCGTTCGGAAAGGGTTCGTCGGCCTCGGGCAGGATCTGCAGGATCACCTGCCCGAGCTGCGCCTTGCGCGACGCATCGACGATGCGCTCGGGCGCGACGCCGGCGATCGACGCGTCGCGGATCGCGTAGTCGGGGCAGTACAGCAGCGCCTCGACGCCGTAGACGCCCGCGCCGAGCGCGGCCGTCAGGCGCCGGTGCAGCGTCTCCTGCGTGCGCGCGAGCTGGATCGGGACATTGCGCTCCTTCTGCAGGTAGACCTTCACGAGCCCTTTCGGCGTTTCGCGCAGGAAGCCGGCTTTCTGCTCGATCAGCAGCACGCGGCCGGCCGGGCTCACGACGACGAACGCGGCTTCGCCGAACACCGAGAACGCCTGGTCGGCGCGTGTCCAGTGGACGCCGTGATACACGGTGTAGCCGTCGGGCAGCGCGTGTTCGAGCGCGGCGAGCGTTTCGCGCTCGCGTTCGGCCGCGCCGGTCGCGGCGAGGCTTTTCCAGTCGTCGGGGATGAGGCGGGCCATGGCGTCGGGCGGCGGATGCCGGCGTGGGCGTGAACGGGTGCGGCTATTGTACTGAGGAACCCGCTCATGCCCGCGGCGCGGGCGGTGGCCATTCGACGGGCGGCCGACCCGGCGGACGTCAGCCGCGCGCGAGCCGCTTCGCGAGATCGGCGCTGAGGATCGCCATGCGCGCGGGTTTTTCGTAGCACACCACGTCGAACGCGCGGATCACTTCGCTGATGTCGGCTTCGCTCGCGCGGCCGGTGAGCAGGTCGCCCGTCAGCACGAAAATCGGCGCGCCCGGGTTGTCGGACGTGCGCACGGCCTTGATCGCGGTGGCGGCCGTGCTGTCGTCGAACAGCCATTCGGTCAGGACCGCGTCGAAGGCCTGGCCCTGCAGCGCGTCGACGAACGGCGCGAGACCGTCGAATGCGGCCGTCGCGAAACCTTGCCGTTCGAGATAGCGGCACAGCTCGGTCGCGCTGACGCGATCCGGGTCGATCACCGCGACGACGAGCTTGTCGCTCTCCGCGCGGCGCGGGTAGATCTCGATCTTGTGCACGTCGTACGCGTTCTGGTACAGCACGCCGGTATGGCGCAGCACGCGCCAGCGGCCGTTCTGTTCGTACGCGACGAACTCGGGGCGCGCGCCGGCTTCGAGCGGCGCGCCGATCCAGGCGGTGCACGGAATCTCGGCGACGCCCGCATACAGGACGGCTTCCTGGGAATAGGCGCCGACCATGCCGGGGTCGAGCGTTTGCGCGCCGAACAACTGGGCGGCGGGTTCGCCGTACGCTTCGGCGACTTTCTTGATCTGCGCGAGCGTCCAGGGGCTGCTGCCGCGCAGTTTGCGGTGGCCTTGCGAGAAACTCAGATCGAGGATGCGGCACAGCTCGGTGGTCTGCTGGCGCTTGCCGATGCCGTTGCGGGTCATCAGCTCGCGCACGCGCTCGGCAACCGCGAGGGAATCCGTGGTGATTGCTTCAGTGGTCATGCTACGGGAACGGATCGTGACGTTCAGAACGACGCCTTGCGGCAGTCTCGGCGGACAGTCTTCATGACGTCCAATGGCGAGCCGACCGGCCACGCACGGAAAAGATAACTTTACCGCAAAATGGTCGTCATTCAGTGTTGTGAAAGGTGCGTTTGTGTGAAAGGTGTGTCATGAAGTTACGCTCGACCGGCCCGAGCGCGCGGGCGCGACGGTGCGTTCGACGCCGGTCGGCCCGGATTCCGGTGGGCCGGGATGCGATTCCACCCAAGGCGGCAGGTAATCGCCGCGCGATGCACCAACGCAGGGCGCATGCTCGCCCGAACCGAGGTATTGGGCCCGTTTTGCAGGATATCGCGCGACGGCCGGCGGAGGCGCTGGCAGGGCGATCGATCGACGGTTTCTTCTAGTGAAACCGGCGTGGATACATTTGCGAAGTCGACGAAGCTGCATGCTACGATTTCGCCGTCTCAAAAAAGTGTTGAACCGATGCAGAAGAAATTCTTGATGCGCGGATACGAAATGAACTGCGAGCCGCGCGTGACGGAGACCGGCAAATACGCCGCGCAGGTCGAGGTCACGAAGGTGGGTTTCAGCCGTGAGGCTGCGTTCCGCAAGCTGGGTGAATTCGATACCGAAGCCGAAGCGGTCGCGTACGCGAGACAATTCTCCGAAGAGTGGTTGAGCCGCTATGCGTAGGTAGTGCCGCGTGTGCCCGTGCCCGTGCAATGCGGGCCTCCGGTTGACCGGCGGCGCGGCGCCCCGAACGGCTGGAATTCCTGCCTGAATATTGCGAATGCGCCCGGAAATTTGTAGATTGACGACTCCTGTTGTGAGATATCGATCGTCCGAAGGCAACGCAATTGGAGACTGCGAATGTCCACTTTGTGCATGCAGACCGTCGTTCACGGCAAAACTGTCCAGGTCGTGCTGTCGCCGGAGCGGCGTACGGCCCGGATCGACATCGTCGATGACGAAACCGGCAGCTATCCGCCCCGCACGATGAGCATCGAGCAGTACGTCGACGCCGGCATGGCCGACGACGAAATCGCGCGGCATGTGCTCGAAGTCGTCACGATGAGCATCGAGCAGCTTGCGAGGCTGCAGCCGTTCGACCGCGCGGCAGGCACTCAAACGCGCTATTCGCACTGACGGCGCTTGGGCAGCGGCTGCTCCCGCGCAGACCGCAGTTCCGGCTGAATCGCCGCGTGGCTGATCGAGCGTTCGACATGTCGTCGTCGAGCCGGCATGCATCGGTCGCGCGTTCGCGCTACGCCGGCATGTACAGGAACGGCTCGCCGTCTTCCCGCTCGACGGACAGCAGCCGTTTGAGCTGATCCAGCGCGAACAGTTGCTTGCCGTCCGCCGCCGCTTCGGCGATCGCGGCATCGACCAGCTTGCGCGCCCGCGCCAGGATCACGGATCGCTGCCGCGCAATCTCGAGCACCATCCGTTGCTCGACGTTCTGCCGATTCGATTTCCTGTCGCTCAGGTGACGCCAGCGATCGCGAAGCTCGGCCCACGTGATGCGCTGAAATTCCGGAATCGTGCACGGCAGCGTGCCGGCCTCGGCCGGCTCGGGCTGCGCGCGCAACGCGCTGCGCAGTGCCGCGCGGGCACGCCATTCGTCCGAAAACGGCGCATACACGTCGCGCGTGCGGCCGATCGGATTCGCGCGCTCGATTTCCTTTTCGAGCAGGTAGCCGAGCCGCCGAAGCGCGGACCCATGCGCGAGCATGTCCGGATCGAGCACGCGGATGCGGCGCGATGCGTCCGCGACGTGGGCTTTCAATTCCCACAGCGTCAGGCGGAGGTGCTGCACTTCGAGTATCAGGCGCTGCACGTCCGCGTAGGTGCAGTGCGTCCACCATTCGGTGAGGTCGTTCAGCTTGGGAGGATCGAATGGGGGGAGGATCATTTTTACTGCGATGACACTGTATGGATATACAGTTTATCTCGTGCCGAACCGGAATCGTCAAGCCGAAAAAACGGGGCCGGTCGGCGGGCGAGCCTGGATGTGGGGATGGGGCAGGGTCCGGATCGCGTGCCGCCCGCTTCATGTGACGACGTTGCCGCGATAAGCTTGGCCGGCCATGCATTGATACCCGACAGAAAACAATGACCACCACTTATCCGCTGCACGACGCATTGAGCCACGCCGCTACGGCGTTTCCGGTCGAGGCCGACGTCGTGATCGCCGGCGCCGGCATCATGGGCTGCGCGGCCGCTTACTACCTCGGCCTGCGTGGCCTGAAAGCCGTCGTGCTCGACAAGTCGCGCATCGCCGGCCAGCAATCGACGCGCGCGTGGGGCTTCGTGCGCCAGCAGGGGCGCGAATCCGCCGAAGTGCCGCTGATGATGGCCGGCATGCGAATCTGGGAAGGCCTGGAGCAACAACTCGGCTTCGATCTCGAATGGCGGCAGGGCGGCTGCCTGTACCTGGCCGACAACGAAGACGACTGGGCGTCGTTCCAGGCATGGCTCGCCGTCGCGCGCGAGCACGGGCTCGACACGCGCACGCTGACGCGCGCCCAGATCGACGAACGCGTGAGCGGGCTGTCGACGCAGGCGCGTACCCTCGGCGGCTTGTATACGGCGACCGACGGGCAGGCCGAGCCGCGCCGCGTGGCCGCCGCGTTCGCGGCGCGCGCGACCGAGGCCGGCGCGCGTTTCTTCGAAGGCTGCGGCGTCACCGCGATCGAGACGGCCGGCGGCGCGGTCGTCGGCGTCGCGACCGAACGCGGCACGATCCGCACGCGGCGCGTGATCTGCGCGGCCGGCGCGACCAGTTTCCGGCTGCTCGACGGCGTCGGCATCCGGCTGCCGCAGCAGGCCGTGCGCGGCACCTGCATGCGCACCAACGTGGTCGCGCCGGTGTCCGCGGCGACCGTGTGGGGCCATGGTCTCGGCATCCGGCAGCGCAAGAACGGCGCGATCAATCTCGCCGACGACATGCAGGTCGACGTCGATCTGACGCTCGGCCACCTGCGCGGATTGAGCCTCTTCTGGCCGGAGTTCTGGTCGCAGCGCGACAAATTCCGGCTGCACCTGAATGCATCCGCATGGCGCGACGTGCTCGCCCGCATCCACGGCACGACCGGGCCGATCGAGCCGCGCGATCCGCAGCCGCAACCGAATCGCGCGCATGCGCCGCGTGCGCTCGCGAAGCTCAAGGCGATCTTTCCCGCGTTGAAGGATGCGCAGATCGTCGAGGCGTGGGCCGGCCTGATCGACGTGCTGCCCGACGGCATTCCGGTGATCGATGCGCCCGGCACGCCGTCGGGGCTCGCGATCGCGACGGGGTTCTGCGGTCACGGTTTCGCGATGGGGCCGATCGTCGGCCGGCTGCTTGCCGAATGGATCGACACGGGCGCGCCGTCGCTCGACCTGTCGGCGTTTCGCGCACGGCGTTTCGTCGACGGCACGATGGTGCGGCCGCGCAGCATGCTGTGACGGCCGGGCGCACGCGTTCCCGTCGTAGAATCGAGCCCGCATCCTTCAGGAGATTCCCCGTTGGCCACGCCATCCGATCAGCGCCGCTCGTTGCGCATGCGCTTGCGCCGCGCCCGCAATCCGTGGCAGGCGCCGCGTGCGCGCACGCTGTTCACGCGCCCGGCGACCTCGCCGCGGCGCACGCTGCTGTTCCGCCTCGGTGCGGTCGTGCTGCTGTGCACGCTCGCGTTCCTCGTGCTGTATCTCGATCGCGACGGCCTGCGCGATTCGACCAAGAGCACGCCGATGACCGTGGCCGATCTCGTGTACTTCACGATGGTTACGGTCGCGACGGTCGGCTATGGCGATATCGTGCCCGTCACGGCGCGGGCGCGCCTGCTCGATGCGTTCTTCATCGTGCCGATCCGCATCGGCATCTGGTTCATTTTCCTGGGCACGGCGTATCAGTTCGTGATCCAGCGCGTCATCGAGGAATTCCGCATGAAACGCCTGCAGAAGCAACTGTCCGATCACATCGTCGTGTGCGGTTATGGCCTGTCGGGGTCGATCGCGGTGCGCGAGTTGCTGGAGAGCGGCGTCGATCCGGCGACGATCATCGTGATCGATTCGCAGCAGCAGGCTCTCGAGGCGGCGACGTCGCTTGGCGTGACGGGATTGCTCGGCGATCCGGCGCACGAGGATCTGCTGCAGCAGGCGCAGGTGCGCGCGGCGAAGGCCGTGATCATTTCGGTGACGGACGATCCGACCGCGATCCTGTTGACGCTGTCGGTGCGCAGCATCGCGCCCGATACGAAGATCGTCGTGCGGATCCAGGAGAACCTGTACCAGCGGCAACTGCGGCAGGCCGGCGCGGACGTGATCGTGTCGTCGACGAAGATCGGCGCGCTGTTGCTGGCGGACGCGGTCCATAGCCGCTACATCGTGCCGTTCGTGAACGACATGCTGTCGACGCGCGGGCGCGCGACGCTGCTGGAGCGCGAGGCGTTGCCGCATGAAATCGGCTGCCTGACGAACGTCGTGCCGGGCGCGATCGTGGTCGGGCTCGACCGCTGCGGGAAGATTCATTCGTTTTACGAGGATCCGCCGTGCCGGATCGAGGCGGGCGATACGCTGGTGGTGATTCAGTCGGCGCGGATTCCGGATCCGGATGTGTGACAGAGAAGCGGGTTGCGCCGAGCGCGATGCGTCGCGTACGCCTGCAGGCCATACCTAGCGCCCCATCTCCCGCGCAACTTCCACGATCTGCTGCCGCAGCCAACCATGCGCGGGATCGTCGTGTGTGCGTTCGTGCCAGATCATCGACGGCGAGAAAGACGGCACCTCGACCGGCAACTTCACGAGCGTGACCGGCATCGACAACGCGACATGCCGCGCCAACCGTTGCGGCAGCACTAGCGTCATGTCGCTCTTCGCGACCACCATCGGCGCCACCAGGAAATGCGGTAGCCGCATTGCAATCCGCCGGTGCAGCCCTTGCCGCGCGAGCGCTGCGTCGACGAGTTCTCCACCCCGGCCGCCGATCGTCACCAGCACGTGCGACAGCGCGGCGAAACGCTTCGGTGTCAGCCGCGCCGACAGTGCTGGATGCCCGTTCCGCACGATGCAGACCAGATTGTCGTCATAGAGCTTTCGACGATAGATGCCGGCGGGCAACGTATCGTCGTCGAATACGCCGAGCGCGATACCTGCGGTGCCATCCGTCACGAGTTCGACGTTATTGCTGCGTGACGGCGGAACATCGAGATCCAGTCCCGGCGCGCTTCGTTCCAGCCGCGCATTCACATCCGGAATCAGCGTCAACGCCATGTGATCAAGGCTCGCGATCGAGAACAGTCCGCGCGCGGTGGCCGGGTCGAACACCGCAGGCGCGACGATGCCTGCCGCTTCCGTCAGTACACGCGACACGCGCTGCGCAAGCGATGCCGCGCGCGGCGTGAATTCCAGCCCCTTCGGCGTGCGCACGACGACACGATCGTGAAGCAGCGTGCGCAGCCGGCCCAACGCGCGGCTCGCAGCGGGCTGGGTCAGGCCGAGCCGCATGCCGGCACGCGTGACGCTGCGTTCCTTGAGCAATGCGTCGAGCAGCTTGAGCAGGTTGAGATCGACGGACCGTAAATCCGCTTCGTGCATGTTTGACATGATCGGTATGCATTTGAGTTATGTGAGGTCAGCGTACATCATCGAAACCATCGCTCCAACCGGTGGAGCGGCTATTGGGAGAACACATGTACGTTGTCACGGGCGTCACAGGACGCACGGGGGCCGTCGCCGCCCGGGTGCTGATCGATGCAGGGGTTCCGGTTCGCGTGGTCGTGCGCGATCGAGCGAAGGCGGTGCGCTGGGCGGAGCTGGGTGCGGAAGTGGTGGTTGCCGATCTGGCCGATTCCGCTGCGTTGATGCAGGCGTTCGCCGGCGCGCGCGGTGCGTATCTGGTCAAGCCGCCCAACTATGCGCTGGAAAATCTGTTCGGGCACGCGGACGTGACGGCGCGTGCCGTCGCCGCGGCGGTTCGCGCGACGGGCTTGCCGAAACTCGTGTTGCTGTCGTCGGTCGGCGCGGACCGGTCGGCCGGCACCGGCGTGATTGCGACCAACCGGACGGCCGAGCAGCGGTTGGCCGAACTGGGCATACCGGTCGCGTTCCTGCGGGCCGCCTACTTCATGGAGAACTGGGCGCGCGTCGTCGAGCCGGTCCGCGTGCAGGGTATCCTGCCGAGTCTGCTCGGGCCGGTCGAACGGGCGATCCCGATGGTCGCGACCGAAGACATCGGCCGCGTTGCGGCGGAAATGCTGCAGGAAGACTGGAACGGTGTCCGGAAGGTCGGGCTGGCGGGGCCGAGCGCGTATTCACCGGCCGACATCGCGGATGCCTTTGCGCGCGTGCTGAATCGGCCGGTGCGACCGGTGGCGCTCGAGCCGTCCGCATGGGCCGGGGTGCTCGCGATGAACCCGTTCTCGACTGCCGCGATCGATGGTTTCATCGAACTGAATCGCGGGCTGAACAACGGCCATATCGGCTTCGAAAGCGACGCAACGGTGGAACTTCGCCACGGGCGCGTGCCGTTCGAGCATGTCGCCGAGGATATCCTGCGGGCGTAACGCCGCGCGTTCGCATTCCATCTGGCTCTATTGCGGGGCCGCTCAATCCTTTCGTACCCGCGCCGTGCCTATGTCGTTCAGGGGCAGGACCGTCGTCGGTTCGTCGTATGTAAGCCGCCGTCGACCGGCGAGAAAAAGAAGATACGTTGACGGAACACGCGCGGCGCGGCGTGCTGCACCGGCCCGACCGGTGACGCGCATCGAGCGACGGGAGGCATTGCATCCGTTCGTGGACGAGGCCTCCCGGTATGACCTCGGCGCCCGCTATCCGCGACCGACGAACGGCATCGCCGTCGCCATGATCGTCATGTTGAGGATGTTGGTGTCGAGCGGCAGATTCGCCATCTGCACGATCGCGTTCGCGACATGCGCGACGTCCATCCGCGCTTCGGGCGCCAGGCTGCCGTCCGCTTGCGGGACGCCTTGCGTCATCCGTTCCGTGAGCGACGTCGCGGCGTTGCCGATGTCGATCTGGCCGCATGCGATGTTGTACCGGCGGCCGTCCAGCGCCAGCGACTTCGTGATCCCGGTCACCGCGTGCTTGGTGGCCGTGTACGCGATCGTGTCGGGGCGCGGCGCGTGCGCCGAGATCGAGCCGTTGTTGATGATTCGGCCGCCCTGCGGCGTCTGCGCTTTCATCATCCGCCATGCGGCCCGCGCGCACAGAAACACCCCGGTCAGGTTCGTCGCGACGACGCTGTTCCACACGTCGAGCTCGTATTCATCGAGGGAAACGACCGGGGCGTTGCGGCCGGCATTGTTGAACAGGACATCGAGCCGGCCGAATTGTTGCGCGATCCGTGCAAACGCGTGGTCGACCGACGCTTCGTCGGTGACGTCGACCGGAAACACCTGCGCGTCGCCGTCGGCGGCGCGGATCGCGTCCTGCGTTTCGCGTAACGACGCCTCCGTGCGCCCGAGCAGCGCGACGGTGAAGCCGGCCTGGGCAAGCGCGAGGGCCGCGGCGCGGCCGATGCCGGAGCCGGCGCCCGTGACGGCGGCGAATTTCTTCGAGACAGACATGGCTGGGTTTCCTGCGGGTCGAGTAAGGGGAGGCCGGCGATGACCGATGTCATCGCCACTTCGGCAATGTAGTCGAAATGCGCGCCGCGCCGGTTCGCGCACGCTTGCAAAGCGCGATCGATCCCGCGGCGCTGATCGAGCACTCGCTGATTATTACCCGAATGGCAAGTCTGTATCGATTTAGTGTATCGATACAGAAGATGATATAGTGCGGCCACGCCAAGCGGTCGGTGCCTTCGAATGAATAGAGGGCCGCATCGCAAAAGCGCCCGAAACCGCTTTTTCCACCGGATTCCTCCAGGAACGATTTCCATGCGTTTGCCCGGCCTTTCCGCCCTTGTCGTGCTTTTCCTCATCGCGACCTCCGCGTCGGCGGCCGGGCAGGCGGCCGATCGCGTCGCCGCGGGCAAGGCGCTGGCCGTCGCGGCCGACTGTGTCGCGTGCCATACGGTGCAGGGCGGTCAGCCGTTCGCGGGCGGTCTCGCGATGCCGCTGCCGATGGGCAACATCTACTCGACCAACATCACGCCGGACCGGCAAACGGGGATCGGCCGCTACTCGGAGCAGGACTTCGCGAACGTGCTGCGCAAGGGGCTGCGGCGCGACGGCGGCAACCTGTACCCGGCGATGCCGTACCCGTCGTACACGAAGTTCAGCGACGACGACATCGCGAACCTGTACGCGTATTTCATGCAGGGCGTCGCGCCGGTGCGTCAGCCGAACCGCGCGCCGGATTTCCCGTGGCCGCTGACCGTACGCTGGCCGCTGAAGATCTGGAACGCGCTGTATCTGCGCGAAGGCGCGTACGTGCCGAAACCCGGGCGGGACGCCGAGTGGAATCGCGGCGCCTACCTCGTGCAGGGCGCCGCGCACTGCGGCACCTGCCATACGCCGCGCGGCATCGGGATGCAGGAGCTGGCGTACGACGAAACCGGCGTCGGTTATCTCGCCGGCGCGCCGCTCGCCGGCTGGCAGGCGTTCAACATCACGCGCGATCGCGACGCGGGCATCGGCACGTGGACGACCGCGCAGATCGTCCAGTACCTGCGTACCGGCAACGTCCCGGGCAAGGCGCAGGCCGCGGGCCCGATGGCGGAGGCGGTCGAGCACAGCTTCAGCCGGATGAGCGCACGCGATCTGAACGCGATCGCCGTGTATCTGTCGACCGTGCCCGCCGCGAAGGGCGCCGATACCGCACCGCGTTCGACCCAGGGGCGTCCCGCCGACGACTACCTCGCGATCCGCGCCGCGGCCGCCGCGGGCGGGCAGACGCCGGCCGGTGCGTCGCTCTACCTCGATCATTGCGCGAGCTGCCACGGGATGACGGGCGCCGGCACGACGGACGGTTTCTTCCCGTCGCTGTTCGCCAACAGCGCGGTCGGCACCGCCACCGCGTCGAACCTGCTGCAGGTCGTCATGCATGGCGCGAGCGTGAACAACGGCGCCACGCACTATTTCATGCCGGCGTTCCAGACCGAACTCGACGATGACGAAGTGGTGACGCTGGTGAACTACCTGAGCGAACGATTCGGCAACGGCCGGGCCCGCGTGAGCGCGGCCGAGGTCGCGAAGATTCGCACGGCGCCCGCCCACTGACAGGAGAGGCACGCGATGAACGATTTCGATGTGAGCGGCGCACCGGATGTGCAGCGCCGCCGGCTCGTGAAGCTGTCGGCCGGTGCGGCGCTTGCCGCCGCGTTGCCGGCCGGCATGCTGATCGCGCGTGCGGCCACCGCGCCGCAGGCCGTGCCGCTGCGGGACTTTGCCGGGGCGGCCGCGTACTTGACGCGCCGTTCGGCGCTGCCGTCGCGCTACGTGCAGTCGGTCTACGACGGCCTCGTCGAGCAGGACCGCGAATTCCCCGCACGGCTGCGCGCGCTGGCCGTCGCGATCGGCACGGGCACGCAGCCGGTCGATAGGTTCGTGCGCACGCTGGGCGTCGCCGCCCCCGAATTGCGCGCGACGGCGCTGGCCATCATCGAAGCCTTCTACACCGGCAGCGTCGGTCACGGCGGGCAGGCGCGCATGGTCGGCTACGAAACCGCGCTGATGTTCGAGCCGACCTCCGACGTCACGGTCATTCCAACCTACATCCGCGCGCGCCCCGAGTACTGGACCGCACGCCCGGCCGCCGACGCCGGCTGAGCCGCCTTCGAACGAGGATCGAAATCATGAGCAGTTCCTATGACGCGGACGTTATCGTCATCGGCGCGGGCATCCTGGGCGGCGCCGTGGCGCAGTCGCTGACGCAGCAGCGCAAGTCCGTCATCGTGATCGAGGCGGGGCCGGACGTGAAGCGGGCCGAGCTCGTTCGCGCGTTCCGCAACTACGGCAACAAGTCGGACTACAACGGCCCGTATCCGGATCTGCCGTGGGCGCCGAAGTCGTCCACCGGCCGCTATTCGGATCGCTACATCGACAGTGTCGGCCCGGTGTTGCAGAAGCCGTCGTTCCTGCGGCTCGTCGGCGGTACGACGTGGCACTGGGGTGGCGCGACGTGGCGCATGCTGCCGAACGATTTCCGGCTGCACAGCCTGTACGGGCAGGGGCGCGACTGGCCGATCGGTTATGACGAGCTCGAGCCGTGGTACCAGCTCGCGGAAGAACAGATCGGCGTGTCGGGCTCGGACACCGACGACCAGAGCGGGCAGGGCGGCGCGCCGTTCCCGCCGCGCTCGAAGCCTTACCCGATGCGTCAGCAGCCATGGTCGTACCTGACGCAGCAGGTCGCGGAAAAGGTCGCGACGATCGGTCATCGTTTCGTCGACGAGCCCAACGCGCGCGCGACGCGGCCCTACGAGGGCCGGCCGACCTGCGCCGGCAACAACAACTGCGCGCCGATCTGCCCGATCGGCGCGCAATTCTCCGGCGATCGTCCGGTGCTGCGCGCCGTCGCGCAGGGCGCGCGGCTGCTGACGAATGCGGTCGTCTACAAGATCGAGCGCGGCGAGAATCGCAAGATCGCCGCGATCCACTACATGACGCCGGATGGCAACAGCACGCGCCTGACCGCGCGGACCTTCGTGCTCGCGGCGCACGGTGTCGAGATTCCGAAGCTGCTGCTGATGTCGGATGTCGCGAACACGTCGGGCCAGGTGGGCCGCAACATGATGGGACACACCGGCCGCGCGATCGCGATGCTCGCGCGCGAACCGTTGTGGGCCGGTCGTGGTCCGACGCAGCAAGGCAGCATCAACACGCGGCGCGACGGCGCGTTTCGTCGCGAACACGGCGCGATCCGGCATTTTCTCGACAACACGGTGCCGAACGAGATCGTCACGCGGCGGCTGATCGCGCAAGGTGTCGTCGGCGACGCGCTCGATGCACGGATCCGCCACGACGCGGCGCGCTATCTGAAGATCGCGAGCTACGTCGAGATCCTGCCCGACCCGCGCAACCGCGTGACGCTCGGCGATCGCAAGGATGCGCTCGGTTTGCCGACGCCGCGCACCGACTACGACGTGTACGACTATTCGTTGCGTGCGGCGTCGCAAGTGCTCGACGATTACCGCGATTTCCAGCAGGTGTTCGGTGCGACGGAGATCGTGAACGACATCCATGCGTGGGTGCCGAGTTCTCACATCATGGGCACCACGATCATGGGCAACGATCCGGCCGATTCGGTCGTCGACCGCGATTGCCGGACGCACGATCATCCGAACCTGTTCATCGCGAGCACGGCCGTGCACCCGAGTTCGTCGGTGGTCAATCCGACGCTGACCGGGTATGCGCTGGCGCTCAGGATGGCAAAGACGATTGGGGCGGAGGTGTGACGCAAGCGGGGCGGCCGGCATCGCGCACGTGCTGGCGCCGTGCCCGGGCGCGTTCAGCCCCGTTTTACTTCACACACTCCAACGCATACCTCAGCCCCTGCCCGAGCAACCCGCGCCACACGTCCCACGTATGCCCGCCGTCGACGATGCGCAGTTCGGCCGGATTCTGCGCGCGGCGCAAATGCGTATACAGCACGCTCGACTCCGCCTGGATCGTCAGGTCGTCGTCGCCGGCCGCGATGAACATCGGCACGCGCCAGCTGCGCGCGAAATAGCCGCGCAGCAGCGCCGGGTAGTTCAGCTCGTGCCATACGCGTGAATCGAACTGCCGATCGCCGAACACGCCGACGTAGCGCGCGGCGGAATTGAGCGGCGGCTCGTTCGCATAGATCGCGGGGCTCAGCAGCATCGCGCCGCAGAACAGCCCCGGTTCGAGCAGCGAGAAGCGCAGCGCGCCGAAGCCGCCCATCGACACACCGCCGATCGCGCGGCCCGCGCGCTGGTTCGACACCGCGAAGTGCGCTTCGACTTCCGGCAGCAGGTCGTTGAGGAACGCGCTCTGCATCTTCTCCTTGCGGTCGACGTACCAGTCGGTGCCGCCCTGCGGCATCACGATCACGACGGGCGGGATGTCGTGGCGCTCGATCAGCGTGTCGGCGGTGGCCTGCAGCCGGCCCTGCGTGACCCAGTCGTTCGCGTTGCCCGCGTTGCCGTGCAGCAGGTACATCACCGGGTAGCGCGCGCCTTCCGGGTTGTAGCCGGGCGGCAGGTAGACCGTGTACGACCAGTCGCGCTTCAGCGACGCCGAGCGGAACGTGCGCAGCACGACGCTGCTGCCCGGATTGACGGACGGCTCTTGCGCGGTCGACGGGGTCGTCGCGGTCTGGACGGCCGGCGGCTGCGCGGGCGATGCCGCGGGCGCCGGTGCCGGCGGCGTGGCATGGGCGGTGGCGATCGCGCCGGCGATCAGGGCGAGGGCGAACGGAAGGGCGAGTCGGCGCATGGCGAATCGTTTCAGGGGAGGCGCCGGCTATCGTAGCAGCGGCGCATGACGGCGCGGCGCGTCATGGCCGCGAACGGAACGGCAGCCGCGCGACGAGCGGACCGTAGAGCTTGGCGACGAGATACAGCAGCCCCATCGCGACGGCGTCGGCGGTCAGGCCGAGCGGCACGTCGAGATAGCCTTCGGTCGCCTGGTAGAGCAGCGAATCGACCGCGAGCGAGATGCCGGTGCCCGCGACGAAGCACAGCAGCCCCTGCCGGCCGATCGTGCCGATCCACGGCATCGCGTGCGCGACCTTCTTCATCCAGCCGAGGTGCACGAGCTTGGCGGCGAGCCACGCGATCGCGAGGAAGTTCACGAGCCGCAGCGCGCCGAGATTCTGCTTGATCGACGGATCGGTCGGGAACGGCTCGATGCGCAGCCGGTAGTACGCGCCGGCCGCGACGATCGCGAGCGACGCGGCCGTCAGCAGCCAGCCCTGCGGCCGGGGCGCGAGCGTCTGGTAGACCGGCTGGCAGCGCGCGATCACGCCGAGCACGAACAGGAACTGCCACGCGAACGGGTTGAAGTCCCACGGCGCGCCTTCGACGGTCGGCAAGAAGCGCGCGACGTGCGGCGCCGCGTACCACAGCGATCCGCTGAACGCGAGCATCAGCCACGGCTGCGTGCGGGCGAGCGGCAGCGCGAGCGGGACGAGCAGCGCGAAGAACGCGTACATCGGGAGCACCGACGCCAGGTACGGCTGGCGGCGGAACAGCAGGATGTCGCGCAGCGCGGCGAGCGGCTTGTGCAGCAGCCCGTCGAGATCGTTGGTCGGCATGTTCGGGCCGTCGATCGCGAACGCATTCAGCGCGGCGGTAATCAGCAGCATCAGGCCGGCCGTCACGAGGAACGCGCGGTAGATCTCGAACGCCCGCCGGATGAAGCGCTGGCGCGCGGCGGCCTCGTCGTGCCGCTCGGCGAGCGAGTTGTACGCAATGGCGGTCGCGAAGCCGCCGAGGAACACGAACACCTCGGCCGCGTCGCACAGCGCGTACGCGTGCAGCGTGACGCGCGACAGGATGCTGCCGCCGATGTGGTCGACGACGATGACGAGCAGCACGAGGCCGCGGAAGAAATCGAGCTCGGCGTAGCGGCCGGCCCGGGCCGGCGCGGTCATCGGAGCGCCTTCCGGCGCGGGCCGCGTGCACGGCCGGCACGCGCCGCGCATGAATCGGGGTGAAGCATGACTTCGTGAAGAAATGGCGAACGGATGCGCATTGTGCCATCGAAGCGACGCCTGCCGGGTTTACGCGGATGGCGGTCCGGCCTGCCGCTGCCGATAAGCCCGGTCAGGCTGTCCGCGCAACGGCGCAGTTGGGCGAGCGCAACGCTTTGCATGCGACGACCCGCACCCGATGGACGGACGGTTTCCGACGTGACACCATTTTGTCCTCACGCGGCCGCACACCGCGTCGTCCGCCCTGCGGGCCACACATACAACAGACCAACATTCGCCGGGCGCTCGGCCTGCCCGGCCCTCGGCTCCGGAGATCCGTCATGAAGAAGCACGTCATTTTTGCCGCCGCGCTCGCTGCCTTCGCCGCGCCGGCCTTCGCCGAGACCAGCGTGACGCTGTACGGCCTGATCGACGAAGGCTTCAATTACACGAACAACGTCAACGTCAATGGGGTCGGAAAGACGAATTACCAGCTCGCGAGCGGGTATGCGCAGGGCAGCCGGTGGGGCCTGAAGGGCAGCGAGGATCTCGGCGGCGGGCTGAAGGCGATCTTCACGCTGGAAAACGGGTTCGACGTGAACAACGGCCGGCTCGGCCAGGGCGGCCGCATGTTCGGCCGTCAGGCGTTCGTCGGGCTGTCCGAATCGCGCTTCGGTACGCTGACGTTCGGCCGCCAGTACGATTCCGTCGTCGACTATCTCGCGCCGCTGACCGCGAACGGCAACTGGGGCGGCACGCTGTTCTCGCACCCGTTCGACAACGACAACACGGACAACTCGTTCCGCGTCAACAACACGGTCAAGTACGCGAGCGCCGACTGGAACGGCCTGACGTTCGGCGGCACGTACAGCTTCAGCAACAGCACGGGCTTCTCGAACAACCGCCAGTACAGCATCGGCGCGCAGTATTCGCTGGCCGGGCTGCAGGTCGCGGCCGCGTACCTGCAGGCGAACAACCCGGGCATCGGCAGCGCGGGCGCGATCGCGGCCGACGACGCGAACTTCGTCGCCGACCGGCTGCGCATCTTCGGCGGCGGCGTCAACTACACGTTCGGCCCGGCCACGGTCGGCTTCGTCTACACGAAGACCGACGTGAAGAACCCGGTATCGACGGTCTACCTGCCGGCGTCGACGTTCGCCGGCCTCGGGCTGACCGCGACGAAGTTCCAGAATTTCGAGGTCAACGGCAAGTACCAGCTCACGCCCGATTTCTATCTCGGCGCGCAGTACGTGTACACGGACGGCAAGTACGATGCGGCGGCCGGCTCGTTCAAGCCGAAGTACCACACGGTCGGCCTGATGGCCGACTACAGCCTGTCGAAGCGCACCGACGTGTACCTGCAGGGTGCATGGCAGAAGGTGGCCGGCGACAAGACGGGCACGGCGGCCGACGGCGGCTATGTCGTCGGGACGGATGGCCCGTCGGCATCGGCGAACCAGTTCTCGGTGCGCGCCGCGATCCGTCACAAGTTCTGACCGGGTGTCGTGCCGGGGCGCACGGCCCCCGGCACGACCGTCGTCAGTCCGCCCGGCGCAGGCCGCCGAGCGTTTCCGCGAGCCAGTCGACGAAGATCCGCACGCGCGGCGCGAGATGCCGGCCGGTCGGAAACACCACCGATACGGGCAGCGGCCCGGCACGCCATTCCGGCAGCACCTCGACCAGCGAGCCGTCGGCGAGCAGCGGCGCGAGCCCGTCGCGCGGCGCCTGGATCAGCCCGAGGCCCGCGAGGCAGCACGCGAGATACGCTTGCGAACTGTTGACCGACACGACGCTGTGCATCTTCACCGTATGCATCTCGCCTGAATCCATGTCCGCATATTCCCAGTCCAGCTCGCGGCCCGTGCGGCTCGAGAAATAGCCGACCGCGACGTGGTCCGGCAGATCGTCCGGCGAGCGCGGCGTGCCGTGGCGCGCGAGATAGGCGGGCGACGCGCAATTGATCTGGGCCATCTCGCCGACGCGCCGCGCGACGAGCGACGTGTCGGACAGCGCGCCGACCCGCACCGCGCAGTCGATGCCGTCCGCGACGAGATCGACGAAGCGGTCGGTCGCGCTGATCGCGACGCGCAGGTCGGGGTAGCGCGCGTGGAAATCCGGCAGCGCCGGAATCACCTGGTTCAGCGCGAACCGTTCGGGCAGGTCGACGCGGATCACGCCGCGCGGCGACGCGCCGGCATCCTCGAACAGCGTTTCGGCGTCGTCGAGATCGGCCAGCAACCGCACGCAGCGTTCGTAGTAGGTCGCGCCCTCGGCGGTCAGCGCGACGCGTCGCGTCGTGCGTTGCAGCAGCCGGATCTTCAGGTGTTTTTCCAGATACTGGACGGCGTTGCTGACCGTCGGGCGCGGCAACTGGAGTTGCTCGGCCGCCTTCGTGAAGCTGCCGAGATGGGCGACGCGCGCGAAGATGCGCATTGCTTGCAGATGATCCATGCGGACGAGAACCTTGGCGGGAGGAAACCAGGCTCCATTGTTAATCAGCGTCGAATGGTTTGGTGGAGCGTTTCGCGTTTATCGCGCGGCGTCGCGCGTCCAGAATCCGTTTCATCCACTCACCATTTGAAGGAAACGGACATGGACAGGCGTCAACTGGGCCGCACGGGCCCGCAGGTATCGGCGATCGCACTCGGCTGCATGGGGATGTCGGATTTCTACGGGCCGGCCGACCGCGACGAAAGCATCGCGACGCTGCACGCGGCGCTCGACCACGGGATCACGATGCTCGATACCGGCGACTTCTACGGCATGGGCGACAACGAGATGCTGATTCGCGACGCGCTGCGCGGCCGCACCCGCGACCAGGTGCGGATCAGCGTGAAATTCGGCGCATTGCGCGATCCGGCCGGCGGGTTTGCCGGCTACGACGCGCGGCCCGCGGCAATCCGGAACTTCGTCGCGTACTCGCTGAAGCGGCTCGGCACCGACTACCTCGACATCTATCGCCCGGCCCGCGTCGATCCGGCGGTGCCGATCGAGGAAACGGTCGGCGCGATCGCCGATCTCGTGAAGGCCGGCTACGTGCGCCATATCGGGCTGTCGGAAGCCGGCGCGGACACGATCCGCCGCGCGGCGGCCGTCGCGCCGATTGCCGACCTGCAGATCGAATACTCGTTGTTGTCGCGCGGGATCGAGGCCGAGATCCTGCCCGTATGCCGCGAGCTCGGCATTGGCGTGACGGCCTACGGCGTGCTGTCGCGCGGGCTGCTGGGCGGCCGTTGGACCGCGGCGCGGCAGGGCGAGCGCGACTTCCGCGCGGCGAGCCCGCGTTTCCAGGGCGAAAACCTCGCGCACAACCTCGCGCTCGTCGACGCGCTACGCGCGATCGCCGACGAGAAAGGCAGCAATCCGGCGCAGGTCGCGATCGCGTGGGCGCTGTCGCGCGGGACCGACATCGTGCCGCTGGTCGGCGCCCGCAAGCGCTCGCAACTGCAGGACGGTTTGCTGGCGACTGAATTGCAACTAACGGTCGATGATCTCATCCGCATCGAAGCGGCGGTTCCCGCCGGGGCGGCTGCCGGCGAGCGTTATCCGGCCGCTCAAATGGCCCACCTCGACAGCGAGCAGGGCCGGGGGTGATCCACGGGGTCGAATCGCCGGGCTGACAGGCCCGACGGGCGGGCCCGAGCCAGCCTCAGGCAAAACCAGATGGCGGGCGGCATGGCGGGCAGGCACCATCGGCGCCGTACTCGACGGACGGAATGCCTGCCATGCAAATTCATACGCTGACGATCATCGTGCTGGTCTTCCTGCTGGCCGGCGCGGTGAAGGGCATGATCGGGCTCGGGCTGCCGACGATCGCGATGGGGCTGCTGACGCTCGCGATGCCGCCGTCGGCCGCGGCGAGCCTGCTGCTCGTGCCGTCGTTCATCACCAACGTGTGGCAGTTGTGGCTCGGTCCGTCGTTCGGCGCGCTGCTGCGCCGGCTGTGGCCGCTGCTCGCGGGCCTGACGGTCGGTACGCTGACGGGCGGGTTGCCGGCGCTCGCGGCCGGCAGCACGTGGACGCACGCGGCGCTCGGCGTGGTGCTGGTGCTTTACGGGCTGTGGGGGCTGGCGGCCGCGCGGCTGCCCGCGCCGGGGCGCCACGAAAAATGGCTGTCGGCCGTGGTCGGCTACCTGACGGGCGTCGTGACGGCCGCCACCGGCGTGTTCGTCGTACCGGCGGTGCCGTACCTGCAGGCGCTGCGGTTGTCGAAGGACGATCTGATCCAGGCGCTCGGGCTGTCGTTTACCGCGTCGACGATCGTGCTCGGCCTGCAATTGCGCGTGACGGGCGCACTGCAGACGGTCGATCTCGGCGTGTCGGCGCTCGCGCTCGTGCCCGCGCTGGCGGGGATGGCCGGCGGGCAATATGCGCGGCGCGTGATGAGCGAGAAGACGTTCAAGCGCTGCTTCTTCGTCGGGCTGATCGCGCTCGGCGCGTATATGGCGGGGTCGGGGTGGTGGTGAGCGCGCGCCCGGATGCTGAATGATCCCGAAGCCGGTTTCGGCAACCGGCTTCGGGAACGGTCACGGGATGGTGCTTGCCCCGCTCACGCCGGATCGGCGTACTTCAGCGTCCATCCGACCGTGCGGGTCGCGCCTGCGCCGAGTGCGAACGGCTTCGTCGTGCACGCGAAGTTCGAATGCAGTTGCCCGATCGGCGTCGTCGACAACGGATTCGTCGCGCCGTTCACCGTGTCGAAGGCGGACAGCGCGCAGGTGTCGAACCCGGATGCCGCATAGCCGGTCGCGGCGCTGTTCGCGTACGTCACCGACACGCCGTCGCCATTGGCCTGCGTCGACGCGAAATCCGCGAACGACGTGAAATCCGTCTCGACCGCGAGGTTGCCCGCGAGCGTGCCCGAGCTCAGCGTATCGCTGCGCGAGACCGAGCCGTGCGCGAAGGTCAGCACCGTGTGCACCTGCAGGTCGAGATCCGTCGTGTACGCGGCGTTCTTCGACGCGAGCCGGAACTTCGTCGTATCGAACGACACGATCACCTGGCCGTTGCTTTCCTGCACGTTCAGGTTCCTGTAGTACGTGACCGGAATGTAGGTCTTCGCGTTGTACGTCACCTGCGGCACCAGCAGCGCATAGCCGAGGTCGGTCGTGCCGTAGATCAGCTTGTCGGAGAACGGCACCGGGTAATACGGCGTGTACGAGTTGTAGTCGGGCGCCTGGCTGAGATTCAGGTTGATCACGCGACGGCCGTCGCGCACGGTGAGCAGCGCGGCGCTGTACGGATGCGCGGCATCGCCCGGCTGGTTGTACCAGGTGAGCGTGTAGCGCGGCAGCGCGTCGAGCCACGCGCGGTAGTCGGCATCGGCCATCGGCGCCTGGCCGCCGAAGCCGAGCTTGTTCCACCACGCGTTCACGTACAGGTACTGGTGCAACAGGCTGAAGTTTTCGCCCATCACGCGCGGCTTGCCGCGATACGTGTCGGTGCCGCGACCCTTGACCCACATGTTCACCGACGGCGTCGGCAGCGACGGATCGTACCAGTACGTGTCGAAACGACGCGCGGCCTGGTAGATGAATGCGTACGCAACCTGTTTCTCCCGGTCGGTCAGCACGCCGGCATTGGCCGCGGCCGTCAGCACCTCCATGAACGCGGAATCGCCGTACGGGCCGATCGAGCGGCCGTAGTTGAAGCCCTGGCCGTCGGGGTTCAGCTGCGGCAGGATCAGGTCGACCGATTTGCGCAGATAGCCCTTCAGCTCCGGCGTGAGGTTCGCTTCGTTGCCCATCTCGAACGTGCGCTCGACCACTTCGCCGATCAGCAGCGTGCTGTAGCGGTCGAAGCGCGCCTGGTCGTAGTAGGTCGTGTGCGTGTTCGATGCTTCGTCGGAGAACCCGCCCGACGAGTCGTTGCGAATGTGGTTCGTCAGCGTGTACAGCAGTGCGTCGCGCGCGTTCATCGTCGCGACCGCCGGGTCGGTCTTCGATGCGAACGACGGGCTGCTCCAGCCGAGCTTCTGGCGCAGCCCGGCAATGCCGTAGGACACCGCATAGTAGTTCTGCGCGGTGTTGAGCGACGCGATGTCGATCGGCGTGCCGGCGGCCGGGCACGTGCTGGTCTTGCCGCTTGCATCGGGGCCGAACATGTCGCAGAAGGTGAGCCGCTGCTGCAGCGTCGCGAGCATCGCGTCGCTGAAGACTTCGTTGAGCATCCCGTGCGCCTTCAGGTTGTTCAGCGCGACGAGGTAGTAGTACTCGCCCCACGACGTGTTCGCATACGTGTAGTTGCCGCCCGACTGCGCCATCATCGCGGTCGTGATCGCCTGGTACGTCGCGAGGTAGCTTGCGTATTGCGGGTCGTTCTTCGACTTCATGTCGATCAGGATGTACGACAGGCCGAGCGCGAGCTTGCCGGGCAGGAATTTGTCGCCGGTATTCGTGTCGAGCACGTGGACGGGCGTGCCGTCGCCGAGATCCATCACGACCTGCGTGAAATCGGGCGATTTCCGGATCAGGTCGAACAGCGCGCGCATCTGGCCCATCATCGTGACCGGGATGTTCGTGCCGGCCGGCACGCTGGTGTCGGGCGCGCCGTAGACGAGCGCCTGCAGCGAGTTCGCCGCGAGCGCGGGCGTGCTGGACGAAGGAGGTGGCTGCGGCGTATCGGTCACGTCGTTGCCGCCGCAGGCGCTGACGAACACGACGGAAAGGGCGCCGAGCGCGGCGCCGAGCGTGAATCTGCTGCGCGGATGCATGGTGTCTCCAGTTTTGAATAGTGGTGAAGGCCGGGCACATGTAGCCGATGCGGCGCACGATGCCCGTACCCGGCCTCCGCCTTGCAACCCTGATCCCTGAAGACGGACGGCCTGAATCACAAATCGAGCACGCAAGCGTTCCCCCTGCGCGGGCCGTCATCGGCGTCGCGCTCCAGTAATGGAAAACGTTTTCCAAATTTAGGCATCGATCGACGCGATGTCAATGAACTTTCACATCGGATGCGCCGGTAGAAACCCGAATGGCGGGAGGGAATGGTGCGGAGGGTAAATCGGAATTACGCGAAAATCTCGGGGATTTTTCTCGGTGGCTGGGCTGTCATTGCACGCGCGAAGGGCTTTGAAGCGGCGGGCGAGCGCATCGGATGGAGGCGGGCCTCCGACGCCTTCTGAAAGAAAACGTTATCCATAAGGATCGAGGTGCGTTCGACCTGCCACCGCGGGCTGTCAGCCACCGCCCGCCGTGCGCGCCGCCCCGCCGTTTCGACGGCGCTACAGCTGCTGCTCGATCGCCGCCTTGTCGATCACCGACCACACCTGGCGGATCTTGCCTTCGTGAAATTCGTAGAACACGTTCTCGGCGAACGTGACCTTGCGGCCGTCGACGGCGAGCCCCATGAACGTTCCCTTCGGCGCACACGCGAAGCGAAGGCGGCACGCGACGTGCGGCGGCTCGCACGCGAGCAGCCGGATGTCGAAGCGGAGATCGGGAATGTCGCGGAAGTCCTGTTCCAGCATCGCGCGGTAACCGGCGAGGCCGAGCGGCCGGTCGTTGTGGATCACGTCGTCGGACACGTACTCGCCGAGCGACGACCAGTCCTGCCGGTTCAGGCAGTCGATATACGCGCGATAGCGGGTGGCGAGATCGGTGTCGGTCATGGTCATGTCTCCGTCAGTCGATGGGGCAGGTCGAACGCGACGCGCGTCATTGCGGCGGGGCGTCGCCGGACAGGAACGCGACGAACTCGCGCGTGTACTTCGGCAGCGCGTCGAACGATCGCGCGCAGAGCGTCAGTTTCCGGTGGCTCCACGGATCGGACAACTCGACGAGCCGCACGTCCATCGTCTGCATCGCGCGCTCGGCCGCATGCCGCGACACGATGCCGATGCCCACGCCGCTCGCGATCACGCGGCAGATCGCGTCGAAGCTCTTCAACTGCACGCGATAGCGGATCCGCCTGCCGAGCGCGCGCGCCTGGTCGGCGAGATGCACCTGCAGCGCGCTGCCGTCGGTGAGGCCGATGAAGTCCTCGCCGGCGATGTCGTCGAACGCGACCTTGTCGCGCGACGCGAGCGGATGCGCGACCGGCACGACGACGATCAGCCAGTCTTCGCGGAACGGCTTCTGCTCGAGCCCGCCGAGTCCGACCGAATCGGCGACGATGCCGACCTCGGCCGTCTTGTTGCGGATCGCATGGACGATCTCCTGGCTTGAGCGCTCCTCGACGCTGATCGACAGCTTCGGATGGCGCGGCAGGTAATCGGCCAGCGCGTCGGGCAGGTATTCGCTCAGCGACGCGGTGTTGCACAGCAGCCGGATATGGCCGCGCAGTCCCTGGCCGTATTGCTGCAGTTCGCCGCGCATGTGATCGATCTGCTGCAGCACGGTGCGCGCGTGGTGTTCGAGCGCACGGCCCGCATCGGTGGCCTGTGCGCCCGACTTGGTCCGGTGCAGCAGCGGCACGCCGAGCTCGTCCTCCATTCCGCGAATGCGCTCGCTCGCGGCCTGCAGCGTGATGTGTGTCCGCTCGGCGCCGCTCGTGATCGTGCCGGCTTCGCAGATGTTCAGGAAGAGCCGCAGGTCGGTCAGGTCGAAGCGCATGATGGGCGGAGCGATGGGTGGGGAATGGCCGATAAGTTAGCAGGAACCGCGGCGCCGGTCTCAGGGCTGGCCTGAGACCCGGTTCGCCGCTTCCGCATTTTCGGGGCGCGATCGATGGTCGATCATGGACGCACATCAACCGGGAGCCTGTCATGCAGATCGATTCGTCATGGGGCGTGTCGTTCAAGATCGCGCTGCATCTGCTGTTCCTGTGCATCGGCGTCGCGTGGGCCGGTGCCGAACTTGTCGCGTGGTGGCGATGAACGTCGTGGTGCATGTCTATTGAAATAAATGAGCCATAGTTTTTTGCGACGAAAATTCTTCCGTTTTTCTGCGAAAACACCATCAAGTTTTTCCGGATCGGACCGTATTACCGGTAGCGAATGCCGGCCGGCATCCGGTCCGTGATCGTTTGTCATCATTGTTTGCATCCGGTTACACGTCGGCCGTTCCGTTTTTGAGATGCTTGAAAGATTGTCAAACCGGAGTCGGATCGTCCATGAAAACGCGCGAGATTCACCGCAAGGCGGCGTGGCTGTCGGGCCTGGCCGCCGTGCTCGTCATGGCCGGTTGTGCAAGTCCGCAGTCCGTTCCGCCGAGCGACACGCTGGCGGGAAAACCCGCTGATTCGAGCCCGCCTGCCGCGCCGTCGGCCGCCGCGATGCCGCCCGCGCCGATTCTCGTCGCGCAGAAGTACGTCGTGAAACGCGGCGACACGCTGACGGGCATCGCTTCCGCGAACGATTGCAGCGTGGCCGACTTGCGCACCTGGAACAAGCTGGCCGCGAACGGCAGGCTGCGCAGGGGGCAGGTACTGCGCATCGTCAGGCAGCAGCCGTTGCCGCCCGCGGGAGCGGCCGCCACGCAGGCCGTCGCGAGCAATGGCGCGGCGGGTAGTCAGGGCAATTCGCAGACAACCGCGCAAGCCACTTCGCAGGCCGGCGCATCGAGCGCGAGCGACCGTCAGGTCGTCAAGGAAACCCGTCGCCATGCGGGCGGCGTCGCGCTCAAGTGGCCGGCAACCGGCAAGATCGTCGACGGGTTCCGGCCCGGCCAGAATCGCGGCATCCAGATCGCCGGCCGGCCGGGCGACCCGGTTCGCGCCGCGGCCGACGGCCGCGTGATGTACGCGGGCACCGGTCTGAACGATTACGGCAGCCTGATCATCGTCCAGCACAACGCGGATTTCCTGACCGCCTATGCGCACAACCGCAAGCTGCTCGTGAAGACGGGCGACATCGTGCATCAGGGCGATGCGATCGCCGAGATGGGCGATCTCGACAACTCGCGCGTCGCGCTGCTGTTCGAGGTGCGACGCGACGGCAAGCCGGTGAATCCGATGCCGTACCTGCCTTCGTCGCAAGGATGAAGCGGGGCCGTTTCGCTGGAACGCGACGGCGGTCGCTGCTACGCTAGGGTCTGTTCATGCGAATCCCGCCATCGTGCGGGGCCGACGGGCGTCTTTCGGGGATGCGCGGCGAATGCCGTCGCGGGCCGGCCGTCGGCGTGAACGGTCGCGCGTCGCGGATGCGCGGCCGCGTTGCTTCGAGCCACCGTTTCCGACAGAACAGACCTCATTCATGGAACACTCTCCGACACGCCGCTCGCTGTTGCTTGCCGCCGTTGCCGCGCCGTTCGTTGCCGCGTGCACGTCCGCGCCGGTCGCCGACCAGGGGCGCGCCCACACCGCACAAGCCGAACTCGCCGCGCTCGAAAAGGCCTCGAACGGGCGGCTCGGCGTCGCCGCGCTCGATACGTCGAACGGCGTACGCATCGCGCATCACGCACGCGAACGCTTCCCGCTGTGCGGTACGTATGCGGTGATGGCGGCCGCCGCGATGCTCGCGCGCGGTGCGCTCGACGCATCGCTGCTGCCGCGTCGCATCCTGTATCGCCGCTATGAAATCGTGTCCGGCTCGCCGATTACGGAGAGCCACGTCGACACCGGCATGACGATCGCGCAGCTGTGCGCCGCAATGCTGCAGTCGGGCGACAAGGGCGCGGGCAACCTGCTGATGGGCGTGCTCGGCGGCCCGCAGGCCGTCACCGCGTTCGCGCGCGAAAGCGGCGACACCACCTTCCGCCTCGATCACTGGGAACCCGAACTGAACAAGGCCGCGCCCGGCGACGAGCGCGACACGTCGACGCCGGTCGCGATGGTCGACACGCTGCAGCGGCTGTTGCTCGGCGACGCGCTGCGCGAACCGCAGCGCGCGCAACTGACGGAGTGGATGGTCGGCGGCGCGCGCGGCGCGACCGGCATCGCGGCGGGCGTGCCGCCCGGCTGGCGCGTCGCGGACAAGGCCGGGACCGGCGGCTTCGGCACGACGACCGACGTCGCGGTGCTGTGGCCGCCGGCGCGCGCACCGATCGTGATGGCCGTGTCGTTCACGCAGCCGCAGGCCGATGCCGCGGCGCGCGCGGACGTCGTCGCCTCGGCGGCGCGCATCGCGGCGGGCGCGCTCACCGCGACGGCCTGAGTACCCGGCGTCTCGCGCAAAGCCGGCGTTTGGCTTATCGTGTCGGTCAGCGCGCGCCGGCGTCGGCGCGCGGTCCTTCCGCGCCGTTTTCCGTTTCCCGTTCGCCATGCGCCGACTTCCGCCCCTGCACGCGCTGCAGATCTTCTCGACGGTGGCTCGCCACCGCAGCTTCACGCGCGCGGCCGAGCAGCTGTGCATCACGCAGGGTGCGGTGAGCCGCCAGATCCAGACGCTCGAGGCGCATTACGGTTTTCCGCTGTTCAGGCGGCATGCGAAGGGCCTCACGCTGACGGCCGAAGGCGAGCAGTTGCTGCCGGTGGTCGACGAGAGCTTCGCGCGGATCGAGGACATCTCGATGAAGCTCACGCGGCAGCGCACCGATCTCGCGCTGAAGGTGCCGACCTGCGTGATGCGCTGGATGCTGCCGCGCATCATGCGCTTCCAGGGCGAACATCCCGATCTCCACGTGCAGATCACGACCACGTGGCAGCACGTCGTCGATTTCTCGAGCGAGCCGTTCGACGCGGCGATCGTCTACGGGACGTCGCCGGGCCCGGGCGTCGTCGCGCTGCCGCTGTTCGACGAGCGGCTGACACCCGTTTGCGCGCCCGAGTTGCGGCAGACGTCGCCGCTCGGCGCGGTCGGCGATCTCGCGCATCACACGCTGCTGCACCCGACGCGCGACCACCGCGACTGGCGTGCATGGCTCGACCATGCGGGCGAGCGCGGCGTCGATCCCGCGCGCGGGCCGACGTTCGACACGCTCGATCTTGCGACGAACGCGGCGATGCAGGGCTTCGGCGTCGCGATCGGCGACGTGACGCTCGTCGACGACGACGTGAGCGCACGCCGGCTCGAACGGCCGTTCGACATCGTGCTCGAAACGGGCGCACGCTACTTCTTCGTCTACCCCGAGAACCTCGGCAGCCAGCAGAAGATCCGCGCGTTCAGCGACTGGATCGCGCGTCACCGCGACTGACGCGCGGCGCCGCGGCGAGCTTTACTGGTAGGTCACGACGGCGATCATAGGTGCATGGTCGTTGCCCGGACGGTCAGGTAAAACGATTGCGCGGGAGGCTTGCGTAAAGAGCGCGGTCTTCAGCGAGCGCTGGGTCGCCGCGTCGACGAACGCGATCTGGCCGGCGGCCGGACGCGGGCAGTCGGGGCGCACGTGTGCCCGGACCGCGTTGGTCGTGTCGAGCGCGAACGAGCAGGGCGGCTCGACGATCATGCCGGAAAAGTAGATGATGCCGGACGCGCCGGCGGCGAATGACGAGGACGAGGCCAGAAGCGAGGCAGCCAGGGCGAACGAGGCGAACACGCGATGCTTCATGACAGGCTCCAGAGAGGAAGCGCGTCGCAGCGGGGCCGCTCGGGTGGCAGTCCGTCAACGCTGCGATGCTATCTGCGTAAACGGCAAAACCATCGGACCTCTTGAATCAAAAAACGAAAATATAGGTAATAAGCAAATGACCGCGCAGTGCTTCAACCAATGTAGGCCGGATCTGCGCATCCGCAAGGTGGGGAAACGCCGGATGGGACAAGATCGCATGACGAACGATCGCGGTAACCGTTGCGCCGGCAACGGTTAGCGTCGTCCGGAAAGCAAAACGGCCGCTCATGATCGAGCGGCCGTTTTGCGCTGGTGTGGGGCGCGCGGTGTTCAGCTCGTGCGCTTGCGGATCGCACCCACGACGACGAGCAGCACGATCGCACCGATGATCGACGCGATCCAGCCGGCGCCCTGGCCCGGCGCATACCAGCCGGCGGCGCGGCCGACATAGCCGGCCACCAGTGAGCCGACGACGCCGAGCACGATGGTCATCAGGATGCCCATCTTGTCGTCGCCCGGCTTGAACGCGCGGGCGAGGAGGCCGACGATGAGCCCGACGACCAGGGTTTCGATGAATTGCAGCATGAACGCCTCCCTATTGCGATTGAGCTGTTGACGAAAGGAAGTTGACCCGTGCGGTACGCAAGGGTTCCATGCGGCGGCAAGCCGGCGCGTGGCGTGCGCAGTATCGCATGCGTTCGCGTCCGGCGGATGTCACGAGGCAGGCGCGTCGACCACCGGGTCGAGACGGCGGTAGCCTTCGGTCGCATTCAGCAGCGTGCGCGTGTAGTCGCGAGCGACCCGTCCGGCGCGCACGTCCTCGATCCGCAGCTGCTCGACGATCTCGCCGTGCTGCATCACCGCGACGCGCTGGCACAGGAAGCCGATCACCGCGAGGTTGTGGCTGACGAGGATCATCGTCAGGTTGCGTTCGCGATGCAGGCGGCGCAACAGGTTCAGGATCTCGGCCTGCACCGACACGTCGAGCGCGGACGTCGGCTCGTCGAGCAGCAGCACGCGCGGCTCGACGATCAGCGCGCGGGCGATCGCGACGCGCTGCCGCTGGCCGCCGGACAACTGGTGCGGATAGCGGAAGCGGAACGCCGGGCCGAGGCCGACTTCGGACAGCGCGCGGGCGATCCGCGCATCGGCGTCGCCGATCGCATGGATCGACAGCGGCTCGCGCAGCGTCTGGTCGACGGTGAAGCGCGGATGCAGCGATGCATACGGATCCTGGAACACCATCTGCACGTGGCGGCGGAACGCGCGATCGGGCGTGCCGCCCACCGGGCGGCCGTCGATCGACAGGCTGCCGGACGCGAGCGGCACGAGGCCCGTCAGCGCCCGCAGCAGCGTCGACTTGCCGGAGCCCGATTCGCCGACCAGCCCGAACACTTCGCCGTCGCGCACCGCGAAGCTCGCGTCGCGCACGGCGTCGACGTGACCCGTGCGGGTCGGGAAACGGATCGATGCATGATCGACGTCGATCATCGTGCGGCCTCCTGTCGATCGGTTCTCGCGGCGGCCGGCGGCGCGGGCTCGAGCCATGCCGGGTCACGCCGCAGCACCGGCAGTTCGTCGGGCGGGTCCGCGAGCGGCGGGTTCGCCGCGAGCAGCCCGCGCGTGTAGGGATGCGTGGCGTCGCGCAGGTCGCGCGCGGCGCAGGTCTCGACCACGCGGCCCGCATACATCACCGCGACGCGGTCGCAGAACGACATCACGAGCGGCAGGTCGTGGCTGATGAACATCAGGCCCGTGCCGTGCCGCGCGATCATCGCGTCGAGCACCGCGAGCACCTGCATCGACACCGCGACGTCGAGCGCGGAGGTCGGCTCGTCGGCGATCAAGAGGCGCGGGCCGGTCGACACCATCATCGCGATCATCACGCGCTGGCCCATGCCGCCCGACAACTCGTGCGGATACGCATCGGCGACGCGCGCCGGGTCGCGGATCTGCACGGCCGCGAGCGCGTCGACGATCCGCTCGCGCAGTGCACGGCCGCGCAGGCCCGGCTCGTGCAGCCGGAACGCCTCGCCCATCTGCTTCGCGACCGTCATCACCGGGTTCAGCGAATATTTCGGGTCCTGCAGGATCATGCCCATCTGGCTGCCGCACAGCCGCCGGCGCTCGCGCGGCGACATCGCGAGCAGGTCGTGGCCCGCGAAGCGCATCGTGCGCGCCGACCAGCGCGCGGCGTCGGGCAGCAGGCCGAGCAGCGCGCGGCCGGTCAGCGACTTGCCGGAGCCCGATTCGCCGACGATGCCGAGCCGCTCGCCCGGCGCGAGCGTCAGCGACAGGTCGCGCACGGCGTCGGTGACGTTGCCGTCGTGCCCGCGGAAACCGATCTTCAGCCCGTCGATCTCGCAGAGCGGTGCCGGCGCGGCGGTGGAATGCATCGGCATGTCACGCTCCATGGCGGGGATCGAAGACGTCGCGCAGCCCGTCGCCGAGCAGGTTGAACGCGAGGCTCACGAGCAGGATCGCGATGCCGGGCAGCGTCGCGACCCACCACGCGTCGAGCAGCACGTTGCGGCCCGACGCGACCATGAAGCCCCACTCGGGGCTCGGCGGCTGCGCGCCGAGGCCGAGAAAGCCGAGGCCCGCGACGGTCAGGATGATGCCGGCCATGTCGAGCGTCGCGCGCACGATCACCGACGACATGCACAGCGGCATGATGTAGCGCAGCAGGATGCGCGGGCCCGACGCGCCTTGCAGCCGCGCCGCGTGGATGTAGTCGGCCTGCGCGATGCGGATCGTTTCGGCGCGCGCGAGCCGCGCATACGCGGGCCACGCGGTGATCGAGATCGCGACGACCGCGTTGATCACGCCGGGGCCGAGCGCGGCCGCGAACGCGAGCGCGAGCACGATCTTCGGGAATGCGAGCGCGATGTCGGTGATGCGCATCAGCACGCTGTCGACGAAGCCGCCGCAATAGCCGGCCGTGGTGCCGATCAGCAGGCCGATCGGCACGACGATCACGACGACCAGCAGCGCGATGCCGAGCGTCAGGCGCGACCCGGCGATCAGCCGCGAGAGGATGTCGCGGCCGAGCTGGTCGGTGCCGAACCAGTGCGACGGCGAGCCGGGCGGCAACAGCCGGTCGGACAGCACCTGGCGCAGCGGATCGTGCGGCATGATCAGCGGGCCGACGATCGCGACCGCGATCAGCGCGACCAGGATCGCGAGCCCGAACAGGTTGAGCGGATTCGTGGCGAACCGGCGCCAGCGCCGGTACGCGAGGCCGAATGCGGCCTGCGAGCGCGACGCGGGCGCGTCGGACAGCAGCCACGCGCGCAGGGAGAGACGCTCGGCGCTCATGGTTGGACGACCTTCGGCATGGACGATGAAAGAAGCAGGGGGGAAGCGGTCATGTCGGAGCGGCCCTCAGCGCGCACGCGGATCGAACACGCGGTACAGCGCGTCGGTCAGCAGGTTGACGGTGATGAACATCGCGCCGATCACGAGCGTCGCGCCGAGCACCGCGTTCATGTCGGCGTTCAGCAGCGCGCCGGTCAGGTACGAGCCGAGCCCCGGCCAGGCGAACACGATCTCGGTCAGCACCGAGCCTTCCAGCAGGTTGCTGTACGTGAGCGCGATCACGGTCAGGAGCGGCACCGCGATGTTGCCGAACGCATGCCGCCAGATCACGCGTCGCTCGGACAGGCCCTTCGCGCGCGCGGTGACGATGTATTCCTGGTTCAGCTGGTCGAGCATGAACGAGCGCGTCATGCGGCTGAGATACGCGACCGAGTAGTAGCCGAGGATCGCGGCCGGCAGCGCGATGTGCGACACCGCGTTGCGGAAGACGTCCCACTCGCCCGCGAGCGCCGCGTCGAGCAGCAGGCTGCCGGTGCGCGGGTCGACCATGCCGTCGTAGACGGGATCGAGCCGGCCGGGGCCGCCGACCCAGTGCAGCCGCGCATAGAACAGCAGCAGCCCCATCAGCCCGAGCCAGAACACCGGGACCGAATTGCCGATCAGCCCGACGAAGCGCGCGATGTGATCGATCGGGCGGTTGTGCTTCACGGCGGCCGCGACGCCGAGCGGCACGCCGATCGCGATGCCGATCAGCGTCGCGATGGTCGCCAGTTCGAGCGTGGCCGGGAACACGCGCTTGATGTCGTCGAGCACCGGGTTCGCGGTCAGCAGCGACACGCCGAGATTGCCGTGCAGCACGTCGCGCGCATAGATCAGGAATTGCGTGACGAGCGGCTTGTCGAGCCCGAGCGCGATGCGCTCGGCCGCGTACGCCTCGGCCGACGCGCGATCGCCGAGGATCGCGAGCACGGGATCGATCGGCACCTTGCGGCCGATCACGAACGTCAGCGCGAGCAGCCCCGCGAACGTGACGGCGAGCGTGAGCGCCCAGCGCAGCACGCGCAGTGCCCAGCGCACGGCCGGGCGCCGCGCGGGCAGCGTGCGCAGTGCTTCGAGGGAGGAGGCGGGAGTCGACATGAGGCGAATCTTATTGCTTCTTCAGGTTGCGGTACGACACCAGATCGTTGATCGGCCCGACTTCGAGCCCGCTCACGCCGGGCCGCGTCGCGACCTGCGCGACTTTCTCGAACATGATCACGAACGGCGAGCGTGCGAGCACTTCCTTCTGCATCGCCTGATACAGTTGCGCGCGTTTCGCGGCGGTCGGTTCGGCGAGCGCGGTGTCGGTTTCCTTCGTCAGTTGCGGGATGTCCCAACTGTTGCGCCAGGCCAGCATTTTATAGCTCGACTTGTCGGTGTTGTCCGGATTCCACGCAAAACCCTGCGCGTTGCTGTGCGGATCGATGTAGTCGGCCGACCATTCGCCGATGTAGATGTCGTGCTGGCGCGCGCGGTATTTCGCGAGCGTCTGCTTGTTGTCGCCGGGGATCAGCTGCACCTTGATGCCGGCCTGCGCGAAGTTCGCCTGCACGGCCTGTGCGATCTCCGTGTACGGATAGTCGTTGCGCACGTCCATCGTCACCGAAAAGCCGCCGGGCACGCCGGCCTTCGCGAGCAGCGTCTTCGCCTTCGCGATGTCGAGCTTGTACGGGTTCGTGTTCAGCGCACCGAGGAAGCCCTCGGGCAGGAAGGTCTGGTGTACCTTGTAGGTCGTCTTCACGACGTTGCCCTGGATCCCCGCATAGTCGACGAGCCATTTCAGCGCTTCCTGCACGTCGGGTTTCGCGAGCGTCGGGTTCTTCGTGTTCAGGCCGAGATACAGCAGCGTCGCCTGCGGCGAGGCCGCTACCTTCGCCTTGCCCGACTTCACGACCGACGCCAGATCGTCGGGGCTCAGGTCGCGTGCCGCGTCGACGTCGCCGTTCTCCAGCAGCAGGCGCTGGCTCGCGGCTTCGGGCACGTGGCGCAGCACGATGCGCTTCATCGCGAGCGGCAGCCGGTAGCCGTCGAAGCGCTGCAGCACGACGCTGTCGCCGGCCGTCCACTTGACCAGCCTGTAGGCGCCGGAGCCCGCTTCGTTGGTTTTCAGCCAGCCGTTGCCGAAGTCGTTGCCCTGCTGGTGCGACAGCAGCAACTTCTTGTCGAGCACCGATGCGGGCCACGAACCGAGCACGTTCAGCACGAAGGTCGGCGCGTACTTGCGGTCGGTCGTGACCGACACCGTCGCGTCGTCGAGCTTCTTCACGTTCGCGACGACGTTCGCCTTCGTGAGGCCGATGCCGGTCAGCACCGCGGCCGGCCCCTTGTCGAGCAGCACCGCGCGCTGGATCGACCACGCGACGTCGTCGGCCGTCAGCGGGTTGCCCGAGTGGAACTTGAGGCCCGGGCGCAGCTTGAACGTATAGGTCAGGCCGTCGGGGCTCATGGTCCACGACTGCGCGACGTCGCCGTTGAATTTCGACGGATCGCGCAGGTCGACGCGCACGAGCCGGTCGTACGTGTTCGCGACGTATTCCTCCGGCACCAGCTCGTAGATCTCGCCCGGATCGAGCGTCGTGAATTCGTCGAGCAGCGTGGCCATCACGAACATGTCCTTCGGCGTTTCCGCATGCGCGGCGGCAAGCGGAACGGCGGCGAATACGGACGCGGCGGCCAGCGCCGCGACGAGCCGGGAGGTCGGGAATGTCATGTGCGCTTCTCCATCTGTCGTTTGAGTCGTTGAACGTGGACGTGCATGAAAAAGGAGGCGTGGATCGTCGTTACATCAGGCGCCACGGGCCGCTCGCCGCATTGTCGATCTGCGGCAACGCGCGCGAGCCGGGCAGTTCGTAGTGCCACCATTCGCTGTCGATGTGCGCGAAGCCGGCCGCATGCATCACGCCGAGCAGCAGCAGGCGGTTGCGTTGCACGTGCTCGGGCAGCCCCGCGTGAAAGTGGCCCGATGCGGCGACCATCTCGTCGAAGCCGGTGCCCATGTCGAGCGGCGCGCCGTTCGCGCCGATGAGCGTCAGGTCGAGCGCGGTGCCGCGGCTGTGATTCGAGCCGCGGCCGAGGTCGGCGACGAAGTTCGGATCGGGCAGGAAATCCCACAGCACCTGCTGCGCCTGCGGCGGCCGGTAGGCGTCGTAGAGGCGCAGCGTGACGCCGGCCTGCGCGGCGACCTCCACCGCGCGGCGCAATGCGGCTTCGGCGGGCTCGAGCAGCAGGCAGTGCGCGTTGCGGTAGATCGGCTTGCCGGTCAGGTTGCGGTCGGTCGCGTAGACGAGATCGATCTCGACGCGATGCGTGGCGGGCGTGATTTCGACGAGGCGGTGATCGTTCATCGGCAGGGTGGGCTCGCTCAGGATTCAAACTGGTCGAACGTGCGCTGCAGTTCGCGGTTGCGCGCGACGCGCCGGTCGATCGCGGGGCCGAGGCGATCGACCACGGCCGTGATCAGCAGGTTGAACAGGCAGGTGAGCGGCGCGAGCGAATCCCAGAACTGGCCGACGTCGGTCTTCACCTGCAGCAGATCGGCCGGCCATTCGCGCGCCCACGGGCACGACAGGTCGGTCACCAGCGCGAATGGCTGCCCGCGTTCGGCGGCCGCCTGGCAATAGCGGCGCGCGCTGCGCGAATACGCGCGCGTATCGGTGACGATGCAGTACGGATGCTCGAATTCGGAGTTCAGCGAATCGACGTACGAGCCCGACTGGCCGTCGGAATAGAACACGCGTGGGCGCAGGTATTCGAGGTAGCTGCTGAATGCGTTGCTGATGCCGCGGGTCGACTGGATGCCGAGGATGAACACCGCGTCGGCATGCGCGATCCGGTCGGCGACCTGCGCGAACACCGGGCCTTCGGCCAGGCGGTACACGTGGCGGATCGCGTCGAGCTCGCGTTCGAGCGACGACGCCAGCGTGCCGGCGCTGCCAGCGCTGCCGTTGCCGCCGTTGCGTTCGGCCGATGGCGTGCCGGCGATGCGGCGGTATTCGTCGAGCCGGTCGGTGATCATCCACGGGCGATCGCCGCCGCCGCGCAGTTCGCGCTTCAGGTCGTCGAGATTGCGGTAACCGACGCTGCGCAGGAAACGTCCGACCGAAATGCCGCTGGTGCCGGTCTGCTGCGCGATCTGGTCGGCGGTTTCGAGGCCGAGCCGATCGAGGTTCGCGAGCATGTAGCTCGCGATGCGCTTCGCGGTCGGCGTCAGCTCGGCAAAGCGGGATTCGACGGTATGGGCGAAGGCGCAGGTCATCGAGCTGTTAGATCGTTGTCATTTAGTGATTTGATGTCATCTATCTGACAAAGCCAAAATCATTCACGCCAGCGGATAAAAACTATCAGGTGGTGGTGAGCGATAGCGGGATGGGCGTGCGTGCAACGACCGGGGAGCTACGCACTGGCGGGTGGAAATATTTCTGACAGGAATATTTTACGTTTATCTCTATCAGAGATAATTTGCGTTTATGCCTGTCAGAGATATACTGCATGGATCGCATACAGGACTCCAGCCGTGAATCTCATCGTCAATACCCCTGCTCAACTGGGCGAAATCCTGTCGTCCGCGCGTCAGGCCAAGGGGCTGACGCAAGCCGAAGCGGCGGCGCGCATCGGCGTCGGCCAATCGCGCCTGTCGTCGCTGGAAACGCTCCGCACCGAAAGCCTGTCGCTCAAGCAGTTGCTCGAACTGACCGCGCTGTACGGTCTCGAGCTCAGCATCCGCACGAAGGACGGGCGCGACGCTGCCAACGTCGAGTGGTAATCGGTGGGACGCAAATCGCACAGCCGCGCGCTATCGATCTGGGCCAATGGCGTGCGGGTCGGAATCTGGCGGATTCCCGCGCGCGGCGACATGGAGCTGCTGTACGACGCCGGCTGGAAACAGTCGGATGCAGGCCGCCCGCTGTCGCTGTCGCTGCCGTTCGGCGTCGGTGATGCGCCGTTGCGCGGCGAGCGCGTCAATCACTACTTCGATAATCTGCTGCCCGACAGCGACGCCATTCGGCGCCGGCTTGCGTCGCGGTTCGGCACGGCGACGACCGAGCCGTTCGATCTGCTCGCCGCGCTTGGCCGGGACTGCGTCGGCGCGGTGCAGTTGCTCGGCGAGGATGAAACCCCGGCCGGCCATGACCGGATCGACGGTATGCCGTTGTCCGACGACGACGTGGCGCGTGTGCTCGATCAGGCGAGCGGGGCGGCGGGCGGTGCGCAGGACGACGACGACTTCCGCCTGTCGCTGGCCGGCGCGCAGGAAAAGACCGCGCTGCTGTTTCACGACGGGCGATGGATGCGTCCGCATGGCGCGACGCCGACCACGCATATCCTCAAGTTGCCGCTCGGGCTGGTCGGCAACAAGCGTGCGGATCTGACGACTTCCGTCGAAAACGAGTGGCTGTGCCTCGCGATCCTGCGCGCGTTCGGCCTGCCGACGGCGGATGCCGACATCGTGCGTTTCGGCGAACACAAGGTGCTGTCGGTCGCGCGCTTCGATCGCGCGCTGCATCGTGACGGCGGCTGGCTGTTGCGCTTGCCGCAAGAGGATTTCTGCCAAGCGCTCGGCGTGCCGCCGCATCTGAAATACGAATCGCAGGGCGGCCCCGGCGTGCCCGATCTGGCCGGCATCCTGCGCCGGTCGGAAACGGCGCAGGCCGACCTCGACACGCTGTTCACCGCGTTGGTGGTGTTCTGGATGCTTGCCGCACCGGACGGGCATGCGAAGAACTTCAGCCTGCGCCTGCTGCCGGGCGGCCGCTTCCGTCTGACGCCGCTCTACGACGTGATGTCGATCTGGCCGGTCGAAGGGGATGGCGCGAACCAGTGGTCGTGGCACAAGGCGAAGCTCGCGATGGCCGTGCACGGCAAGCGCAAGCACTATGCGATGCGCGACATCACGCGCCGGCACTTCACTGCGATGGCGGAGCATTGCCTGCTTGGCGATATCGCGACACCGATCGTCGAACGACTCATTGCAATGACGCCACATGTGATCGAATCGGTCGGCGCGGCGCTGCCGGCCGGGTTTCCGGCAAGGATCGCCGAACGCATTCTCGGCGGATTGCGCTTCGCCGCGCAGCGACTCGCCGACATGCCGCGGGAGTGACGCGGGCCCGGTCCCGGCCGGGCAGGTGAAAGCCGGCGCATCCGTATTTTTCCGTTCCGGGTGGCGCGCAGGCCACCTGAATCGATGGCAGTGGGCCGCCATCGCGCGGTGCGCATATCGATTTCTTTTCCTCGCCATTCATCCCCTGCTGCATCGCAATAATTACAAAATTAAAGCCGATCAGATTAAGTCATTAATTCAGGTTAATAATTCATTTAATTTTCAGGTGGCTTTGTATTTAACTTGCGTCACGGGATGTTTGATTTTCGGTAATTCGAAGAAACAGCAAGTGTTCCGTAATGGAAATTCTCTCGATTGCAGGGATGAAGAGGAAATCATGACGAATCTTTCTCGACGCAAGATGCTGGCCGGTACGGCCGGCGCCATCGCCGCCGCGGGCATCGCGGTATCGGCCAAGGCCGCCTCGTTCGGTAATCCGGACAGTCCGCCGGAAGGCGCGGTAAATGCCCGCAACCGCCAGAGCCTGACCGACCCGGGGCCAAAAAATCCGGCCATTGCCAATCAATTCCCGTCTTTTCAGGATCCGCCGGCCACCGATATCAACGGGATGCCGTTATTCTGGGCGTCTTTCAATAATGCTCATAAACGCATTCAAAATGGCGGATGGGCGCGCGAAGTGACGCAGGACGATTTTGCGATTTCCGAAACCATTTCCGGCGTCAACATGCGGCTGACGCGCGGCGGCATTCGCGAGATGCACTGGCACCAGCAGGCCGAGTGGGCCATCATGCTCGACGGCCGTTGCCGGATCACGGTGCTCGACGAACTCGGGCGGCCGTCGGTGCAGGACGTCAAGACCGGCGATCTCTGGTATTTCCCGCCCGGTCTGCCGCATTCGCTGCAGGGCCTGGGCAGCGACGGCGCCGAATTCCTGCTCGCGTTCGATAACGGCCGCGCCTCGGAATTCAACACGCTGTTGCTGACCGACTGGATCGCGCATACGCCGCCCGACGTGCTCGCGCTCAACTTCGGCGTGCCGGCCGACGCGTTCAGGAACGTGCCGCTCGACAACCTGTGGATCTTCCAGGGCGACGAACCGGGCCCGCTCGCGGACGCGCAGCGCGCATCCGCCGCATCGGCCGGTGCGCCGCCGCATCCGTTCATCTTTTCGCTCGGCGACATGAAGCCGGTCAAAAAGACGCGCGGCGGCGAGGTGCGGATCGCGGACAGCACCAACTTCAACGTGTCGACGACCGTCGCGGCGGCACTCGTCACCGTGCATCCCGGCGGCATGCGCGAACTGCACTGGCACCCGAACGCCGACGAATGGCAGTACTACCTGCAGGGCGAGGCGCGGATGACGGTGTTCGACACGGGGCCGAAGGCGCAGACGGCCGATTTCCGCGCGGGCGACGTCGGCTATGTGAAGAAGAGCCTCGGGCACTACGTGCAGAACACCGGCCAGACCGACCTCGTGTTCCTCGAGATCTTCAAGACCGACCGCTATGCTGAGGTGTCGTTGTCCGACTGGCTCGCGCATACGCCGCCGAAGCTCGTCGAAGCGCACCTGAACGTCGCGCCGGACGTGATCGCGCAGTTTCCGCGCAATCGTCCCGACGTCGTGCCGCTGTAACGCGGTCTTCGCACAGCGCCGTGGCCGGCAGGCGGCATGCCGGCCACGGTGCCCGCTCCCGAATCAGTCTGCGTCATTCGAACGGAAACTCCACCATGCTTCCCGTCCCGAGCAAACCTGCCGGCGGCCTTGCGCTGCCGGGCCTGTCCACCGAGCACACCGACGGCGCGGCGCGCGCCGCGCTGGAAGGGCGCCGCACCGGCGTCGCCGCGCTGCTGCCGTTCGTCGGCCCGGCCGTGATCGCGTCGATCGGCTACATGGACCCCGGCAACTTCGCGACCAACATCCAGGCCGGCGCCGCGTACGGCTACCGGCTGCTGTGGGTCGTGCTGGCCGCGAACGCGATCGCGATGCTGTTCCAGGCGATGTCGGCGAAGCTCGGCATCGTGACCGGCCGCAATCTCGCCGAACTGTGCCGCGACCGTTTCCCGGTGCCGGTCGTGTGGGGCATGTGGATGGCTTCCGAGATCGCCGCGATGGCGACCGATCTCGCCGAATTTCTCGGCGGCGCGCTCGCGTTCGGGTTGTTGTGCCATTCGTCGCTGTTCGCGGGGATGATCGCGACCGCGTGCGCGACCTGCGCGATCCTCGCGCTCGAAAAGCGAGGCTTCCGGCCGCTGGAAGCGGCGATCGCGGCGCTGGTCGGCGTGATCGGCGCGTGCTATCTCGGCGAACTGCTGATCGCGCCGCAGGACTGGCACGCGGCCGCGTTCCATCTGGTGGTCCCGCAGATTCCGGATCACGCGGCGCTGACGATCGCGGTCGGGATCATCGGCGCGACGATCATGCCGCACACGCTGTATCTGCATTCGGGTCTCACGCAGGATCGCACCGCCCCGCGCGACGACGGAGAGCGGCGGCGGCTCGTGCGGTTCTCGAATCGCGAAGTGGTGGTCGCGCTGGGGCTCGCCGGGTTCGTGAATCTCGCGATGGTGATGATGGCATCGTCGGCGTTTCACGCGACTGCGCCGGGCATGACCGACATCGGCGACGCCTATCACACGCTGATCCCGGTGCTCGGGCCGGCGGCCGGCGCGCTGTTTCTCGTCGCGCTGCTGACGTCGGGCGTGTCGAGCTCGGTGGTCGGCACGATGGCCGGGCAGGTCGTGATGCAGGGCTTCATCCACCGCCGCATGTCGCTCTGGGTGCGGCGCGCGGTGACGATCGCGCCCGCGTTCGTGGTGGTCGCGCTCGGCTGCGACGTCACGCGGGCGATGGTGGCGAGCCAGGTCGTGCTGAGTTTCGTGCTGCCGATGCCGATGATCGCGCTGCTGATACTGTCGGCGCGCGAAGACGTGATGGGCGCTTACGCGCTGCGGATGCCGCTGCGGATCGTCGCCGGCGCGGCGACGGTCGTGATCGTCGGGCTGAATGCGTACCTGGTATGGGCGGCCATCAATTGAGCCGGTGCGGGCCGGCGCTTACTGCTGCATGTCCGGCGCTTCACGCAACCGCCAGATCGCGTTGCACTGCTGGCCGCCGAGGCTCGTCGCACGCAGCGTGATGACGGCGCCGGCCGCCACCTGGTACCAGAAATGCGCCATCAGTTCGGTGCCCTTGCGCTGCGCGTGGCCGTCGACCCGCACCTCGCACAGCAGCGGCGACGGCGAACCGGACGGATGCGTGACGTAGACGTTCAGCCGTGCGATGTCGCGGGTCGCGGTGAACACGACTTCGTGGTTGCCGCTGCCGACGAGCATCGTGCCGCCCGGTTCGTCGATCGCCTGCAGGTACGCGCCCGCGCTTGTCTCGATCGCGGCGGACGCAACGGTCAGCCCGGCCGAACGCACGTAATCCGCCGCCGCGATGCGGGCGGCGACCGCATCGGACGGCGCCGGCGTGCCGTCCGACAGCGCGAACGGCTGGCCGTCGCGCAGCGAGGCGTCGGTGTGGTTCGCGTAGTAGCGCCACCGGTCGAGGAAGCGGATGTCGCCGGTCATGTGCAACGCACGGATCGGCTCGCCGTGGTACCTGAGCGTCGTCGTGCCGGTGCCCGCGTCGAACGATTCGTGAATGCCGTACTTGCTGACGAAGTTCTGGACCGGGTCGAGCAGCGCCGTTTCGCCTTGCGCGCTCCACAGGTGCAGGAACGTCGTATCGATGCCGAAGCATTCCTGGAAATCGGTGCCGATGCGGGCGATGCAGTCGCGCAGGTGGTCGGCATAACGCGCCCATGCGTCGGCGGTTCCGGCGACGAGCCCGGCTTGCAGCGCACCGCCGTGGCGCGCGTTGACTTCGTCGACGACGAGGCGCCAGTGATGGTCGCGCCGCTCGCCGATCAGCGGCGTGACGACGAACGTGCAGAACAGCGGGTCGGGGCACACGTGGAGCCGGTCGTCGTCGATCTGCGAGAACAGGTCGAACTGCGGCGCGCAGAACCAGATGTCCGCGTCGTACAGCGCGAGCTTGCGGATCTGCGGATGGCGCGCGCAATACCCGGCGGCCTCGATGAAGCGGCCGACCGGCAGCGCATAGGCGCTCGATGCGTCGATCACGTCGACCGACTGGCTCGCGAGAATCTGCCGTTTGCGTTCGGACAGCCCGTAGCCGATCACCGCGATCCGCCCGTCGTAGCCGGCGTGCCGCAGCGACAGCAGGAACGGCACGAGCATTTCGTACCACGCGCGGTTGTTGTCGTTGATCGCCACGCAGACTGCGTGCTCGCTCGAATGCATGTTGGTGTCCCGTTACGTGTGCCCGGCGCGGTGTCCGCGCGATGCCGGCCATTGTAGATCGCCGCCGCACGGCCCGGCGCAGGCCCCGCGCCGGCGTGGCCGCGCGCGGGCGGCGGCGATTACTTCGCGAGCGTCCGGTACGACACGAGGTCGTTGATCGGCCCGATTTCCGGTCCGGTCGCGCCGGGGCGCGTGGCGACCTGCACGACCTTCTCGAACATGATGATGAACGGCGAGTTCGCGAGCACGGCCTTCTGCAGCGTTTCGTAACGCTGCGCGCGTTTCGCGGGCGACGGCTCGACGAGCGCGGCTTCGGTGTCCTTCGTCAGTTGCGGAATGTTCCAGCTGTTGCGCCACGCGAGCATCTTGGTCGGCGACTGGTCCGAGTTGTCCGGATTCCACGCGAAACCGCGCGCGTTGCTGTTCGGGTCCATGTAGTCGGGCGACCATTCGCCGATGAAGATGTCGTGCTGGCGCGCGCGGTACTTGCCGATCGCCTGCTTCGCGTCGCCCGGGATCAGCTTCACGCGGATGCCGCCCTGCGCGAAGTTCGCCTGCAGCGCCTGCGCGATCTCGAGGTACGGATAGTCGTTCGGCATGTCCATCGTCACGTCGAAACCGTTCGGCAGGCCGGCCTTCGCGAGCAGCGCCTTCGCCTTCGCGACGTCCTGCTTGTACGGCCGCGCGTTCGACGCGCCGAGGAAGCCTTCGGGCAGGAAGGTCTGATGCACCTTGTAGGTCGTACTGACGACGTTGCGCTGGATGCCGTCGTAATCGACGAGCCACTTCATCGCCTGCTGCACCTCGGGCTTCGCGAGATTCGGGTTCTTCGTGTTCAGGCTCAGGTACAGCAGGGCCGACACCGGCCACGACGCGACCTTGATCTTGCCGGCCTTCGACAGCGCGGCGAGGCTGTCGGGGCTCAGGTTGCGCGCGGCGTCGGCGTCGCCGTTCTCCAGCAACAGCCGTTGCGCGGACGCTTCGGGCACGTGGCGCAGCACCACGCGCTTCATCGGGTATGGCGTGCGGTATTTGTCGAAGCGCTGCAGCACGATGGTTTCGTTCGGCGTCCACTTGACGAGCTGGTACGGGCCCGAGCCCGCGTCGTTGGTGCGCAGCCAGCCGCTGCCGAAATCGTTGCCTTGCTGGTGCGACAGCAGCAGCTTTTTATCGAAGACCGAGGCCGGGCATGCGCTCAGCACGTTGAGCACGAAGCTCGGCGCGTATTTGCGGTCGGTTTCGAGCACGACGGTTTGCGGATCGACCACGCGCACCTTTTGCGTCACGTTCGCCTTCGTGAGGCCGAGATCGGCGAGCACGCCGGCCGGCCCCTTGTCGAGCAGGATGGTGCGCTGCAGCGACCACGCGACGTCGTCGGCGGTCACCGGGTTGCCGGAATGGAACGTGAGGCCCGGGCGCAGCTTGAACGTGTAGGTCACGCCGTCGGCGCCGACCGTCCACGATTGCGCGATCTGTCCGTCGAAGCGCGTCGGGTCCTTCAGGTCGACGCGCACCAGCCGCTCGTAGGTGTTCGCGACGTATTCGGACGGCACCAGCTCGTAGATCCCGCTCGGGTCGAGGGTCGTGAATTCGCCGAGTTGGGTGGCGACGACGAAGATGCCGGGCGGCGTGGCAGCCTGCGCCGGCAGCGCCGGAACAAGCGCGACGAGCGCGGTGCTGACGAACAGCCGGGACAGCAGGTGCTTCATGCGGGCTCCATCGAAAGGGAATCGTGGTGCGATTCTCTCATCGACGGGCACCCGGATGAAAATATTCGGCGGGCGCGCCGGCTGGCGCGTGGCGACGGGCCGGGCGGGCGCCCGGCGCGGGAGGTGGTCAGATCGCGCAGCGTGCGATCGCGAAGCGCATCGCTTCCTCGGCCGGCTCGCTGCCAGAGCCGCGCACGACCTTGATTACCGAGCCGTTGCCCGACGGCGTCAGCGTGACGAAGTACGAATTCGAACCGACGGCGATGTCGGTCACGCCGTTGTGCTGCGATTGTTCGGTGCCCGACAGGCGGCTGTCGAGGCAGTTCGCGACCGCGTACGCCGGGCGTTGCGACGACACGTAGATCATCGGCGCGGCACCCGAGCCGGCCGAGTCGGACGAGGGCGCGGAACCGCAGGCGGCGAGCAGGGCGGCGGGAAGGAGCAGCAGGAATCGTTTCATGGTCGGTCGTCGGGTGTCTCGTATCGAGGCTGGGGCGCGGGGTAGCGAAACGCGAAGCTTCGCGACGAAACCGCCCGGAATCGGGCCGCTTTTGGCGGACGACGAGACGGCAGGCGGCTGACGACGGAGTATACCCGCAGCATTTGACGCCGTTGGCGCGTTGAAACGATTCGATACACAACGAGCGCCCGCTGCCGGACGGGCGCTTGCTCGGTGCTCGCCGTTACCGGCGGATCCCGCGGTCGTCGCGATGCCGGCGCACGGAGCGGCGCCGCAACGCATGCGGGTCAATGCGCGCCGGCCGCCGCCGCATCGGCATCGCCGCCGCCCGAGCGCGACGGTTTCGTGATCCAGATGAGCGGGATGATCGCGATGAAGATGATCGCCGACACGTAGAAGATGTCGTTCAGGCCCATCACGGCCGCCTGCGAATCGACCGATGCATTGAAGAACGCGAGCGCCGAATCGGGGCTCAGGTGCAGCAGCGAGCGGGTCGTGTCGAGTTGCTGCGTGAAAACCGGATTGGTGACGCTCGCCTGTTCGGTGAGCCGCACGTGGTGCAGGATCGTGCGGTCGTTCCACGCGTTGCTGATCAGCGACGTCCCCACCGCGCCGCAGAACGTGCGGCCGAAATTCGACAGGCCGGCCGCGGCCGGAATCTTCTCCGGCGGGAGCCCGGACAGGATGATCGACGTCAGCGGCACGAAGAACATCGCCATCGGAATGCCTTGCAGCAGCGTCGGCAGCACGAGGTCCCAGTGCGACACGTCGGTGTAGAACGTGGTGCGCATCATGAACACGACCGCGAAGCCGACGAATGCGAGCGTCGCGATATAGCGCGGATCGGTGCGCGGCAGCAGGCGCCCCATGACCGGCGTGAGCAGGATCGCGAACACCCCGAGCGGCGCGGTGGCGAGCCCCGAATCGACCGCGCGGTAGCCGAGATAGCCCTGCATCCATTGCGGCAGCAGCACGAGCGTGCCGAAGAACATCCCGTACGCGACGGAGATCGCGATCGTGCCGCCCGCGAAATTGCGCTGCGTGAAGAGGCGCAGGTCGACGATCGGATTGGCTTCGTTCAGCTCCCACACGAGGAAGAACGCGAAGCCGATCAGCGCGACGATGCCCAGCGCGACGACGACGGGCGAATTGAACCAGTCGAGATCCTTGCCCTTGTCGAGCATGATCTGCAGCGATGCGACCCACAGTACGAGCAGCAGCAGGCCGACCGTATCGATCGGCATCCGGCGCGTGGCCGATTCGCGATCGCGGAACACGAACCACGTGACGGCCGCCGCGAAGAAGCCGACCGGAATGTTGATGTAGAAGATCCACGACCAGTTGTAGTCGTACGTGATCCAGCCGCCGAGCGACGGCCCCGCGATCGGCCCGACGAGCGCCGTCATCGACCACAGCGCGAGCGCCGTCGACGACTTCTGCCGCGGCCATGCGCCGAGCAGCAGTGCCTGCGACAGCGGCGCGAGCGGCCCCGCCACCGCGCCTTGCAGGATCCGCGCGGCGAGCAGCGTCGGCAGGTTCGGCGCGATCCCGCACAGCCACGACGCGAACACGAACAGCAGGATCGACGTGACGAACAGGCGTACCTGGCCGAAGCGCTGCGTGAGCCAGCCGGTGAGCGGAATCGACACCGCGTTCGCCGCCGCGAAGATCGTGATCACCCATGTGCCTTCGTCGACCGACACGCCGAGGTCGCCCGAGATCGTCGGGATCGCGACGTTCGCGATCGACGAATCGAGCACGTTCATGAACATCGCCAGCGATACCGCGATCGTGCCGATGACGAGCCGGCCGCCCGACAGCGGGCCTGAAGACGAGGGAGAGGACATGGCGTTCCTGCGTGATGGACGAAGGCCGTACGGCGCGCGCCGTACGCCGCGCATGCATGTGACGTGCAATGCGGGGACGAAGCGCGAAACGAACGGGCGCACGCACGCCGCACGGCGGCCCGACAAGCGGCGCGGTCGCATGCGGTGTGCGGTTCGATCGGTGAATCGGAATGGCGAAGCCGGGGCGGGCTTCGCGGGGCGGCTATCGCCGCTCAGGAGGGCGCGACGCGCGTGACGCGTCGGCGGGCAGCACTCACATGGCTGCCGTGGCGTGTGTGGTCGTTTTTCATCGCCACAGGCTAACCATGCGGCGAACGACGATCAACGCTTGCGCGCTCATTAATTCCTTTCCTGCGCTGCAATAATGTAGTCGACGTGCATCGATTGCCGGCCGTGCGAGGCGGTTACGGCGCGGTTCGCCAGGTGGCGAACAGTTCGGTGAGGAACTCGACGAACGCCCGTACCTTGCTGTCGAGCGTCGCGCGGCGCGGATAGAGCGCGTGAAGCTCGACGTCGTTCGTACGGTGCCAGTCGGGCAGCACGATCTCGAGCTCGTTCCTCGCGAGCCGTCGCGCGGTGAAATGCGTGGAGATCAGCGCAATGCCGCCGCCGCTCGTGGCCTGGCGCAATACCGTGACCGATTCGTTCGAGATCAGCACGGGCTGCACCGGGACGTCGGCCCGCTCGCCGTCGGTGTTGCTGAGCCGCAGCGTCAGGCCCGGCGCATCGCGGCCGACGAACAGGATGTCGTGTTGCGCGAGATCGTCCGGCGTGCGCGGCCGGCCGGTGCGATCCAGGTAGGCCGGGCTCGCGGCGAGCTTCGCATGTGACCAGCCGAGCGAGCGCGCGACGTAGCCCGAATCGTTCAGCAGACCCGCGCGCAGCGCGACGTCGAAGCCATGCTCGACGAGGTCGAGCGGACTGTTGTCGTAGATCAGCACCAGCTGCACCAGCGGGTAGCGCCGGCGGAATTCGGCGAGCGCCGGTTCGAGCTGGAACAGGCCGATCGCATAGGGCACCAGCACGCGCAGCGTGCCTTCGGGGTCGGTGCGAAGCGTGCGGACCTGGCGGTCCGCGTCGAGCAGGATGTCCTCGGCGCGCAGGCAGCGATCGTAGTAATCGCGCCCGGCTTCGGTGACCGACACGCGGCGTGTGGTCCGGTACAGCAGTTGCACGCCGAGATCGTCCTCGAGGTGCTTGACCTTGCGGCTCACGCGACTGAGCGGCATGTCGAGTTCCACGGACGCGGCGGTGAAGCTGCCGCGTTCCACTACGCGCAAGAAGATTCGGATGCTATCGAGGTCCATACAAATTGGTTACGTGTTCAACCTGCGCGCATCTTACCGTTGTCGGTCCTGCCACTGCATTTTCATGTCAGTTGTCCAGATTATTCCGTGCGCTGCAATACCGCATTCCGTTTCGGCCGGTAGTGGCGCGCGTCGCACGCTCGTATGCTCGACGCATGAAATTTTCCGTCCCCGGCCTGCCGCCGATCGCGGCCGTGCGCGCCGCGCTGCGCGATGCGTGGCCCACCTTGCCGCCGGGCGCGCTCGGCTTCGCATTACGCAATACCGCCGCGTCGTTGCTCGCGCTCTATATCGCGTTCCGCATGAATCTCGACGATCCGATCTGGGCCGCCTCGACCGTGTGGATCGTCGCGCAGGGCAGCCGCGGGATGGGGCTGTCGAAGAGTCAGTACCGGATTCTCGGCACCGCGATCGGGGCGACCGTGGCGCTCGCGCTGACCAGCGCATTCGAGCAGACGCCGCAATTGTTCCTGCCCGCGCTTGCCGCGTGGATCGGCCTGTGCGCGGGCATCGCGACGTTCCAGCGGAATTTTCGTGCGTATGCGGCGGTGCTCGCGGGCTATACGGCCGCGATCGTCGCGATGGACGCGGTATCGGCGCCTCTGCATGCGTTCGATATCGCGGTCGCGCGGTTTCTGTACGTGGTGGTCGGCATCCTGTGCGGTGCGCTGTTTGAAACGGTCTTCGCACCGGGCGCGCCGCTGAGGGACGTCCGCACGCGGCTCGCGCGCTATCTCGACCGCGCGGTGGCGGTCGGCGCGGGCGCGCTGCGCCGCGAGCCGAACGACGCGGCCGTGCACCGGCTGTTCGCGGACGCGCTCGAACTCGACACGGCGGCCGAATACGCGGCGGCCGGCGCGCCGCCGGTGCGCAACATGATCGGCCATCTGCGCGTGGCGGCGCTCGGCGTGCTCGCCGCGCAGGCTGCCGGGCAGGCGATCCGCGAGCATGCGGCGCGCGCCGGCGGTGCGCCGGAGCCGCTCGTCGACGAGGCGGCAGGCGTGCTCGACCGGGTCGCCGTGTCGGGCGACGCGGGGCACGAGATGGCGGCGCTGCGCGTACGGGTGGACGCCGCCCTGCGGGTCGAAGCGGCCGTGCCGGCCGGCACCGACACGTCGCGCCTGCTCACGCTCGACCGGCTGTCGGCGCTGCTCGGCGGCTTCGACCGCGCATTCGCGAGCCAGGCATTGCTCGAGCGGCCGGTGCCGCCGCCTGCACGCGTGCGCTATGCGTTCCACCGCGATCCGGTGCTCGCGTGTCACAACGGCGTCCGCGCGTTCATCGCGGTGCTGGCCGCGTCGGCGATCTGGATCTTCACCGCGTGGCCGGCGGGCGGCGGGTTCGTCGCGATCACGGCGGTGGTGAGCGCACTGTTCTCGACACGCCCCAATTCGGTGCGCGCGATCGTCGGTTTCATGAAAGGCACGGCATGCGCGGCGGTCGCGGGCGTCGTCTGCAACTTCGCGCTGCTGCCCGCGGTGTCGGGCTTCGAGATGCTGGCCTACATCCTCGGCGTGTTCCTGATCGGCACCGGCCTGGCGATACGCCATCCGCGCACGGCCGCGATGGGCAGCGCGTTCTCGATCTTCTTCTGGAATTTCACGTCGCCGAACAACACGGCGCGCATCGGCGACGCCGCGTTCCTGAACAGCGCGCTCGCGACGCTGCTCGGCATCGCGTTCGGTGCGCTGGTGTTCGCGCTGGTGTTTCCCGGCGATCCCGGCACGAGCCGGCGACGCCTGCATCGCGCGGTGCGCCGCGATCTGGTGCGGATCGCGCGCGATCCGCGGGCGTGGTCGGCGAGCGCGTGGCTGAGCCGCACGGCCGACCGGCTCGCGCGCGAGCTCGGGTTCGCGGGCAGCGTGCCGCAGACGCAGATCGAGCACGACATGCGCGATCTGCTCGCGATCTGGGGAATCGGCGACAGCCTGCTGGCGCTCGCTGAACTGGCCACGCGGGAACCGGCCGCGCGCCGCGCGGCGGCGGCGGTGCGCGGGCGCGTTGCGCGGGCGGATTTCGCGCGGCTCGAACGGAGCTGCGACGCGGCGGCCCGCCTGTTGCGCCGTCGCGTGGCCGCGCGCGACGGCGACGCCGCGCATGCGTTGCTGAATGGCGTGGTCCTGCTGCGGCGGATCGCGGATGCGGCCGCCGAGCATGGCGACTTCCTGCGCGGCCGGCGCGATCGGGCGGGGGGGCCGGTCAGGTGAGGCGGTACGACGGGCCGGGCGTCACCTCGGCCGGCAGCGGCTCGCAGTTCAGTTCGAGCAGCGTGCGCTCGATCTGCCGCGTCATCGCATCGAGCGCGAGATGGTTCGGCCCGTCGCCGAACGGTTCGGCGATCGCATGCGCGATCGCGTCGAGCGCGATCAGCGTATAGGCGACGAAAACTGTTACAAAAGGTGTCGCCGCGCCGATCGAATCGACGAGGCCGAACGGCAACAACACGCAATATGCGTAGATGGTCCGGTGCAGCAGCACGTCGTATGAAAACGGAATCGGCGTCGATGCGATGCGCTCGCAGCCGCTCACCATCGCGACGAGATCGTCGAGGCGCGCATCGAGCATCCACAGCCGCGTGTCGGCGAGCTGGCCCGCATCGGCGCGCGCGGCGAACGCTTCGCGCAGCGCGTGCACGATGACGACCGGACGAAACCGGGCAGCGGCGACGCGCGTATAGGTCGCGCCGTCGAGCAGCCCGCGCAGGTCCGCGGCCGGATCGGTGCCGCGCAGCTGATGCTTGAGCGTGTAGACGAATGCGACGACCGTGCGCACGAACGCGCGGCGCGATGCGTCGTCATGGTCGACCGCGCCGTAGCAGAGCGCCTGCGACACCAGCGTGCGCGTGGCGGTCAGCACGCCGCCCCACAGCTGCCGGCCCTCGCGATAGCGTTCGTAGCTGGCGTTGTTGCGAAACCCGGCGAAGATCGCGAGCGTCAGGCCGATCAGCGTGAACGGCGTCGGATTCAGCGGCACCTTCTCGCCGAGCACGCGGCCGCCGCCCCAGACCGCGACGAGGCTGATCGCGAGCGTCAGCACGAGTTGCGGCAGGATGGTCGGCAGCACCGAGCCGTTCCAGACGAGCAGCATCCGCAGCCAGTGCTCGCGCGGACGAACGATCATCGTCGTGCTCCGTCAGGCGGCGATCGACGCCGGCGCGGCCGCGCGATGCAGCAACACGGGCACCGACTTCGACGTCGGCGTGTTGCACACGTCGCCGACGCTGTCGAGCGGCACGAGCGGGTTGGTTTCCGGGTAGTACGCGCCGATGCAGCCGCGCGGGATGTCGTACTCGACGAGCAGGAAGCCGTTCGCGCGCCGCTCGATGCCGTCGTGCCACACGGTTTCCATGTCGACCCATTCGCCGGCCTTCAGGCCGAGCATCGCGAGATCGTCGCGGTTGACGAACACCACGCGGCGCTGGCCGAACACGCCGCGATAGCGGTCGTCGAGTCCGTAGACGGTCGTGTTGTACTGGTCGTGCGAGCGCGTCGTCATCAGCGTCATCAGCCGGTCGCCGTGCAGCGCGCGGGCACGCTGGATCGGCGTGTCGGTCGGCAGCGCGTGCGCGATGAAATTCGCCTTGCCCGTCGGCGTGAGCCATTCGCGGTCGCGCGACGCCACGCGCAGGTGAAAGCCGCCCGGCCGCGCGATGCGCGTGTTGTAGTCGTAGAAGCCGTCGAGCGTCGCCTCGATCGCATCGCGGATCTTCGCGTAGTCGTCCTTGTACGCGAGCCAGTCGATCGTGTCGCTGCCGAACAGCGCGTGCGCCATGTGCGCGACGATCGCGGGCTCCGACATCAGGTTCGGCGAAGCCGGCTTGTTCATCCCGTACGACACGTGGACCATGCTCATCGAGTCCTCGACCGTCACGCCTTGCGCGACGTCGTCCTGCAGGTCGATCTCGGTGCGGCCGAGCGTCGGCAGGATCAGCGCGTCGCGGCCGTGGATCAGGTGACTGCGGTTCAGCTTCGTCGTGATGTGCACCGACAGTTCGCAGCGGCGCATGCCTTCCCACGTGCGCGGCGTGTCGGGCGTCGCCATCGCGAAGTTGCCGCCGAGACCGATCAGCACCTTCACGCGGCCGTCGAGCATCGCTTCGATCGTCTCGACGACGTCGTAGCCGTGATGGCGCGGCGGTTCGAAGTCGAACACGTGGCCGAGCCGGTCGAGGAACGCCTGCGACGGCTTTTCCTCGATGCCGACCGTGCGGTTGCCCTGCACGTTCGAATGGCCGCGCACCGGGCACAGGCCGGCGCCGGGGCGGCCGATGTTGCCGCGCATCAGCATCAGGTTGGTCAGCATCTGCACCGTCGCGACCGAATGCTTGTGCTGCGTGATGCCCATCCCCCACGTCGCGATCACGCGTTCGCTGCGCGCATAGAGCCGCGCGAGCGCGTCGATCTGCTCGTACGGCACGCCGCTTTCGGCCGTCAGCGCGGACCAGCTTTCGGCGCGCAGGTCGTCGGCGAACGCGTCGAAGCCGGCCGTGTGCTCGCCGATGAACGCGGTGTCGATGACGCGCGGCGCACCGGCGGCGCGCGCGTCGTCGTCGAGTTCGAGCACGCGCTTGGCCATTCCCTTGATCAGCGCGAAATCGCCGCCGAGCGTCGGCTGGATGAACGTCGATGCGATCCTGGTGCCCGACATCGTCAGCATCTCCAGCGGGCTTTGCGGATCGGCGAAGCGTTCGAGGCCGCGCTCCTTCAGCGGGTTGATCGACACGATCGTCGCGCCGCGCTTCGCGCATTCGCGCAGCTCGCCCATCATCCGCGGGTGGTTGGTCGCGGGGTTCTGGCCGAAGATCAGCAGCGTGTCCGCATGCTCGAAATCGTCGAGCGTGACGGTGCCCTTGCCGACCCCGACCGACGCCGGCAGCCCGCGGCTCGTCGCCTCGTGGCACATGTTCGAGCAGTCGGGGAAGTTGTTGGTGCCGTACCGCCGCACGAACAATTGATACAGGAACGCGGCCTCGTTGCTGGCGCGGCCGGACGTGTAGAACGCGGCCTGGTTCGGGTCGGGCAGCGCGCGCAGGTGGCGGGCGATCAGTTCGAACGCGTCGTCCCACGCGATCGGCACGTAGCGGTCGGTCCGCGCGTCGTACACCATCGGATCGGTGAGCCGGCCGTGCTGTTCGAGCTCGAAATCCGACTGTTCGAGCAGTTCGGTCACCGTGTGCGCGGCGAAGAAGTCGGGCGTCACGCGCTTGCTCGTCGCTTCCGCGGCCACGGCCTTCACGCCGTTCTCGCAGAATTCGAACGTCGACGCGTGCTGGCGGTCGGGCCACGCGCAGCCCGGGCAGTCGAAGCCGTCCGGCTGGTTCTGGCGCAGCAGCGTGCGGTAGTTGCCGCCGGCGACCTTTTCCTTGATCAGGTTGATCGTGACGGCTTTCAGCGCGCCCCAGCCGGCGGCCGGGTGGGTGTACGGTTCGATGCGCGCGGTGGCGGATTTCTTTTTCATGATGCGGGTGTCGGGGTCGATGCGTGCAGAGTACGCGCGGCACCCGTCCCGCTGTGTGTACACCTGTTCACTTCAAAAAAGAGTACAGTTTCGGCCATTCATACAGTGCGGATCGCAACTGTGTTGCTGAAGGGAAGCTGAAAGGGAGGCGCGTGAAGCGTTACGAACAACTGGCCGACGATCTCCAGGCGCAGATCGAGCGGGGCGTATACCGGCCCGGCGAGCGGATTCCGTCGGTGCGTCAGGCGAGCCGGCAGCAGCAGCTCAGCGTCACGACCGTGCTGCGCGCGTACCTCGTGCTCGAAAGCCGCGGCCTGATCGAAAGCCGGCCGCAGTCGGGCTACTTCGTGCGGGCGCGCGCCGTGGCGCCGGCCGAGGCGGAATTGCATGTCTCCGCGCCGGCCGCCGAGCCGTCGGCCGTGGACGTGAGCCGGCTCGTGCTGTCGACGCTGCGCTCGATCGCGCGCGACGACGCGGTGCCGCTCGGCTCGCCGTATCCCGACGCGTCGCAGTTTCCGGTGCAGCGCCTCGCGCGCTATGCGCAGGCGATCGGGCGGCGCCGCACGCGCTGGGGCGTGATCGACGACCTGCCGCCCGGCAACCAGGAGCTGATCCGCCAGATCGCGCGGCGCTATGCGGAGCGCGGAGTCGCGGTCGAGCCCGGCGAGATCGTGATGACGATCGGCGCGACCGAGGCGATCAACCTGTGCCTGCAGGCGGTCGCGAAACCGGGCGACACGATCGCGGTGGAGTCGCCGACCTTCTACGCGATGCTGCACGCGATCGAGCGGATGGGCATGCGTGCGCTGGAAGTCGCGACGCATCCGGGCGACGGCATCGATCTCGACGCGCTCGGGCGGATTCTCGCGAGCGAGCGCATCGCGGCGTGCATGGTGATGCCGAACTTCCAGAATCCACTCGGCTTCCAGATGCCCGATGCGCGCAAGCGCGCGCTGGTCGAACTGCTCGCGAAGCACGGCGTGCCGGTGATCGAGAGCGACGTCTATCACGAGCTGCACTTCGGCGACACGGCGCCGAGCGCGTTGAAGTCGTTCGATCGCGACGGGCTGGTGCTGCATTGCGCGTCGTTCACGAAGAGCCTGTCGCCGCGCTACCGGATCGGCTGGGCGATGCCGGGCCGCTACCGCGACCAGGTCGAGAAGCTGAAATTCCTGAATACGCTCGCGACGCCCGCGATCGAGCAACTCGCGATCGCCGAGTACCTGAAATACGACGGCTACGACTTTCACCTGCGGCGCATGCGCAAGCAGTATGCGCAGCAGGCGAGCCTGATGAGCGCGATGGTGCGGCGTTTCTTCCCGGAAGGCACGCGGCTGTCGCAGCCGCAGGGCGGGTACGTGCTGTGGGTCGAGCTGCCGCCGCAGGTCGACGCGATGAAGCTGTATTCGCTGGCGCTCGCGCAGCGGATCACGGTCGGGCCCGGACACATGTTCTCGGCCGGCACCGATTACCGGCATTTCATCCGGCTCAATTACAGCTACCCGTGGTCGCGGCAGATCGAGGACGCGCTGAAGGTGCTGGGGCGGCTCGCGTCGGAGTGCGCGGCGCGGTGAGCGCCCCAGCCTGACGGCAGGGCGCCCGCCGTGCCGGGTATCAGCCCGCGTGCGGCGCCTGCAGCCCGGCTTGCGCGGTGTCGACCATCTGCCGCATGTCGAAGCCCGACGGATGCTGGTAGACGCGCAGCCCGAACTCCGGCAGCACCGCGATCAGGTGGTCGAACAGGTCGGCCTGGATGGTCTCGTAGTCGACCCACGTCGTCGTATCGGTGAAGCAGTACAGTTCGAGCGGAATGCCTTCGGCCGTGAGCGGCAGTTGCCGCGCCATGTTCGTCATGTCGCGGCGGATGCGCGGATGGCCCTTCAGGTAGTTCGCGACGTATGCGCGGAACGTGCCGAGATTGGTCAGCTGGCGGCGGTTCGCCGGGCAGTCGCCGGCCGCACCCAGCGTGCCGTTCCATTGCGCGATCGCATCGACCTTGTCTTCGAGGTAATCCTTCAGCAGCGTCAGGCGTTCGAGACGTTCGATCTCGTCGTTCGACAGAAAGCGCACGCTCGTCGCATCGATGAACAGCGCGCGCTTGATGCGGCGGCCGCCCGCCTCGGTCATCCCGCGCCAGTTCTGGTAGCTCTCGGTGATCAGCTTCCACGTCGGCACCGTGATGATCGTGTGATCGAAGTTCGCGACCTTGACGGTGTTCAGCGTGATGTCGATCACCGTGCCGTCCGCGCCGGCCGACGGCATCGTGATCCAGTCGCCGATCCGCAGCATGTCGTTCGACGACAGCTGCACGCCGGCGACGAGGCCGAGCAGCGTGTCCTTGAAGATCAGCATCAGCACCGCCGACATCGCGCCGATGCCGGACAGCAGCAGGCCGATCTGCTTGCCGGTCGCATCACCGATCACGACGAGCGCGGCCGTGATGAACATCACGAGCTTGACGAGCTGCATCGCGCCTTTCAGCGACAGGCGCGGCTGGTCGCGCCGGGACGTGCGGTGCGTGTGTTCGAGCGCGGACAGCGTCGCGCTGATGGTCATCGTCACGAGGAACACGATCAGCGCGAACAGCACCTTGTCGGCGACCTGCGCGGCCAGGCCCGGAATGCCGGGCACCGCGCCGAGCCCGAGCTTGATCACGACGAACGGGACGATGCGGTTCAGCCATTTGAAGGCGCCGAATTCGAACAACGCGTCGTCGACGCGCGTGGCGGACAGCCGCGCGAGTCGCGCGACCACGCGAAACAGCAGGAAATGCACGACGGCGGTGATCGCGCCGGCGGCGGCGAGCAGGACGAGGATGCCGACGAGCGGCGTCAACCAGGATTCGTTCAGGGTCATAGGAGCAGACTGGGGCCTTCTTGTGCGTTGAATCGGCGCCGCGACGCGGCGCGCGCCCGGTGAAGGGCACATGAAAGGGACCGTGATTGTGCCATCGGGTTCCGGAGGCGTGCCGCGAAGGCGGGCGATCGGCTCCCGAATCGGCTCACCTTTGTGCAGGTATCCTCTCTATCAAGGTGAAGACGAGCGGCGAATCGACGTCACCGCAAGCCGGTGTGCGAGCAGGGCGCCGGACGTGTCGTTCACGGGGCGCGATCGTCCGGAAGCCGCGACGGCCGGCTGTTGCGCTTCGATGCGCGCGATAGCCGATCCATGCAATCATGCGGACGTCACACGCGTCGTCGGTGCGTCGTTCGCGTTGGTGCGCGGCCGGTCCGGCGACGGTGAGCGACACGCGACACCGTCGCGCACCCGTTCGCGGCCTCGTCATTTCGACCTCACGCATTTCACGTATGCCAGATTCCAACGAAAGCCGTCCGTCACGCGTGCGGCTGCTGAAAGGCCTCCTTCCGATCCGCCGCGCGGCGGCGATACGCGACATCGTCGCGGGCATTTCGCTCGCGTCGATGGATATCCCGCAGGTGCTCGGCTACGCGCGCATCGCAGGCATGCCGGCCGTTACCGGGCTCTACACGGTGTTCCTGCCGCTCGTTGCATTCGCGTGCTTGGGCGCGTCGCGCCATCTCGTGGTCGCCGCCGATTCCGCGACCGCGACGATTTTCGCGAGCCGGCTGTCGTCGATGGCGCCGGCCGGCAGCGCCGACTATGCGGCGCTGGCCGGCATGGTCGCGTTGCTGACCGCCGCGATGCTGCTGCTCGCGCGCATCTTCAAGCTCGGCTTTCTCGCCGATTTCCTGTCGCGCACGGTGCTGGTCGGTTTTCTCGCCGGCGTCGGCGTGCAGGTGTCGATCGCGATGCTCGGCGACATGTTCGGCCTCGCCGTGCCGTACCCGGCGTCGCGCAGCCTCGCGCAACTCGACTACGTCGTCACGCACCTCGCTCACACGCACCGGCCGACGCTCGCGCTCGCGGCGCTCGTCGTCGGCGCGATTCTCGCGTGCAAGCGGTTCCTGCCGCGCGTGCCGATGCCGATGATCGCGGTCGTGGGCAGCATCGCCGCGAGCGCTGCGTTCGGCTTCGCGGCGCACGGCATCGCGGTGCTCGGGCCCGTGGCCGGCGGGCTGCCGCCGCTGCGCTGGCCGTCCGTCACGTGGCAGCAGTTTCTCGATCTCGTGCCGGTTGCCGCTTCGTGCTTCGTGATGATCATCGCGCAGAGCGCGGCCGCCGCGCGCGTATTCGCGCAGCAGTACGGCGAGGACGTCGACACCAACGCCGACATCCTCGGGCTCGCGGCCGCGAACGCGGCGGCGGCGCTCGGCGGTGCGTTCGTCGTCAACGGCAGCCCGACGCAAACGGCGATGGCCGACGGCGCGGGCGTGCGCAGCCAGATCGGGCATCTCGCGTTCGCCGTCGTCGTCGCCGTCGTGCTGCTGTTCTTCAGTCCGTATTTGCAGTATCTGCCGCATGCGGTGCTGGCCGGCATCGTGTTCACGATCGCGCTCGGGCTGATCAACGTGCGCAGTCTCGCGGCGATCCGCGAGGAAAGCCCCGGCGAATTCACGCTCGCGCTGATCACGGCCGCGGCCGTCGTGACGGTCGGCGTCGAGCAGGGCATCCTGCTGGCCGTCGCGCTGTCGCTGATGCGGCATGTGCGCCACAGCTACCAGCCTCACACGATGGTGCTCGAACCCGTCGCCGGCAACGGCCGGTGGCAGCCGGTGCCTACCCGGCGCGGTGCGATGACGGCGCCGGGGCTGATCGTCTACCGGTTCGGCGCCGACCTGTTCTTCGCGAACGATCACCGGTTCGCTGCCGAAGTGACCGAACTCGTCGAGGCGGCGCCAGTCCCGCCGCGCTGGTTCGTCGTCGATGCGGGCGCGATCACCGACGTCGACTATTCGGCCGCGCGGACCTTGACCGATCTCGTCAGGTCGCTGCATGCGCGCGGGATCGGCGTGCTGTTCGGGCGCGTGAACCGTTATCTGCGCGCGGACATGGATCGTCACGGGATCACCGAGGTGGTCGGCGCGACGTGCATCTTTGCCACGCTGCATCAGGCGCTGGAGGCGGCCGGTACGACACCCGCGCCGCAGGAGCCGGGCACGGTGTAGCGCGATGCGGCGCTACGCGAGCGCGCGCAGGCGCGCGAAACCGTTGCGCAGGTAGCGGGCCAGTTCCGTCACGGCCGGCGTGTGCTGGCCGCGCGGCACATGCAGGTTGATCGAGAAATTCGGCAGGACGGGCAGGCCGCCGCCGGCCGGCAGGATATCGAGGTCAGTCGCCTGCGCCTGCGCCGGACGATCGCAACGGCAGCCGCAGCGTCGTCACGAAGCTTGCCGCATGCAGCGCGCACAGCAGGCCGAACGCCCACGCATAGGCGACGGCCTGCGTGCCGCCGGCCGTCGTCGATTCGGCCTGCAGCCGCCACGCGAGAAACAGCGTGCACAGCGTCGTGAACGTCGGGCCGCCGAGCCGCTGCACGATATTGAGCGACGTGGTCGCCATCGGCAGGTTGCGGCGCTCGACCGACGCATATGCGGCGGCGATCGACGGCGCGCCGATCGCGCTCTGGCCCATGCCGCGCAGAAACAGCGCGGGGACGAGCACGAGCGGATCGTAACCGGTCAGCGCGAGGAACACGAACGGCAGCGTGGCGACGAGCGCGAGCAATGCACCGGCGGCGGCCAGCCGGCGTACGCCGAAGCGGCTCGTCAGCGCGCCCATCGACGGATAGGTGACGAGCATGCCGAGCCCGAGCGGCGCGAGCAGCCAGCCCATCTCTCCCGGCGAGCGCCCGCACGCCTGGATCAGGAACACGGGAATCAGCATCTGGCCTGCATACATCGCGCCGTTCGACAGGAACTGCGTGCTCGCTGCCGCGCCGAATACGCGCGAGCGAAACAGCGCGAGGTCGATCAGCGCACGTTCCCGCTGGCGGCGCTCGAAGCGCAGGAACGCGATGAGCAGCAGCGCCGAGCTTGCGACCGCCGCGATGCCGAGCGTCGAGCCGATCCGCTCGACGCCGTACAGGAACAGCACGAGCGCCGGCGACAGCAACGCGAGGCCGAGCCAGTCGAGTTCGCGCCGCGGCGCATCGTCCCGGTCGCCGGGCAGGAACCGCGCGGCCAGTGCGAGCGCGAGCGCGCCGACGGGCAGGTTCACCAGAAACAGCCAGCGCCACGACGTGTGCTGCAGGATCGCGCCGGCCACGACCGGGCCGAGGATCGGCGCGAGCAGTACCGGCACCGCCGCGTAGCCGATCGCGCGCGCCATCTGCTGGCCGGCGACGCGCGCGATCATCATCTGCGCCATCGGCGCGAGCAGGCCGCCGCTGACGCCTTGCAACACGCGAAACGCGATCAGCGACGGCGCGGACCACGCGAGCCCGCACAGCGCCGACGTGAGCGTGAACGCCGAGAAGCACCACAGATACAGCGCCTTCGCACCGATGCGGTCGACGAGCCAGCCGTTCAGCGGCAGCACCAGCGTCAGCGCGAGCAGGTAGCCGCTCGTCACCCACTGGATCGTCGACAGGCTGGCATGCAGGTCGGTCGCGAGGCTCGACAGCGACACGTTGACGATCGTCGCATCGAGTTGCGACAGCAGCGAGCCGAGCGTCGCGACCGCGCCGACTTTCCAGATCGACGGATCGAGCCGGCCGGCCGCGTGGCCCGGCGCCGGCCGGATGCGCTTGTCGCTCACGCGCCGCGCCGGTCGAGCAGCGCGACGATGTCCTGCGTCGTGCCCGTTTCGCCGAGACGCGGGAACAGCCGCTCGACGCTGTTGACGTGCGCGTCCGCGTTGAGGTCGGTCATCGCGTCGACGGCGAGCGTCACGTTGTAGCCGAGTTCGTGCGCCTGCCGCGCGGTGGATTCGACGCCGATGCTGGTCGCGACGCCGGTCAGCACGATCTGCGTGACGCCGGCTGCCTTCAGGTGCGCGTCGAGACCGGTGCCGGTGAAGGCGCCCCAGGTCTGCTTCGTCACGACGTGGTCGGTCGGCTGGCGGTTCAGCTCGGGCACGAGTTCGGTCCAGTCGGCCGGAAGCTGCGCCGTGCGTGGCGCTTGCTCGGTGCGGCCCGGTGCGCCGCCCGCGACGTTGACCAGCACGACCGGCAGGCCGCGGCTGCGGAACGCGTCGAGCAGTTCGCGGGTGCGGGCGATCACCGGTGCGACCGGGTGCGCGGTGGGGAGGGCGACGATGCCTTTCTGCAGGTCGATGACGACCAGCGCCGTGTTCGTGTCGAGACGGGTTGCGCTCATGATGGGGCTCCGGGGACAGGGCGGGGAAAGCCGTGCGCGCGCATGCCGCGTCGCGCGCCGGCCGGGTTCATTGCTCGCCGATGCGGCGGATCAGCGGGATGGCGGCGGCGAGCGTGTCGATGTCGTGCGGATCGAGCTTCTCGATCGCGGCGCCGAGCCACTTGTTTTTCGCGGCGTTGCGCTTGTGTCGTGCGTCGAGGCCGGCGGCGGTGAGTTTGAACAGGATCTGGCGGCCGTCGGTCGGATGCGGTTCGCGCTCGACGAGCGCGTCTTCCTCGAGGCTCGCGAGGATCGCCTTCATCGACTGCGGCTTCATCGCTTCGGCGCGCGCGAGATCGGCAGTCGTCATCGGCCCGTGCCGGTGAAGCCGTGCGAGTGCGCTCGTCTGGGACATGCCGAGCCCTTCGGAATCGATCTCGGAGCGCAGCCGGCGGATGAGCTGGCCGACCGCGAGGGTCAGGTCGGCGGCGACGGCGTCGGCGGAAACGCCGGGTTTGCGTGGCGGGTTCATGCGGCGAATCATAGAATAAGACAGTTAAACTTGCAAGTTTAACTGTCGAATTGATTGCCCGTTGGCGACGCCGTCCGGCACGCGATTACGTACGCCGATGTGCGACCGGTACGACTTCGCTGTAGCGCGGGGTCGCGTTTTCGTGCAGCAGATCGCCGAGATACTGGCCGAGTTCGTCCGCGGCGAGCGCGGACGGAATCTGCAGATTGGCCGGGCGTCGCTTGCCTTCGGCGCCGAGATCGAACACGGCCCAGCGGCCGTCCATGCGCACGACGGCGAGCAGCCGACCGAATGCGTTGAAGCGGTATTCGTCCTGCATGGCGTCGCTCCCCTGGCGTGAATGTGCGGGCTGCCTGCGTGTGTTTACCGGATCGAACAGGACAGCCAGCGATGGATCCGGATGGCGTCGCTCGATACGCCGGCGCGCGTCGGCGCACCGAGCAGCACGACCGTTTCGCGGCGGCCTTTCACGCGCATGCGCATGACGACGCCGTGCCCCGATTCGTTGATGAAGCCGGTTTTCTGCAGCCGGATCGGCAGGCGGCGGTAGCGCACGAGCGGGTCGGAATTCACGTACACGAGTTCGCCGTCGCCGGGGCGCACGGTGGTCGACAGATCGGTCGAGAAATAGCGGATCAACGGATCCTGCGCGGCCGCGCCGACGAGCCGCGCGAGATCTTCCGCGGTCGATACGTTGTGCGGCGACAGGCCGGTGGGCTCGCGGAAGTGCGTATGCCGCATGCCGAGCCGACGTGCTTCGCGGTTCATCGCCTTGACGAACGCGACGCGCCCGCCCGGATAGTCGCGGCTCAACGCGGCGGCCGCGCGATTCTCCGACGACATCAGCGCGATATGGAACATCTCGCGGCGCGACAGTTCCGAGCCGACCTGCAGCCGCGAACCGGTGAACTTGATCGTGTCGCGATCGCGCGCGGTCACGCGCAGCACGCCGTTCAGCGGACGATCGGCGTCGCGCGCGACGACGGCCGTCATCAGTTTGGAGATCGATGCGATCGGCCGGACGGTACGCGCGTTGCGCGCCAGCAGCGGGGTGCCGGAATCGACGTCGAGCACGTAGGCCGCGCGCGAATGCAGCGAACCGACCGCGCGCGGCGTATAGCCGCAACTGGCGAGCAGCTTCGGCTTCGCGGGCGGGCGCGGCCGCACGGCGGCCGTGCGTTTCGCGCGCCGCTGCTGCGGCGCGGGCGCCGCGTGGCGTTTGGCCGCCTGATGCGTCACGCGCGAGCGACGATGCTTGACGGCCTTTTTCTTGCGATGGGGTTTCTTCTTGACGGCCTTCGTATGGGCATGCGGTTGCACATGGGCGGCGCGATGCGGTTGTACGCGTTGCGCGGACGCATTCGCGGCGAATGCGAGCAGCAGGAACGACAGGGCGAGGATCAGGGTGGTCCGGGCGCGAGGCAGGCGCGCGATGAGGCCGGTCAAGCGAAAGTCTCCTTTTCACGCGCGATGCGGCTGCGCGGAATGCGTGGGCGGTCAGCGGGTGCGGGAAATTATACGGTCGATCGCGGGGCGATGACGATGGGATGACGCGCATTGACGCGTGATGCGGGAGGATTTCGGTCGTTTTCGCGCTGTCCGGCCGCGGTGGGTGTGGGGTGAAAGGCGCGCAGCCACGCGGTTCAGCGCGGCCAGTTCCGCCGCGACACGACCGCAAAACTGATCGCGATCGAACCGGTCACCGCGCGTGGCGGCGCGTCTTCCAGGGCATCGCCGAAGCGAAAGCGGCGGCTGCGCCCGTCCGTGCGCTCGGCACGACGCTTCGGTGCGCGGGTCTCGGCGGCCACTGCGCAGGTGTTGGCATCCGCGACATCGCATGACGGCTCGGCCACGCAGTCGGCCGCTGGATCGAGGGACATGAACGTGAATTCCGGAAAGGGCATGTCCGTATTGAACGCCATTGCATTCGATCGGTAAAATGAATATTTCGATCGTTACGATTCCGTTAAAGAATGGAACTGAAACTGCTGCGCACATTCCTGACGGTCACCGAGCTGTGCCATTTCAGCCGTGCGGCCGATGCGCTGCACATGAGTCAGCCTGCGCTCAGCAAGCAGATCGGCGCGCTCGAGGCGAGCCTCGGCGGCAAGCTGTTCGAGCGCGGCCGGCATGGCGCGGAGCTGACGCCGTTCGGCGAACGCTTCCTGCCCGACGCGCAGGCGCTCGTGCGCGATGCCGACGAAATCCTGGCGCGTGCGCGGGAAGCGACCAGCGGGCAGCGCGGGCATTTGCGGCTCGGCATCTGCCTGTCCGTGCTGACGCTCGTGCCGAAACTGATCGCCGAATTCCGCCGTTGCAATCCGGGTATCGCGGTGACGCTGAGCGACCTGTCGTCGTCCGAGCAGACGCGCCGGCTGCGCACCGGCAAGCTCGACGCCGGTTTCCTGCGCCTGCCTTCCGACGAAGGCTTGTCGTCGTTCAAGGTGATCGACGAAGCGCTCGCGCTCGCGGTACCGCCGCATCTCGGCTTCAAGCGCGTGCCGGCCGACCTCGACGTGCTCAACGAGATCGGCTTCATCGCGCTGCAGCGTGCGCGTGGTCCCGGGCTGGCCGCGCAGATCGACCGATGGTGCGTCGCGCGGCGCTTCGTGCCGCACGTGATGCAGCAGGCGGAGGACGTGCAATCGGTGCTGACGTCGGTCGCGGCCGGCGGTGGTGTCGCGTTCATCCCGTCGAGCGCGCAGTACCTGTTGCGCGACGCGACGGTGCTGCCGCTCGACGGCCGGGACGCGAAGTGGCGCGTGGGGCTCGCGTGGCGGTCCGATCGCGACGATCCCGTCACCACGCGTTTCGTGTCGTTCATGCGCGCGGCGCTCAAGGGGGCGTGACGCGGCGTATAGTGTCCGCGATCGCTTTCTTCCTGCATGCCGGCGCGACGCCGGCCGACGAACCCGAACCGATGACTTCAGAATCCGACGAATCCCCGCTCGATCCCGCGCTCGTCGCCACGCTCGCGACGCTGAACGAAGCCGCCAGCGGTCCGGCCGGCAAGCCATGGTCGCTGCCGAAGATCGCGAAGCGCGCGCAATTGCCGATGAGCACGCTGCGCCGCGTGTTGACGCAACTCGACGCCGCCGGCCTGAGCGCGACGACGCTGAACGAGGACGGGACCGGCAGTGCCGCGCTGACCGACGAGGGGCGCGCGGTGTGCGCGCAGCTGTTCGGCGCGAACGATGCCCGCTGAATGAAAAAACGGGCCGCCGAGGCGGCCCGTTCATCGCCGAACGACGGCAGATCGGAGTGTTCGGCCCGTGCGGGTGGCGCACGGGCCGGCGCATCGTCATCCGCGCGCGATCAGAACCACTGCTTGTAGCGGCGCACGTAGATCGTCTTGACGATCTGCGCGAGCACGATGTAGCCGACCATCGTCGCGGCGAGCCACAGCCAGTAGGTGCCCGGCAGGTGCATGAAGCCGATCGCCTCCGCGAACGGCGAGAACGGCAGCCAGCAGCCGATCGCGATCGCGGTGAAGGTCGACAGCAGCACCGGCAGCGACGCCGTGCTCTGCAGGAACGGGATCTTCTGCGTGCGCAGCAGGTGCACGACGAGCGTCTGCGACACGAGGCTCTCGATGAACCAGCCCGAGTTCATCACGATCTGGCCGCTCGCGCCGCCGTTCAGGTGATACAGCGCGCCCGCACCGAACACCGTCCACATCAGGATGTACGTCGTGATGTCGAATACCGACGACGTGGGCCCGACCCACAGCATGAAGCGGCTGATGTTGCCGGCTTCCCACTTGCGCGGCTTCTTCAGGAACTCGGGGTCCATCTTGTCCCACGGCAGCAGCATCTGCGACGTGTCGTAGATCAGGTTCAGCACGAGCAGTTGCGTCGCGAGCATCGGCTCCCACGGCAGGAACGCGCTGGCGACCAGCACCGAGAACACGTTGCCGAAGTTGGAGCTGGCCGTCATGTTCAGGTACTTCAGGATGTTGCCGAACGTCTCGCGGCCCTTGATCACGCCTTCCTCCAGCACCATCAGGCTCTTTTCGAGCAGGATGATGTCGGCGGTCTCCTTCGCGATGTCGGCGCCGCTGTCGACCGAGATGCCGACGTCGGCGTCGCGCAGCGCGGGCGCATCGTTGATGCCGTCGCCGAGGAAGCCGACGGTGTGACCGTTCGCCTGCAGCGCCTTGACGATGCGCGCCTTCTGTAGCGGCGTGAGCTTCGCGAACACGGTCGTGCGTTCGACCACCTGCGCGAGCGTGGCATCGTCGAGCACTTCGATTTCCGTGCCGAGCATCGGCTTGCCCGGTTCGAGGCCGACCTGGCGGCACACCTTCATCGTGACGGTCGGGTTGTCGCCCGTCAGCACCTTCACCGCGACGCCGTTCTCGCGCAGCGCGGCGAGCGCCGGCGCGGCCGACTCCTTCGGCGGATCGAGGAAGGTCAGGAAGCCGCGCACGACGAGATCGTGTTCGTCGGCGGTGCGGTATTGCGCACGCTCGTCGCCGCGCGGGATCGTGCGCGTGGCGAGCACGAGCACGCGAAAGCCGTCCTCGTTGTACGCGGTGGCCTGCTCGAGCAGCCGCTTGCGGGCCACGTAGTCGAGCGGGCGTACGCCGTCTTCATCCTGCACGTGCGTCGACACCGCCAGCATTTCCTCGACCGCGCCCTTGCAGATCAGCAGATGCGTGCCGCGCGTATCCTCGACGACGACCGACAGGCGGCGCCGCACGAAGTCGAACGGCAGTTCGTCGATCTTCTTGTAACCCTGCGGCTTCACGCGTTCGCCGATCTCGTCGGCGCGCGCGACGACCGCGATGTCGATCAGGTTCTTCTGGCCGCTCTGGTGGAAGCTGTTCAGCCAGCCGAGCCGCAGGATGTCCTCGTTCTTGTGGCCGGACAGGTCGAGGTGATGTTCGAGGATGATCTTGTCCTGCGTGAGCGTGCCGGTCTTGTCGGTGCACAGCACGTCCATCGCGCCGAAGTTCTGCACCGAGTTCAGCCGCTTGACGACGACCTTGCGGCGCGCCATCGCGACCGCGCCGCGCGCGAGGTTCGCGCTGACGATCATCGGCAGCATCTCGGGCGTGAGGCCCACGGCCACCGCGAGCGCGAACGTGAGGGCGCTCAGCCAGTCGCCCTTGGTCAGGCCGTTGATCATGAACACGATCGGCACCATCACGAACATGAACTTGATCAGCAGCCAGCTGACGCTCGCGACGCCGCGGTCGAAGCTCGTCTCGATGCGCTTGTGGCTCACGACGTTGCGCGCGAGCGAGCCGAAGTAGGTCTCTTCGCCGGTCGCGACGACGACGGCCGTCGCCGTGCCGCTGACGACGTTGGTGCCCATGAAGCAGACGTTCTCGAGATCGAGCAGCGACGCCGGTGCGCCGTTGGCCGCGCTCGCCGCGTGCGTGCCCGCGGATTTGCCGGCCACCGCGCCGAGCGTGTCGTACTTCTCGACGGGCAGCGCCTCGCCGGTCAGCACCGCCTGGCTGATGAACAGGTCGCGCGACGCGAGCAGCCGCACGTCGGCGGGGATCATGTCGCCGGCGGAAAGATGCACGATGTCGCCGACGACGACGTCGCGCATCGGCACTTCGCGGCGCGACGGCTCGGCCGTGTCGGTCACCACGCGCTGCACGGTCGCGGTCGTGCGGACCATCGCCTTGAGCTTCTCGGCGGCGCGCAGCGAACGGAATTCCTGCACGAAGCGCAGCAGCGCGCTGATCGTGACCATCGTCAGCAGGATCGTCATGCCGACGTAGTCGCGCTCGTCGGGCGCCGCGAAGTAGACGTCGGTGAAGAAGCTGATGGCGGCCAGCACCAGCAGCACGTAGACGAACGGGTTGTGGAACGAGAGCAGCAACTGCCGGGTCCAGTGCGGCGGCTTGTCGTGCGCGATTTCGTTCGGACCATGGTGCTGCAGGCGATCGGCGGCCTGGTCGTAGGTGAGGCCGCGCGTGCTGGTGTGCAGCGACTTCAGCGTGTCTTCGAGCGGGCGGGCCGCTTCCTGCGCGGCGCGCATGGTGCGCGGTTCATTCTGCTGGCCGGCGCCGGCCTTGATGAAGCCGCGCTGTTTCTTGTGCGAGGTGTTGTGTCGTGTCGTCATGAGTCGCTCCTTGCGCACGAGGCGGCGGGCGGGGAGCGACCGTGACGTTATCGACGCACGAGCGCTCCCCGCCGCGTCGCGTCAGGCGCGATCGGCTGTGGGTCGGTAAAGGCGGGAACGCTCGCCGGCGCGCATGATGCGGACGGCGTGTCGATGCGCAGCGTCGCACCGGCGAGCGGTAATCGACTACTGTCGTCTGAGTTCATCTGCACTCCTGTCGGTTGCGGATAGTCGGCACGGGCGATCGGCGGCGCGCGCAACGAGGCGCGCGGCCGGACGGCACGCGAACGGAGAGCGCACGCGGCTGGCGCCGCGCGCAACACGAACGCACGCGCGCGACGGCGCGCCGCGTGCATTCGACAACATCGAAAAATTCGGCGGGAGATCTGGCCCGTGGTCAGGCCGGAAGGGCGCCGCATCCTGCTTCCCGGGATGCGGCAGAAGACGAGGCTCTGCGCGTTTTCCTCAGGCAGCAGTCAAGTTGGCCAGGGACCAACTACAACTCGCATCGGTGTTCACAGAACACTCCATGTAACTAGACGGGGGCGATGGTAATGGCTCGCTGTGCGAAGCGTCAACCCTTTTGTCAGGCGTTATTTCGAGATGCTCGATCGCGCCGGTGTGCGTTCGCGGGCGCGCCGGACAGCCTGCAACGAAACAGCCGCGCGCACACCTTGTCGGCATGCGCGCGGCTGCGTCGAACGCGGTGCCGGTTACTGGTTCGCGGTCGCGACGGCGGCGCCCGCATCGAGGATGCCCGAGCCGGCCGGCAGCGCGGTGCACGACGTGCCGGCCGCGAGCTTCGCCGCGCGCGTGCCGCCTTGCAGCTTCTGCAGGATCTGCGCGGGCGTGAGGTTGCCGTTCACCGACAGCATCAGCGCGGCGACCCCCGTCACCTGCGGCGTCGCGAGGCTGGTGCCGTTCGCGAGGCCATAGGTGTCCGAGCCCGGCGTCGTCGTGCCGGTGTTCGACGTCGACAGGATGTTGACGCCCGGTGCGCTCAGCGCGACATCGGCGCCGAAGTTGCTGAACGATGCGCGGCGGCCCGTCGCATCGGTCGCGCCGACGGTGATCACGCCGCGGCAGTTGGCGGGCTGGTCGAGCCCGGTCGACAGGCCGTCGTTGCCGGCCGCGACGACCACGGTCACGCCTTTCGCGGTCACGTCGTCGATCGCCTGCTGGAACGTCGTGCTGCACGCGCCGACTCCACCGAGGCTCAGGTTGATGATCTTCGCCGGCCGCGGGTTCGTCGGTACACCGGTCACCGGAATGCCGGCTGCCCAGCGCATGCCGTCGGCGATGTCGCTCGTCACGCCGCCGCACTTGCCGAGTACGCGCACCGGCAGGATCTGGCCGAGCCACGATACGCCGGCGATACCGGTGCCGTTGTTGGCGGTCGCGCCGATCACGCCCATCACGCGCGTGCCGTGCCAGCTGCTGTCGCTCGGCTGGCTCGCGCAGTGATAGAACGGGCCGTTGGCGTTGTCGAGTTCCTGCTGCGTGACCCAGTCGCCCGGATCGGTCGCGTCCGGGCTGCGCGTCAAGCCGTTGTTGCTGGTGTTGACGTTGCTGATGAAGCTGTAGCCGGACAGCAGGTTGCCGACGAGGTCGCCGTGCGGCCGATAGCCGGTGTCGAGCACGGCCGTGACGACGGTCGGTGAACCCTTGGTCACGTTCCACGCGGGCGGCAGGTCGATGCCGGCGGTCGGGTCGGACAGATACCACTGCTGGTTGTAGAGCGGGTCGCTCGGCGTGTCGCGGATCTGCATCGGGTGATCGGGTTCCGCGTAGTCGACATCGCTGTCGGCCGCGAACGCCTGCGCGAGCGCGGCGGCATCGGTGGCGGCCATGCGCTGGCCGAGCGACAGCACGGCCGCGCCGTTCGAGATGGTGCGCTCGACCTGCACGTTCACCGGCGTTTGCGCGACCGTGCTCGCGTACGCACGGGCGCTGCCGGTCACCGGCGCCGTCCAGCGCGTCATCGCGCGCTGGATCACCGCGTCGAGTCGCGCACCGTTGTCGACGGCCGCCATCGCTCGGGGGGCCGTCAGCGTCTTCAGCTTGACGATGAGGTGATCGATCGGCGGCTCGACCGGTGCGGTCTGCGCGGCCATCTGCACGGCGGCCTGCTGCGACGTGCACGCATTGGTGCCGGACGACGCGGGCGGGGTGGTCGGCGCGGGCGTGGGCGCCGGCGCGGGCGCGGGCGCCGGTGCGGGTGACGCGTTGGACGAAGACGGGTTGCTGCCGTCGCCGCCGCCTCCGCCGCAACCGGCGAGGGGCAGCAGGGCGGCGGCGGACAGCATGCCGGCGAGCATGCGCGCATGTGCGAGGCGCGCCAGCGCGAAATTGAAACGTTTGGCTCTCATGTTGAAAGTCGATCCTCGTAGATAACCGTCGTGCCGGCGGTGGCGCTGGTCCGGGCGAGCCGGACCTTGTCGTTTTTGTCTGACGGTTGCAGCAGGTTGCTGCGACGCGCCATGCACTGGGTAACGGCGTGCGCGGCGGCTTCTTGAGTGCGTTTCGCGAGAAAAACAGGCGGTGCCGCAAACGATTACGTTGATGCGTCGCAGCATGAACGCGCGTTTGGAACGACCGGCACAGAGCCGGTGCGCGGACCGGTCGGGCAGGAGGCGCGGGCGAGCGGGTTTGCGCGGCACGGAAAACGTCTTTCAGGATCCGGCCGTGGCGGAAGGTGGTTTACGCTTCCCCTGATATGACGCGAATATTGTCGGGCGTACGATCGCGACTCGATCAACGTTTCGTCAGGAGACAAGCATGGATCGTCGTTTCCGTTGGCTTGCCGTCGCGCTGGCTTGTGCGCTGGCCGGCACCGCGCACGCGCAGGCTCTTACCGGTACGCTGAAGAAGATCAAGGACACGGGCGTCGTGTCGCTGGGCATTCGCGAGTCGTCGGTGCCGTTTTCGTATTCGGACAACCAGCAGAAGAACATCGGCTATTCGCGGGACATCGCGTCGCGCATCATCGACCAGTTGAAGACGGAGTTGAACCTGCCGAACCTCGCGGTGAAGGAAATCCCGATTACGTCGCAGAACCGGATTCCGCTGCTGCAGAACGGGACGATCGACTTCGAATGCGGTTCGACGACGAATACGCTCGAACGGCAAAAGCAGGCCGCGTTCTCGAACAGCATCTTTTTGTACGGCATCCGCTTCAGCACGCGCAAGGATTCGGGCGTGAAGGACTTCGCGGACCTGGCCGGCAAGACGGTCGCGACGACGGCCGGTACGTCGGACGAGCGCCTGCTGCGCAAGCTCAACGAAGAGAAGGCGATGAACATGACGATCATCAGCGCGAAGGATCATGCCGAAGCGTTCATGAACGTCACGACCGGGCGCGCGGTGGCGTTCGTGATGGACGAGCCGCTGCTGTACGGCGAGATCGCGAAGGATCGCAACCCGGGCGCGTACACGGTCACCGGTACGCCGCTCGTTCACGAAAACTACGCGTGCATGATGCGCAGGGACGATCCGCCGTTCAAGCGCGTCGTCGACGGCGTGATCGCGAAGATGCAGACCTCGGGCGCGGCCGAGAAGCTGTACGACCAGTGGTTCACGCAGCCGATTCCGCCGAAGGGCGTGAGCCTGAACTATCCGCTGTCGGCGGAGATGAAGCAGCTGTTCAAGAATCCGACGGATCAGGCGCAGTACTGAGCACCGCGTCGTGGCGATGTCGCGCCACCCATGAAAAACCGCCGGCACGTGCCGGCGGTTTCGCTTTGCGGCCCGGTCGCTCGTGCGCCGGACGCGCGCGTCAGGCCTTGATTTCAGGCCCGCGTGCGGCCGGCCGTGCCGGCGTCGCCGGGGCGGGAGCGGGCGCCATCGAACGCGCCGAAGGTTGCACCGGCACGATCACGACGACCGGTTCGGGCATGGCCCACGGCGCCATCGCGAACCCGACGGGCTGCGGCATCGGCATCGCGAACGCGTTGGCGAGCGCGATGTGCTGGAGCGCCATCATCTGCTGCTGCATCGCGACCATCTGCGCCTGCGCCGCCTGCATCCGGTACTGCACGGCCTGCATTTGCCGCAACGCTGCCGCGGGCGGCATGCCGCCCGACGACGACGTCTGCATCTCGAAGCTCGCACCGCCTTGCGGGCTGTGCCAGCTCCACGTGCTGACCTTCATCGGGCCGACGGCCGTCTGGACGACACGCGTCTCGGCTTTCACGGGCACGGCCTGCCCGTTGACATTGACGAACATCGGTTGGGCGGCGGCCGCCGCGCCGGGCTGCCCGGCCAGCGCGAACACGGGCACCAGCGCCAGCGCGCCCGCCGCCATATACGAACGGAATCGCATCTTCGTATCTCCATCAAACGAGACTGATCGAATCAACAATGACGTGCGGCTCACGGAGTGAGCCACCCGAGACAATGCCGCCGCCGGCTTAAATCAACATTAAAACCGCCGCCGGCGGCCCGATCGGCGCATGTCGGGACCGGCCATTCAACCTCGCCCGCGCCAGGGAAATCCTGTCGCCGGATGCAACAACAGGCACAATACGGAATTCGCCACGACCGCACGCATGTTCGAGATTCGAACATTGACGGTGCGGCACTGCTGTCCGACCTCCTTCCCAGTCGTCATGAACGCCACGCTCACTCCCGCGCGCGAGTCGAATTCGCCGCGCTTCCTGCTGTTCCTGATCTGCCTGTTCGCGTCCGCCGGCCAACTCGCGATCGACATCTACGTGCCCGCGCTGCCCGACATGGCACGTTCGTTCGCGACCACGCCGCAGGCGATCCAGTCGAGCGTGTCCGGTTACATGGCGGCCTACGCGCTCGGCCAGCTGATCTTCGGGCCGATCGCCGACGCCTACGGCCGCAAGCGCGTGCTCGCGTTCGGGCTCGTGATCTACACGATCGGCTGCCTGCTGTCCCTCGGCGCGCCGAACCTGGAGACGTTCGTGCTCGCACGCTGCCTGCAGGGCTTCGGGATCGCGACGACCAACCTGCTGGCGAAGGCGATCATCACCGATTCGTTTTCCGGCCAGGCGCTGATGCACGCGTTCACGTACATGTCGATCGCATGGGGGCTGGCGCCGATCATCGCGCCGGTGATCGGCGCGCACCTGCAGGAATGGTTCGGCTGGCGTGCGTGCCTCGTGTTCCTGCTGGTCTACTCGCTGGCGATGTGGGCGCTGCTGTGGCGCTACCGCGAGACCTTGCCGAAGCCGGTGCATCTCGAGCCGCGCACGCTGATGGCGAACGCGGGCAAGGTGCTGGCCAGCCCGGTGTTCCAGAGCTGCTTCCTCGCCCAGGGGCTGTGCTACAGCATCCTGCTGGTGTTCAACATCGTCGGGCCGTTCATGGTCCAGACCACGCTGCACAAGCCGCCGACCTTCTTCGGTTATCTCGCGCTCGGCATCGGCCTCATGTATTTCCTCGGTGGTTTGTCGAACCGGATTCACGGGCGCGGGCTGCCGAGCGCCGAGCAACGGCTGCGGATCGGCGCGCGCGTGATGGCGGGCGCGTCGGTCGCGATGCTGGTGCTGGCGCTGACCGTCGGCCTGCGCGTGTGGACGCTCGCGACGCCGGTGCTCGTGATGGGTTTCTGCGCCGGTGCGATGTATCCGACGCTGATGGCCAAGGGCAATTCGCTGTTTCCGCATATCGCCGGCCTGACGAGCGCGATTCTCGGCTGTGCGCTGCTGCTCGTGTCGTCCGCGATGATGGGGCTGGCCGGTTTCGTGTCGATTCACGTGCTGACGCCGCTGGCGGTGTTTTTCGTCGCGTTGTCGTTCATCGTCGTGTGGATGGTGACGAAGCTGCTGCGGTATCTGTCGCAGCAGCAGGCGGCGCCGGTGGTGTGCGGGAGCGGGGAGGCGGCGTAAGCGCCATGTGGTGACCGCGGCCCACGAGCCGGATCCTGCTGAATCGCGTCGCCCGGTCCGACGCCGCTGACGTGATCGTCGCGAACCATCCGGCAACCGTGCGTCGATCGCGTTGGTTGGACGGCTCGGGTTCAGGCAAGCGGGATGTTCGCCGCGCTATCTGCGCATCGGCGGCGAATGGCGCGACCACGAGCGTTGGGCGTTGCTGGCCGACGACGCGCGCGAAGCGGGCACCTGACGGTCGATTCCCGTCCCGCTCACATTCCTTGCAGCGGGTGTGCGGCCCCGGCCTGCTGCAACAGCGACACGGCAACCGGATCCGGCAGTCCGTTCGGATCGATCGCGCCAGCCTTCGCCAGCGCAACGAGATCGCCGTCGACGCCCGGTTGCCCGACCACGAACGGGGTGGTCAGGAACGCCGGCGCGGCCAGCGAGACCGCATAGCGCTGCTGCAGGTTCGTCACGACGGCCGATTGCGCGGCCTGCACGGTGTCCGGGCTGTTCATGGCCCGCTGGTAGCGCAGGCTGCCCTGGAAATTGCCGATCAGCCCGGCCGTGTTCGTCCCGAGTTGCGCCGCGAGATAGACGAGCATCAGCTCGGTCTCGGGCGTCGTGTTGAAGGTGCCGCCCGCATAGGCGAGCGAATGCAGGCTCGCGCCGCCCGACGCCACGGTGATGACGCATGGCAGCGCGGCGTCGAGCGTCACACGGTAGTTGCCGCCGCCGTCCGTCAGCGTCGTTGCCGAGCCGACCGCGCAATTGACCGTGACCTGCGCGCTCGCGAGCGCGTCGCCCGTCGCGGCCGTGCCCGACAGCGCGACGGTTTGCGAGTTGTCGTTGAAGCACACGTCGACACCGAAGCAGGCATCGCCGTTGCAGGCCTGGAGGGCGGCGAGCGCTGCAACGCACAAGACGCCCAGCGCGGGGCGGGTGAAGCGTTCGTGGCGGATGTTCATGGTCGCAGGCCATCGAGAGAATGAGGCAACCGGTGCGCGTCGGGAATGCGGCGCTGCTGTCATTCTAGGTGCTGAACCGCGGTGCTGCTGGCCCGTTCGGTCTGCCGCTGGCGGCTTGCGCGCGGTATGGCCGGGCCGAGGCGTCATTGGCGCGGGTGGCGGGCCGGCGCCATGACGTAAGCGAGCAACAGGCTCAGCAGAACGCTGAGCCCGAGCACGTGCCAGTGGCTGGCGAGCAATCGCTGGAAGTGTTCGCCCATGTCCGGCGTGATCCACCAGCAGGTCATCGGGTGCATGCGAGCCTGGTGGCATTCCAGGATGCCGCCGTTGCGATACGCGTCCCACAGGCTGTCGGCGGCATACAGGTCCAAGCAGAGCGGGATGATCTGTACGCCATGCCGGAGCAGTTTGCCCTCGGTTTCGGGTGTCATCGTTGTCGGTCCGGGATCGGCCTGCGTCGGTTCGTCGTCGGTGCCCGAATGCACCGCGTGCGCGATATTGTCGAACTAATTCATCCCGTCCACAATGATTTGCGGCTTGGCCGGTCCGGTCGAATAATCGGGCGACTGCACTCGACTTCTCCGGCCGGCCGCCGAAGGCGAATACGGCCGGCCAGTAAGGCCGGCTCGCCGCCTCAGGGCTTGCGCGCGGCCGGCTTCGCGAACGCGCCGCGCACCTCGAAGCCGATCGCATCCGCGACGTTGCCGCGCGCATCGACGAGTTCGAGCCGGTGCCGGCCCGGCCATGGCAGCCACGCGACGCGATCGGCATGCCCGATCACCTTGTCGTCGAGCCGCCACGCGAACTTCGCCGCGCGCCCGGACGAGCGCTCGAACCAGATCCGCTGGTTCTTCGGCGGAATGTCCGGGTCGATCGCGAAGATCGTGCCGTCGGTCGGCGCGCCGATCGTCAACGGCGCGCGCGCGCCGTCCTTGCCCGGCGTGACCGGCGCCGCGAGCCGGATCGTGTCCACCGCCGTGCCCGCGATGAACCACTCGTTGCGGGCCGGCTCGATGTCGCGCTCGAACGCGATGCGGCGCGTCTCGACGCCGGCCGGCGCACGCGGCGCACGGCTCGGCAGGTCGCGGTGCAGATAGCCGACGACGGCCGACCACACGGGCGACGCGCCCGTGACGCCCGACACGTCCCACATCGGCGAGCCGTCCGCATTGCCGACCCATACGCCGACCGTATAGCGCGACGTGAAACCGACGGTCCAGTTGTCGCGCATGTCCTTGCTCGTGCCGGTCTTGACCGCGGAAAAGAAGCGCGTCGCGAGCGGGTTGTCGAAGCCGAACGTGCGCACGCGCGCATTGTTGTCGGACAGGATGTCGGTCACGACGAAACTGGCCGCCTCGCTGAACACGCGCGTGCCGGCGTCCGGCCGCGCGGGCGCCGCTGCGCCGGCTGCCGCCGTCGGCGCCGCGGCCGGCAGGTCGACGACCTTGCGCGCGACGCCGCCGTTCGCGAGCGCGCGGTATGCATTGGTCAGCGACAGCAGCGTGACGTCGGCACTGCCGAGCGCGAGGCTGAAGCCGTAGTAATCGCCTTCCTGCGCGAGCGGCAGGCCGAGTGCGGTCAGCGTGCGCGCGAAGCGGTGCGGCGTGACGAGCACGAGCGCGCGCACGGCCGGCACGTTCAGCGAACCACCGAGCGCGCTGCGCACGCTCACCCAGCCCTTGAAATCCTTGTCGTAGTTCTGCGGAATGTACAGGCCGCCGCCGGCGGCGAGGTTGATCGGCGCATCGTCGAGCAGCGACGCGGCCGTCAGCCGCTTCTCGTCGAGCGCCTGTGCATAGAGGAACGGCTTGAGCGTCGAGCCGGCCTGACGCGGCGCGAGCACGGCGTCGACGTCGCGCGCGCTCGACAGTGCCCCCGACGAGCCGACCCACGCGCGGATCTCGCCGGTCGCGTTGTCGATCACGACCACCGCGCCGTCCTGCACGTTGCGCCGGTGCGCGGGCGCGTCGAGCTCGGTCAGCGCGCGCGTCAGCGTGTCGCGCGCGAAGCGCTGCAGCGGCGCATCGAGCGTCGTGCGGATCTGCGCGCCGGCCGCCGGCTTGACCTCGGCCGCGATGCGCCGCGCGAAGTGCGGGGCGAGGGCGGCGCCGTCGTCGCGGACGGTATTGGCTGGGCGTGCGACGACGAGCTGCACGTAGCCGTCGAGCGACGCGCACGCCTGCCCGGCATGCATGTCGCGCAGGATCCGGCACGCGCGCTCGGCGATCTTCGCGGGCGCCGCGTTCGGCGCCCGCACGAGGGCGGCCGCGATCGCGGCCTCGCGCGCGTCGAGGCCCGACGGCGCCTTGCCGAACAGCACCTGCGACAGCGCGCCGAGCCCGATCGTCTCGCCGCGGAACGGCACCAGGTTCAGGTAGGCCTCGAGGATCTGGTCCTTGCGCCAGCTGCGTTCGAGCCACAGCGCGTTCACGGCCTGCGTGGCTTTCTGCGGCAGCGAGCGCTGACCCGAGCGGCGCGGCGAATCGCTGAGCAAGCCCGCGAGCTGCATCGTGACGGTCGACGCGCCGCGCGTGCGCTCGTTCCACAGGTTGCCCCACGCGGCGCCGGCGATGCCACGCCAGTCGACGCCGCTGTGTTCGTAGAAGCGCTTGTCCTCGGACACGACGATCGCCTCGCGGAACGCGGGCGATACGTCGGCGAGCGACACCCAGTCGCCGCGCCGTTCGGTGAGGTCGATGCGCGTGCGCTGCAGCGGCGTGCCGTCGCGCGCGAGCAGCACCCAGTCGGAACTGCGCCAGTTGCGGCGCACGTCGTCGTAGCCGGGCAGCGCATGCGCGACGAGCGGCGCGGCCAGTACGACGGCGACGAATACGCGGCCGGCGAAACGCGCCGGCCGCGGCAAAGCCAGATCGATCATCACTTGCTCGTTACTTGCCCGCGTCGGCCGGCTTCACGGTCAGCGGCGGGTTCGGCCACAGGCCGTACACGGACGGTGCATACAGCGCCTCGACGCGCGTCGGCGGCAGGCCGAACGTGCCGACGTTGTTCAGCCGCACCGTGTACTCGACCGAGAATTTGCCCTTCGGCAAATAGTCGTAGTACGCACGATAGCCGTCGAAGTCGCGCTCGATGAACGCCGGCCATGCACCGTCCGGCGTTTTCTCGCCCTGCGTCGCGGCTTCGGAATCGCGGCCGAGGCCCGACCCGAGGATCGTCGCGCCGGACGGAATCGGATCGTTGACGACGACCCACGTCATGTCGCTCTGCGCATCGATGTCGAGATGCACGCGCACGACGTCGCCGCGCGTCAGCACGCCCTTGACGGCCGCCGATACGGGCGTGACGGTCTTCGTGATCCGGTAGCCGGCCGCGAACGGCGCGCGCAGCGGCACGGCGGCGAGGCTTTCGACGGTCGCCCACGGGCGACCGGTGCCGTCCTGCGTGACCGACAGCGTCGCCGGCCCCTGTGACGCACGCGGCCACGGCATCAGCACGCTGCGCGCGGCGGCCGCGCGGGTCGCGGGCGTGGCCGACGCCGACGGCGCCGCCGACGCGGGGGTATCGGCGGGTGCGGCCGAGCCTGCCTGCGACCACGAGATCGCGCGTTCGTTGCCGCCGAGCGCGATCTTCGTCGTGCCGGCGACCGGCGTGCTCTCGTAGGTGCGCGAGAAGCGCTCGACCGCGAGCAGGCCGAGCGCGTTCGACGTGGTCGTCTGCCAGGCGCCCTGGCGTTGCAGCGCGAGCAGGCCGGCGGTCACGCGCGGCATTTCATCCTTCCATGCCGGGTCGCCCGCGAATTCCAGCGCGAGGCGTGCGGCATTGGTCTCGTTGCTGGTCATCAGCCACCACAGGTCGTCGTCGCGCGCGGTCGAGAACACGAGCTGCGTGCCCTGGTACGTCAGGCGCGCCCGCAGGATCTGGTCGACCTGCGCGCGTTTCTCGTCGCGTTGCGGGATGTCCTTCACGCGCGTCAGGATCGCGTGATAGTCGATCACCGCCGATGTCGGCCACTGGTTCGGCGCGATCTCGATCGAGCCGAGCATGCGGCCCTGCGCGGCGCCATAGCGCGACAGCGCCTCGATCGCGGCGAGCTTGCGCAGGTCGCGATCCTGGCGCGGCGCCCACGCGTTGCGCTCGAGGCGACCGTCGACGAAGCGCGCGAGCCCGGCTTCGAGCTGCGTGCGCAGGTCTTCCGGCAGCGCGAAGCGCGGATCGAGACGGCTGGCTTCGTCGGACACCACGAGCAGGTACGACGACAGCGTCGGGCTGCCATGGTGCGAATCGTCGGACGACGGCGGGAAGTAGCTCGCCAGCCCGTCGCTGTCGAGATAGACGGGCATGCGCGCGATCAGCGCCTGCCATTGCGCGGGGTCGCGCAGCCCGATCGCACGCGACGTCTGCTGTTCGAGGCAGCGGTACGGATAGCGCTCGAACCAGCGGCGCACGCCGGGCAGGCCGTCGGCGAGCTTCGACTGCAGCGACACGGCGATGCCGCCGCGCGGGACGCCCTGGGCATTGCTTACCGCGCCGGCCGGGGCCGCCACGGGCACCGTCAGCGTGCCGTCGACCTGCGCGAGCGTCGCCTGCTGCACCGTGACCGGCAGCGCGGGCACGACCTTCTGCGCGACCGCCAGCGCGTCGGACGCGCGCTTGCCGCCTTGCTCGGCCGCCTCGATGCGCCAGTTCAGCGCACCGGCCGCATCGAGCGCCTGTTCGGGCACGGTGATCGTCCACGCGACTTCGGTGGCCGCATTCGCCGCCAGCGACACGGTTTGCGGTGCGACGTCGAGGCCCGTCACGTGCGGCGTCACGACGACCTGCATCCCGCGGTCGGTCGTGTTGCGCAGCGTGACCTGCGCACGGAACGCGTCGCCTTCGCGCACGAGCGGCGGCAGGCCGGAGATCAGTTGCAGATCCTGCGTGCTGCGGATCGACGTGCTGCCCGTGCCGAAACGGTCGGGGCCGACCGCCGCGATCGCGACGATCCGGAAGCGCGTGAGCGCGTCGTTGAGCGGCACCTCGACGGTCGCGCTGCCGTTGGCGTCGAGCGTCACGCGCGGATTCCACAGCAGCAGCGTGTCGAACAGCTCGCGGGTCGGCGCGCTGCCGCCCCCGCCGCCGGCCGGCACGGCCTTGCGGCCGAAGTGGCGGCGGCCGACGATTTCCATCTGCGCGGTGGCCGTCTCGACACCGTACGCGCGCCGGCGCAGCATCGCGTCGAGCAGATCCCAGCTGTTGTTCGGCATCAGTTCGAGCAACGCCTCGTCGACGGCCGCAATGGCAATCTGCGTGCCGGCCGGTGCCGGCTGGCCGTTCGGCAGCGTGACCTTCACGTGCGCCTGCGCCTTGCCGCGCACCGTGTAGCGCGTCGCGTCGGTCGTCACGGTCACGCCGAGGCGGTGAACGCCCGTGCCGACCTTGATCTCGCCGAGCCCGTAGCGGAACGCGGGCTTCGACAGGTCGACGAACGCGGTCGGCGCTTCATAGTGGCGGCCTTCGCGCCAGAACGCGCGCGCCCATTCGACCGGCGCCTTCCAGCCCCACGTGAAGAACGAGTACCACGGCACCTCGCGAATCCGGCCGCGCAGCGCGAGCACCGACACGTAGACGTTCGGCCCCCACGCGTCGCCGACCTTCAGGTCCACGGTCGGGTTCTTGCCGTTCAGCTCGACGATGTGCGTTTCCATCACGCCGCCGCGCTCGACCGCGACGAGCGCGGTCGCGTAGCGGAACGGCATGCGCACCTGGAAGCGGGCCGTTTCGCCTGGTTCGTACGACGTTTTCTCGGGGATCACGTCGATCCGGTCGGTGTTGTCGCCGCCGAACCAGAGTTCGTCCTCGCGCGTGACCCACACCGACGTCGACGCATTCGACGTGCGGCCGTCGCCGTCCTTCGCGACCGCGATCAGCTGCACGTTGCCGGCCTGTTCGAGCGTCGCGTCGCAGGCCATGCGGCCCTTGTCGTCGGTCTTGCCCGAGCACAGCACGCCGAGGTCGCGCGTATCGCTCTTGTTGTCGTACGCATAGAAGCCGCCGACCATCCGCTTGCGCGACGACGTCGTGATGCGCGCGACGCCCTTGATCTCGATCGGCACCGACGCGCGCGGCTTGCCCTGCAGGTCGACCGCCAGGGCCTGCACCGGCACGCGCTGGCCGACCGACACCCAGCGGCCGGCCTTGATGCCGGCCACCACCGCGGCCGGCCACAGGATCGTGTCGCCGCGGATCGTCTGCACTTCGCCGTTCGGGTCCGCGAACGTCGCCTCCAGCGCGATGCGCTTCGGTGCGTCGACGTCCGGCAGGCCCTTGAGCGTGACCGTGCCCGCGCCGTTGCGGTCGAGCGTCAGCGGCAGCTTGTCGGCGATCAGCTTCGTCGCGTCGGGGTCGTGGTTCGACGACGACGCGTTGTCGCCGTCCTGCGCATCGTCGTCGGCGTTGCCGTCGCTCGTGTCGGGGCGATACGGCGTGAAGCTGAAATCCTCGAAGCGATCGGCGAACGGCGGCGACGCCCACTTCATCAGCGCCGACACCTGTACCGGCAGGTTCGATGCGCCGCCGCCCGACACGTAGTCGATCTGCACCGCGAGCGGCGCTTCCTTCGCGGCGACGAGCGGGCTCTTCTGCGCGTCGCGCGCGCCGATCGAGCCTTTCAGCACCGGCAGGCGGAACGCCTCGACCCGGAAGCTGCCGCTGTAGTAGGTGGCGCTCGGCGCATCTTCCGGGCCGCCTTCGAGTTCGACGCTGTATTCGCCGAGCTTCGCGGCGGCCGGCAGCGTGAACTGCGAGTCCGCGCTGTGGTCGGCCGCCCACGTGAGCGGCAGCTTGTAGGTCTGGCCCGTGCCGAGATGGCGGATCGCGACGCGCGTCGGGTATTGCGACGGGAACGCGAGACTCTGCAGCGTCTCGGTGCGGATGAAATGCTTCATCGACACGGTTTCGCCGGCGCGCAGCAGCGTGCGGTCGAACACCGTATGCGCGCGTACGGTCGGCGCGCTGTCGGTGTCGGTCGGCACGTTGAAGCGCCACGATTCGATCCCGCGGTTCCAGCCCGAGCTGACGAACGCCATGTCGGGGCCCGTCTTCGGGTCGTCGACGCGCGCCGACACGAAGTAGTCGTCGAAGCGCTGCTCCGACGAGCTGCACGCGCGCTTCGGCTCGAACGGCCCGTCGATCTTCAGCAGGCCCTGCGCGTCGGTCTTGCCGGCCGCGATTTCGTCGCCGTTGCAGTCCGACACGCGGATCTGCGCGTTCGGCACCGGCTTGCCCTTGTCGAGCGTCGTGACCCACACGAGATTGTTCTCGCGGCCCTGCTTCAGATGCACGCCGAGGTTCGTGACGAGCACGGTGGTGCGCACGTACATGCTCGACGGCTTCGCGAGCAGCGAGCGGCCGAGCGCGGGCGACGCGAGTTCGAGCACGTAGAAGCCGGGCTTGTCGATCGGCACGCCGACCACTTCGAACGGGCGCAGCGTCTTCGGGTCGGCCTTCGGCAGCGTCAGCACCTGCGCGCCGGGCTCGCCCGTCAGCAGCGACAGCGAGCGCACGTCGATGCGGCGGTTCTTCGGCGCCGGCTGCTTTTCGCCGGCTTCGAGCGGCACGTACACGGGGTGCTGGCCCTTGCGTTGCAGCAGGCCGGGAATCTGGTCGTCGATCGAGCCGGCCGTCATCGACCAGTTGTCGAACCGATCGACGGTGCGCATCCATTGACGGATCGCGGTGTCGTTCTCGACCTTCAGGTTCGCGAATTGCGCGCCGCCCGCATTGAGGCCCGCAATATGCAGGTCGGCCTCGACGTTGCGCAGCGTGACGGGCACCAGCGCCGGCGTACCGGGTTCGGCGAAGCGCTCGACGATCCCGAAGGTGCCCGACGAGAATTTCGCGAGCGGCGGCATCGGCGCGGTGCGCGTCGCGAGCGGGAACAGGTCGGCGTTGGACAGCGGCCGGTCGGTCACGTCGTGCAGGCCCGACGGCAGCTCGACGGTCAGGGCGGCTTGCGCGGGCAGCGGCGGGTTGAACGTGACGGTCGTCACTTCCTCGCTGTGATCGTCGGCCGCGAAGGTCGGCGACAGCGAACCGTCGGGGCCGCGCAGCTTGATCGCTTCGGCCTGCTTGCGCGCGATCGGTGCGTTGAACGACAGCGTGAGCGGGCGCAGCGGCGTGCAGGGCGCCTTCGCGTTCTCGCGTTCGCACGAGAAGCTCGCGGCGAACGGTGCGCGCACGGTGAAATCGAAGCGCCGTTCGGTTTCGTTCGCGATGCCGCTCGGGCTCGCGACGCCCTTGCCGTACACGAGCTGCATCTTCGCGCTCGCCGGGAGCGCCTGCGAGCACGACAGCGTCAGCACGCGCGCCGCCTCCTTCTTCAGCCCGAAATGATCGAGCAGCGCATTGCGCGTATCGTCGTCGGCCGCCGTGACCGGAATGCGGTTGCCGATGCCGGCCGCTTCGCACCAGATGTTCGCGAGCGCCGAACGCGGCTCGGCCGGGCCGTTCAGCTTCATCACGAAGACCTGACGCTCCTCGATCTCGCGGGAGCCGGGGCGCACCGACACCGGGAACGGGCCGCCCGTCTGGAACGTGAAGCGACGCGGGCCGCTCGCCGCATTGCCGGCGACCGAGCGCAGCGTGTCGTTGAGCGCGACCGCGCAGCGGACGCCCGGCGGCAGGTCGCTTTCGAAATCGTAAACCCAGGTCTTGTCGTCGAGCCAGTGGCCCTGGCCGCGCGCGGCCGTCGAATCGTTACAGGTCACGCGCGCCGGATTCGGCGCGGAGGCCGAGCCGAAGGCGACCATCGGTTCGTCGAACTTGACGACGCTCTGCCGGACTTCGGTGACGGTGCCTTGCGGCGACACGCTCACCGTGCGCGCCGCGCCGGCGTGCAGCGACAGGGCCGCGGCGGCGCCGAGCGCCGCGACGGCGCCGATGCGCCAGAGCAGCCGGGTCGTGTGGTTGGTTTGGTTCGTTTCTTTGTTGTACTTGTCGCGCTGCTTCATCGCTCGATTGCCCTCGGAGGGAAGCTTTCTGTTTGATTGCACGGAATTCTAACCGACCGTCATGCGCGCGCAGTGCGGCGTGCAGGTGTGGTGTGTGGTCGGCACGCGACACGCGCGTGCCTGCGGCCGATTTGTCGCGTCGACGACACAAAAATGCAGCGAAATATCGATTGTCCCGGATTGCGGAACATTTAATAGACTATAAAAAGATTGTTCGATCCGATTTGTGCGCGTACATTGCAGGTCCGCGCCAATGTTTGAGAAATATCAAGCGTGGTTTTCCCGAATCCGGTGTTCGAGAGAAGGAAACATGCACAACGACAACACCCCCCAATCGCGTCGTGACGACGCAGCCGCAACCGGCATCACGCGGCGTCAATGGCTGCAGGGCGCACTGGCGCTGACGGCGGCGGGCCTCACCGGCTCGCTGGCGTTGCGGGCCCTGGCCGACGATCCCGGCACCGCGCCGCTCGATACGTTCATGACGCTCTCCGAAGCATTGACCGGCAAGAAAGGGCTGAGCCGCGTCACCGGCCAGCGCTATCTGCAGGCCTTGCAGAAGGGCTCGTTCAAGACGGCCGACAGCCTGCCGCAACTCGCCGGTGCGCTCGCATCCGGTTCGCTGAATCCCGACCAGGAATCGCTCGCATTGACGATTCTCGGCGCGTGGTATCTCGGCATCGTCGACAACGTCGTGATTACCTACGAGGAAGCATTAATGTTCAGCGTGGTGTCCGATACGCTCGTGATCCCTTCGTATTGCCCCAACAAACCCGGCTTCTGGGCCGAAAAACCGATCGAGAGGCAAGCCTGATGGCCGATACCGATACGCAAAAAGCCGACGTCGTCGTCGTCGGATCGGGTGTCGCCGGCGCGATCGTTGCGCACCAGCTCGCGATGGCGGGCAAGTCCGTGATCCTGCTGGAAGCCGGCCCGCGCATGCCGCGCTGGGAAATCGTCGAGCGCTTTCGCAACCAGCCCGACAAGACCGATTTCATGGCGCCGTACCCGTCGAGCCCGTGGGCCCCGCATCCGGAATACGGCCCGCCGAACGACTACCTGATCCTGAAGGGCGAGCACAAGTTCAACTCGCAGTACATCCGCGCGGTGGGCGGCACGACGTGGCACTGGGCCGCCTCCGCGTGGCGCTTCATCCCGAACGACTTCAAGATGAAGACGGTGTACGGCGTCGCCCGCGACTGGCCGATCCAGTACGACGACCTCGAGCACTGGTATCAGCGCGCCGAGGAGGAACTCGGCGTGTGGGGCCCGGGCCCCGAGGAAGACCTGTACTCGCCGCGCAAGCAGGCGTACCCGATGCCGCCGCTGCCGTTGTCGTTCAACGAGCAGACCATCAAGAGCGCGCTCAACGGCTATGACCCGAAGTTCCACGTGGTGACCGAGCCGGTCGCCCGCAACAGCCGCCCGTACGACGGCCGGCCCACCTGTTGCGGGAACAACAATTGCATGCCGATCTGCCCGATCGGCGCGATGTACAACGGCATCGTCCACGTCGAGAAGGCCGAGCAGGCCGGCGCGAAGCTGATCGACAGCGCGGTCGTCTACAAGCTCGAGACGGGCCCGGACAAGCGCATCGTCGCCGCGATCTACAAGGACAAGACGGGCGCCGACCATCGCGTCGAAGGCAAGTACTTCGTGCTCGCCGCGAACGGCATCGAGACGCCGAAGATCCTGCTGATGTCCGCGAACCGCGATTTCCCGAACGGCGTCGCGAACAGCTCCGACATGGTCGGCCGCAACCTGATGGACCACCCGGGCACCGGTGTGTCGTTCTACGCGAACGAGAAGCTGTGGCCGGGCCGCGGCCCGCAGGAGATGACGTCGCTGATCGGGTTCCGCGACGGCCCGTTCCGCGCGACCGAAGCCGCGAAGAAGATCCATCTGTCGAACATGTCCCGCATCAACCAGGAGACGCAGAAGATCTTCAAGGCCGGCAAGCTGATGAAGCACGAGGAGCTCGACGCGCAGATCCGCGACCGTTCCGCGCGCTACGTGCAGTTCGACTGCTTCCACGAGATCCTGCCGCAGCCCGAGAACCGCATCGTGCCGAGCAAGACGGCCACCGACGCGATCGGCATCCCGCGCCCCGAGATCACGTATGCGATCGACGATTACGTGAAGCGCGGCGCCGTGCACACGCGCGAGGTCTACGCGACGGCCGCGAAGGTGCTGGGCGGCACCGACGTCGTCTTCAACGACGAGTTCGCGCCGAACAACCACATCACGGGCGCGACGATCATGGGCGCGGATGCACGCGACTCGGTCGTCGACAAGGACTGCCGCACGTTCGACCATCCGAACCTGTTCATCTCGAGCAGCTCGACGATGCCGACCGTCGGTACGGTGAACGTGACGCTGACGATCGCGGCGCTCGCGCTGCGGATGTCGGACACGCTGAAGAAGGAAGTCTGACCGTGCGGAAATCTACTCTCACCTTCCTCCTCGCCGGCTGCCTCGCGCTGCCCGGCCTCGCACGCGCGGCCGATTCGGCCGATCCGGCGCAGGTCAAGCGCGGCGAATACCTCGCCGTCGCGGGCGACTGCATGGCATGCCACACCGCGAAGGGCGGCAAGCCGTTCGCGGGCGGCCTCGGCATGCCGGTGCCGATGCTCGGCAAGATCTATACGAGCAACATCACACCGGATCCCGATACCGGCATCGGCAACTGGACGTTCGAGGACTTCGAGCGCGCGGTGCGGCACGGCGTATCGAAGAACGGCGACAACCTGTACCCGGCGATGCCGTACGTGTCGTACGCGAAGATCAACGACGACGACGTGCAGGCGCTGTACGCGTACTTCATGCACGGCGTCGAACCGGTCAAGCAGGCGCCGCCGAAGAACGAGATCCCCGCGCTGCTGAGCATGCGCTGGCCGCTGAAGATCTGGAACTGGCTGTTCCTGAAGGACGGCGTGTACCAGCCGAAGCCCGAGCAGAGCGCCGAGTGGAACCGCGGCGCGTATCTCGTGCAGGGCCTCGCGCACTGCAGCACGTGCCACACGCCGCGCGGCATCGCGATGCAGGAGAAGTCGCTCGACGAAACGGGCGGCAGCTTCCTGTCGGGCTCGGTGCTCGCGGGCTGGGACGGCTACAACATCACGTCCGACCCGAACGCGGGGATCGGCGGCTGGACGCAGCAGCAGCTCGTCCAGTACTTGCGCACCGGCAGCGTGCCGGGCCTCGCGCAGGCGGCCGGCCCGATGGCCGAGGCGATCGAGCACAGCTTCTCGAAGATGACCGAAGCCGACATCGGCGCGATCTCGACGTACATCCGTACGGTGCCGGCCGTCGCCAGCGGCGACGCGAAGCAGTCGCGCTCGTCGTGGGGCAAGCCGGCCGAGGATGGCCTGAAGCTGCGCGGCGTCGCGCTCGCGTCGTCGGGCATCGATCCGGCACGGCTGTATCTCGGCAACTGCGCGACCTGCCACCAGATGCAGGGCAAGGGCACGCCGGACGGTTACTACCCGCCGTTGTTCCACAACTCGACGGTCGGCGCGTCGAATCCGACCAACCTCGTGCAGGTGATCCTGAACGGCGTGCAGCGCAAGGCCGGCAGCGAGGACGTCGGGATGCCCGCGTTCCGCCACGAGCTGTCGGATGCGCAGATCGCCGCGCTGACGAACTACCTGACCGGGCAGTTCGGCAATCCGGCCGCGAAGGTGACCGAGCAGGACGTCGCGAAGCTGCGCTGAAACGCGGCACGCGGCGAGGCAGGGCAACAATAGAAAAGAGGAGGAGCACAGCACATCGGGCGGGCCCCGATGCCGGTTGTTGCAGAGCGGGACGGGCGGCGCAGGCGGCCGCCCGTCCTGGTTCACAGGCAATCCGGTGCGCGCACGCCGCGCATCGTTTTCGTTGATCGAGATCATGACACCGAACCAACCGTTTCTCGCGTCCCAGCGCGATGTGCTGCTGCTGCTGTCCCGAATCCTGCTCGTGATCCTGTTCGTGATGTTCGGCTGGAAGAAGATTATCGACTTCTCCGGTACGATCGCGTTCATGGGTAGCGAGGGCGCGCCGGCGCCGATCATCTCGGCGGCGATCTCCGTCGTGATGGAGCTCATCGTCGGGATTGCGATCCTCGTCGGTTTCCAGACGCGGCCGCTCGCGCTGTTGCTTGCGCTGTACACGATCGGTACCGGCATCATCGGCCACCACTACTGGACGATGACGGGCGGCGAGCAGATCAACAACATGATTCATTTCTACAAGAACATCGCGATCTCGGGCGGCTTGCTCGCGCTCTGCGCGGCGGGCCCCGGACGTTTTTCGATCGATCGCGGATAAGCAGACCCGAGGCGCGTGCATGGGGTGCGCGTCGGACGGTCGAGACTTCGAGGGGGCATCATTTTGCGACTCAAATACTTCGCATGGCTGATTGCGGCCGCCACGCCGGCGGCCGCGTTTGCACAGACGAGCGTCACGCTGTACGGCCGGATCGACGGCGGTATCGAATACCTGAACCACATCGCGACACCGAACGGCAGCAAGTCGCGCTGGAGCGCGGAAAGCGGCGACTGGGGCACCAGCATGTTCGGGCTGAAGGGCGTCGAGGATCTCGGCGGCGGGCTGTCGACGGTGTTCAACCTGGAAACCGCGTTCCAGGTCATGAACGGCCAGACGGGCGGCGGGCGCATGTGGTCACGGCGCGCGTACGTCGGGTTGAAGAGCAACACGTGGGGCCAGCTGCAGGCCGGCCGCAACCTGTTCATCGACAGCGACGGCGTGTGGGAATTCGACCCGTTCGTCCAGCAGGCGTTTTCGTCGGCCTCGCTCGTGCGTGGCCGCAACTGGCAGCAGAGCAGCAACAACATCGAATATCACAGCCCGGTGATCGGCGGCTTCGACGTGCAGGCGCAATACGCGTTCGGCAACCAGTCGCGCGGCTTCAACTACGGCGCGGCCGACGATTTCGGCCGCTCGGACGGGATCATGATCTCGTACCACTCGCCGGTGCTCGACGTGCGCGGCATCTACGACGAACTGCGCGACAACAACGGCAAGTTCAGCAACATTTTCACGGCGTCGCGCGAGTACTTCGTCGGGGCGAACGTGAAGGTGTCGAAGTTCAAGATCCAGGGTGCGTATACGCACTACCAGGCGCCGGACAGCCCGGCCGGTGTCGCCGACCGTGCCGATCACTACTGGCTTGGCGCGACCTATTCGGCTACGCCGCAGTGGGCCGTGACGGGTGGTGGCTACTACGTGAAGGTCGGCGACGGCGGCGGCGATGCGTCGCATGACCCGTCAGGGCACGCGATCATGTATGTGCTCGGCACCACGTACAACCTGTCGAAGCGCACGTTCCTGTACGGCACGGTCGCGTATGCGCGCAACGGCGGAAATTCGAACTTCTCGCTGCTCGCGACGCCGCGTGACGCGACGTCGGGGACGAGCCCGATGACGGGCGAGTCGCAGACGGGTGCGTATGTGGGGATGATGCATACGTTTTGAGTGCGGGCGGTCTGTGTAGCTGAAAAAGGCACGGGTGGCGAAAGCCCCGTGCCTTTTTGCTTTTACTGTGCTCGAAAGTCGGCATGGCGCATCGAACGATCGGCAAGCCGATTCCAGCGAATTGACGGTCCCTGCTGACGCTATTGCAACGCGCGCACTCGCTTACCGCAGTCCGACCGGCGCGCTGCGTCAGAACACGCATGCCTCGGTCGTCGTCAGCACCGCAAACGGCCCGCCAAGCGTCGCATTATGATGCGCGACGATCCGCTCGGCCGGCAGCGCGGGCGTATCCGTGCAGGTGTGCGCATCGGTCACGAGCACCGCGCGAAACCCGAGGTCCGCGGCCGCACGGCACGTCGTATCGACGCAGTATTGCGTCTTCATCCCCGCGATCACGATCTCGCCGATCCCCGCCGCATGTAACCACGCCGCGAGCCGCGTACCCGCGAAGCAACTCGGCCGGGTCTTGTCGAACACGATGTCGCGTGCGGTATCGATCGCGAGTTCCGGCAGTAACGCGGCGAGCGGCGCGTCGGGCGCGATCGGAGAGCCGGCCGGGCCGGTGTGACGCACGGCGAACACCGGCGCGCCGGCTTCATGCGCGCGACGAATCAGCAGGTTGATGTTGGCCAGCACGCGTTCGCCGTCATGCGGACGATCGGGACCATGAAACAGCCCGACCTGCATGTCGATGACGAGCAGCGCGCGTTTCGGGGAAGGGGCTTCGGACATTGCGTTTCTCCTGAGTGGCCGATGCGGACGGAGAAACGACGAGACCCCGTCCGGAACCGGCGGGGCCTGTGGGAATCAGTGACGCTACGATCTTGCGCGCACTCGCCGCACGGGCCCGCCGAAGGCGGTCGTGCGCGTGGTCGTCGAAAGGGTGATCGTGGCGTGGTGCATGGGCCGATGATGCCCGATGCGCGCGCGCGACGTCAATGACGCTTCGCGTGCCGCGCATCGTCCGCCGTTCAATCCAGCGCCTTCCCGGCCTTCTCGTCCATGCAACGAATCGCAAGCAACGTCATCGCGCCACACCCGATCGCATACCACGCAGGCGCATTCGGATTCCCGGTCGCCGAGATCAGCCACGTGACGAAGAACTGCGCGAAGCCGCCGAAGATCGCGACGCCGACGCTATACACCAGCGCACCGCCCGTCGCACGCACCGCCCGCGGAAACAACTCGCCGAGCATCGCGCCCGTCGCACCGATGTTGATCGCATGCACGATCGACAGCGCGGCGATGATCGACAGCAGCGACGCGGCGCCCGGCCAGCGGTTCAGCGCGATGAACGCCGGATAGATCGCGGCCATCAGCACGATGCGCGTCCACCAGACGATCCGGTTACGGCCATATACGTCGGACAGATGGCCGCCGATCGGCGTCACGAGCATCAGGATCGCACCGGCGACGCAGCCGGCCGTCATCGACAGCCAGGTCGGCAGGTGCAGCACCTGCACGCCGTAGATCGCCATGTAGAACACGATGATGTAGTGGATCGACGTGCCGCCGATCGTCACGCCGAGACCCGCGAACACGGCCTTGCCATGGTGGCGCAGCACGTCGGCGAGCGGCAGCGAGGCGACCGGCTCGTCGTGCGCGGCGGCCGGCGCGGCAGCGGGCACTTCCTCGACCGTGTGGCGCAGCCAGTAGCCGATCGGCACGAACAGCGTGCCGATGATGAACGGCACGCGCCAGCCCCAGCTTTCGAGCTGCGCGGCCGTCAGCGTCGACGTCAACGCAACGCCGGTGAGTGCGCCCGCCAATGCGGCGAGCCCCTGGCTCGAGAACTGGAACGATGCGTAGAAGCCGCGACGATGCTGCGGCGCCTGTTCGAGCAGCAGCGTCGTCGATGCGCCGACTTCGCCGCCCGACGCGAACCCCTGGAGCAGCCGCGCGAGCACGAGCAGCAGCGGCGCGGCGATGCCGATCTGCGCGAAGGTCGGCGCGATCGCGATCGTCGCGGTGCCGAGCGCCATCAGCAGCAGCGTGAGGATCATCGCCTTCTTGCGGCCGGCGCGGTCCGCATACATGCCGATCACGAGCCCGCCGAGCGGACGCGTGACGAAGCCGACACCGAAGCTCGCGACCGCGAGCATCAACTGCCCGAACGACGAATGCACGGGAAAGAACAGCTTGCCGATCAGGATCGCGAAGAAGCTGTAGACCGTGAAGTCGTAGAACTCGAGCGCGTTGCCGACGGCGGCGGCCGCGATCAGCCGGCGTTTCTTCGCGGCGGCGCGGGCATCGACCGGCGTACCGGCGAACGGAAGGGCGGACGTTTCCATGGGGTTCCCCCGGTTGAGCGCGAAACTGCGTGGTGAAGGGCCGTCAGGCCGCGAGCCAGGCTTCGGCGACGCGAACCCAGTAGCTCGCGCCGATCGCGAGGATGTCGTCGTTGAAGTCGTAGCCGGGGTTGTGCACCATGCAGCCGCCCTTGCTGCCGATCCCGTTGCCGATGAACGCGTAGCAGCCGGGGCGCGCTTCGAGCATGAACGCGAAATCCTCGCTGCCCATCAGCGGCGCGGCTTCGGTTTCGACGCGGTCGGCGCCGAGCATCTGGCGTGCGACGTCGGCCGCGAACGCGGTCGGTTCCGCGTGATTGACGAGCACGGGGTAGCCATAGTCGTAGTCGACTTCCGCGGTGACGCCGAAGCTCTCCGCCTGCCCCTTCGCGAGCGCGTCGATACGGCGCGCGAGCAGCGCGCGCACGTCGGCGTTCAGCGCACGCACCGACAGTTTCATCACGACGGTTTCCGGAATGATGTTGAACGTCTCGCCGGCCTGCACGCTGCCGACCGTGATCACGGCCGCATGCTGCGCGTCGACTTCGCGTGCGACGATCGTCTGCAGCGCGACCATGATGCTGCCCGCGGCCGACATCGGATCGCGCGCGAAATGCGGCATCGCGCCGTGGCCGCCGACGCCGCGCAGCGTGATCGTCACGCGGTCGGCCGACGCCATCGCGGCGCCGGTGCGAAACGCCATGTCGCCGGCCGCGCGGCCCGGCATGTTGTGGATCGCGAAGATCGCGTCGCACGGGAAACGGTCGAACAGGCCGTCGTCCATCATCGCCTTCGCGCCGCCGAAATTTTCCTCGGCCGGCTGGAAGATCAGATTCAGCGTGCCGGAAAAATGGCGCGTCGCCGCGAGGTGGCGCGCCGCGCACAGCAGCATCGCGGTGTGGCCGTCGTGGCCGCATGCGTGCATCTTGTTCGCGTGGCGGCTTGCGTACGGCAGGCCCGTGGTTTCCGCGAGCGGCAGCGCGTCCATGTCGGCGCGCAGGCCGACGGTACGCGTGCCTTGTCCTGCGCGCAGCACGCCGACCACGCCTGTCTTGCCGATGCCGCGATGCACGTCGTAGCCCCAGCCGGTGAGCAGTTCGGCGACGAGATCGCTGGTGAGCGTCTCTTCGAATGCGAGTTCGGGATGGGCGTGGATGCGGCGGCGGACTTCGACGAGCTCGGGGGCGATCGCGGCGATGCCGGGGATGACGGGGTTCACGGCTTGCAGCATGGTGTCTCCTGTGGGGCCGGGTGGGGCGTCTGATGCGCATGCGACGACCAAGCATATAAATTTCTTTTGCGTACCAGAAGCTGCTAAATTGCTTTGGTGCACACCGTCGGTTGCCGCTCGGGAATACCCTGAGCGATGGCGCCGCGCGCCGCACAGGGTTTCCACGGATCACGCATTGCCCCATGAAATACCATCAGCTGAAAGCGTTCGTCACCGCCGCGGAGGAGGGCAGCATTCGCGCGGCCGCGCGGCGCCTGAACGTGTCGCCGGCCGCGTTGACGAAGGCGGTGAAGGAGCTGGAGATCGCGCTCGGCGTGTCGCTCGTCGTGCGCACCGCGCGCGGCGTGCAGCTCACCGCGTTCGGCCAGCAACTGCAGGTGCGCGCGCGGCTGATCGTCGCCGAAATGCAGCGCGCCCGCGACGACATCGAGCAGGCGCAGGGCGCGATGACGGGTTCCGTCGCGGCGGCGATCACGCCCGCGGCGGCGGTGACGATCCTGCCCGATGCATTCCGTGCGTTCCGGCGCCGCTTTCCGGTGGCGCGCGTCAATCTGGTCGAAGGGTTCCCGGGGGTCGCGCTGCCGCGCCTGCACGACGGCTCGCTCGATTTCGCGGTGGCCGTCGTCGTGCCTGAACTGCTCGCCGCCGAGTTCGATCATGCGGAGCTCTACGCGAGCCGCTCGCTGATCGTCGCGCGCAAAGGGCATCCGCTCGCGTCGGCCACGTCGCTCGCCGATCTCGTCGAGGCCGACTGGCTGATGAATCCGTCGCCGGAAAGCTCCACGCAGGTGTTGTTCAATTCGTTCGTCGCGTACGGGCTGCCGGTGCCGGCGCGCGTCGTCGAATGCCCGAGCTTCGGTCTCGCGCACAGCCTGATGACCGGCTGCGACCTGATCGCATCGATGCCCGAGCAACTGCTGCAAGGCGAGTGGGCGCGCGAGCAGCTCGCGGTGCTGCCGATTCGCGAGCGCCTGCCGGGCGTATCGGTTCAGGTCGTCACGCGCCGCGACAGCCCGCTGACGCCGGCCGCGGCGATGCTGCTCGATTGCCTGCGCGATTCCGCGCGGCGCAAGGGGTTGCGGTGAACCGGCGCCCCACAGAATCACGTAGCAATCCTGACGATCGTGGGCCCGGCACGCACCGGTAGCGCGCCATTCCGATACACGTTGCGCGAGCCGGTATCATAGCGGCCGGCCCGCCGCTCCGGCCGGCCTCCAACTCCATCGCCATCCGGCATCCAGCAATCAGAGGCATCACATGACCAGTGCAACCCAATTCGACAACGTATCGGTCGTCAAGCGCGCGAACGTCTATTTCGACGGCAAGTGCGTGTCGCATACCGTGCTCTTCCCGGACGGCACGCGCAAGACGCTCGGCGTGATCCTGCCGTGCGCGCTCAACTTCGGCACGGATGCGCCCGAATTGATGGAAGTGCAGGCCGGCAAGTGCCGCGTGAAGCTCGACGGCAGCAGCGAATGGCAGACCTACGGCGCCGGCGAATCGTTCTCGGTGCCGGGCAAGAGCCGCTTCGACATCGAAGTGCTCGAGACGCTCGATTACGTCTGCAGCTACCTGTAAGACGCTTTCCGCGCCGCAAAGAAAAAGCCCCGCCGAAGCGGGGCTCGTCGCAAGCGGATGGCGCAAGGCCATCCGGTGCGCCTGTTCTCGTTACATCGTTACAGGCAGGCGTTGATGTCGCCGGCGGACGCTGCATCGCCGCGCACGCCGACCCACGTCTTCGCACCCGGCTTCCACGACGGACGCACCATCGCGGCGGCGCCGTTCGGCGGCTGCTGGCCCGGTGCGTACACATCGGTCGCGAGGCCGTTGGCCAGCACGTTCTGCGAGATCACCTGTTGTTGCGACTTGTCGGCCCAGGTCTTGGCGATGCACGCCGAAACGTCGGGAGCGTCTTTCTGGCTTTGTCCCACGTTTTGCACGGCAGGTTCAGCGGCATGAGCAGAAATTGCCACGGTCAATGCGATGAGCGGTAAGTATTTCACGTTCACGTTATCTCCCTCGAGTCGTGATTGATTGAGTGGGATGCGCAGCAGTGCTGCGTGCAAGTGAGATCGCATCGGGCGGGCACGGTTCCGGTCATTCCGAAACAAGTTGTTAACGCGCTTGCCAAATGGCGGCTCGGATGCTGCGCATGTTGCTGCGGCGCGGCATGCGTCGTGTACGGCTCGACGTCATGCGTGGCGCGGTCGGTGCGCTGCCCGGTCGTGGTGTGGTGAGGTGACGGTCGCGGCAGGCGGCATGTACGTGCATGCCGCGCCGCGACTCTTTATCGAATGGCGAAGTGGAATGGCTATTGGATGGCCCCGTCGCATGAGCACCATGATGACAAACTTTCGTCTGTTGAATTGTTAACCAACTTTAAACGGCGGAAAGCGACGGGAAGGCGATGCGGCGCGCGACGGGCGCACCGTATCGTGGCGCGGCGTGAGGCAGGGAAGCGGCGCGCGGCAGAGCGCCGCGCACGCGAACGACGTCAGCCGGCCTTGCGCGAGCCGATGCCGCGCAGGTTGACCGGGACGACCGGACGGAAGCGCTCGCGCTTGTGTTCGTCGTCGAAGTGCTGGAGCGCCGGCTTGATCAGGTCGCTGCGCGACACGATCCCCGTGATGCGCAGCGATTGCTCGTCGGCGACCACCGGCAGCCGTTCGAGGCCGAGCATCGCGAGGCGCGACGCGACGACGCGGCACGTTTCGTGCGCCAGCGCGACGGCCGGTGCACGATCGGCGAACGCGGCCGAGATCGGCGTGTCGGCGCCGGCCTGCGCACGTTGCGCGTCGAGCGTCGCGCGATCGACGAGGCCGAGCAGGCGGCCGTTCTGCACGACCGGGTACGCGCGGTGTGTCTGCTTCGCGCCGAAGTATTGCGTCTCGACGGTATCGAGCGTCGCTGTGCCGTCGATCGCGACGAGCAGATCGGCCGACGTCATCACTTCGCCGATGTCGTGCCGCTCCAGCGGATCGACGCCGTATTCGCGATAGATGTGGTAGCCGCGGCGTGCGATCTTTTCCGTCATGATCGAGCGCTTCATCACGATGGTCGCGAAGCCGTGCGCGACGAGCGTCGCCGCGAGCAGCGGCAGCAGCGCATTGGTGTCGTGCGTGAGGCCGAAGGCGAACACGATCGCGGTGAGCGGGGCGCCGAGCGTCGCACCGAGCGTCGCGGCCATGCACACGAGCGGCCACAGCGCCGGATCGCCGCCCGGCAAGACCGGCGACAGCACGGTGCCGAGGCCGGCGCCGAGCATCAGCAGCGGGGCGAGCACCCCGCCCGACGTGCCGGAGCCGAGCGCGATCACCCACATCACGGCCTTCACGATCAGCAGCGCGAGCGCGATCTTCAGCGCGATGTGCTGGTGCAGCAGGTCGCCGATCACGTCGTAGCCGACGCCGAGCGCGCGCGGCTCGAGCCAGCCGCCGACGCCGATCACGATCGCGCCGAGCGCGGGCCACCACATCCAGTGCACGGGCAGCTTCGCGAAGGTGTCTTCGACGCGGTAGAGCGCCGCCGACAGGCCGCATGCGAGCGCACCCGACAGCAGGCCCGCGACGATGCACGACAGCAGCGCGACGGGCGTGGGCGCGGCGGTCGTCAGCGGAAACAGCGGATCGACGCCGAAGAACACCGCGCGTGCGAAGCCGGCCACCGCGCACGCCAGCGCGACCGGCAGGAAACTGCGCGGGCGCCATTCGAACAGCAGCAGCTCGACCGCGAGCAGCACGGCGGCCACCGGCGTGCCGAACACGGCGGTCATGCCGGCGGCTGCACCGGCGACGAGCAGCGTCTTGCGCTCGGCGGCGGTCACGTGCACGCACTGCGCGATCAGCGAGCCGAGCGCGCCGCCCGTCATGATGATCGGGCCTTCGGCGCCGAACGGGCCGCCGCTGCCGATCACGACGCCGGACGACAGCGGCTTGAGGATCGCGACCTTCGGCGACATGCGGCTCTTGCCGAACAGGATCGCCTCGATCGCTTCCGGAATGCCGTGGCCGCGAATCTTCTCCGAACCGAAACGCGCCATCAGGCCGACGATCAGCCCGCCGATCACCGGGACGGCGATCACCCAGGCGCCGAGCGTGTTGTTCGCGGGCGAATGATCGGCGAACGAGAACTGCTGGAAGAAGAACAGGTTCGTGAACAGGTGGATCAGGCTCAGCAGCACGAACGCGGCAAGCGTGCTGAGCAGGCCGATCACGGCGGCAAGCAACGCGATCCTGGGCAGGCGTTCGTTGGTCGAGAAATCGCGTTTATGTGGGGCGTTCATCGGAGTGGCAAGGGTCAGTAATCGATCTGGGGAACCTGGAACGTGTCCTTGAGCGACTTCAGTTCGGCGCGATGCATGGCCGCGAGGCGGGCGAGCAGCGTTTCGCCGGCGTGCTCGAGGTGGACTTCGACCTGGCGGCGGTCGGCTTCGCTCGGCTTGCGCTTCACGAGCCCGAGCGCTTCGCAGCGCGTCACCAGCGCCACGACGCCGTGGTGCTGCGCCTGCAGGCGTTCCGCGAGTTCGCCGATGGTCGCCCATTCGCGATGCGGATAGCCCTTGATGTGCAGCAGCAGCAGGTATTGCAGCGGCGTCACGCCTTCGCTTTGCGCGGCGCGTTCGGAGAAGCGCTCGAAGCGGCGCATCTGGTAGCGGAACTCGGACAGTTGCTGGAAATCGCCTTTCGTCAGCGCGCGTCGGGTATCGTTCATCGAGGTCGGTCGGGCAGTCGGTTACGGTGGCGGTAAATATATCACAACATGATATAAATGGCCGAAATCAGGCGGAATGATCGCATTCCGCGTGTCGCAGGCGGTGACGTGACGGGGTGCGCGCTACGCGGCCTCGAGCATTTGGGTCTGCTGATACAGGCCCGTGACGAGATCCGTCTGCGTAATGATGCCGACGAGCCGGCGCGACGCATCGACGACCGGAATATGGTGGTGGCCCGAATGCGTGAACAGCGGCACGAGCGCCGTAATCGGCATGGTTTCCGGCACCGATGCGACGTCGCGCGTCATCACGGACGCGACGCTCGCGGGCTGGCCGCCGAACGATTGCGGCAACCGCGCGGACAGGCGCTGCCACAGCGGGGCCGGACGGCGCAACTGACGCGTGAGGTCGGCGCGCGTGACGATGCCGGTCAGGCGGCCTTCGCCGTCGACCACCGGTAGCGCCTTCACGCGGTGGCGATCGAGCAGCGTGAGCGCGGCCGCGACCGACGTCGACGGCGCGACCTCGATCGCATGCTTCGTCATCAGGTCGGCGCACTTCAACTGGCCGAACGTGCGCGTATAAGCCTGCATTTCGGTTTCGCGCAGCAGCGTTTCGAGATCGTCCGGATCGACGTCGAGCCATTCGCTGCGGCGCTTCAGCACCGCGTCGAGGTCGCCGCGCGTGAAGCCGCCGCGCGCCGGGGCGGCGCCGCCGGTCTGCGGTTTCGCTTCGGGGCGCACGCCGCCGTGCGGGTAGCGGTGCCCGGTCAGCGCGTGATAGACGAGCGCGGCCGACAGCAGGATCGCCGATTGCAGCGCGATCGGCTGCAGGACGAAGCCGAAGCCGAGCGCATGGATCGCCGGACCGCCGACCACGGCCGTGAGCGCGACGGCGCCCGACGGCGGATGCACGCAGCGCAACGCGAACATGCCGCCGATCGCGCAGGCGATCGCGACCGCGGCGGCCGTGATCGGATCGGCGATCCATTGCGCGCACGCGACGCCGACCGTCGCCGCGACGAGATTGCCGCCGATGATCGACCAGGGCTGCGCGAGCGGGCTCGCCGGCACCGCGAACAGCAGCACGGCCGACGCGCCCATCGGCGCGACGAGCAGCGGCACGAGGCCCGGCACGCCGGGCAGCAGCCGCATCGTGACGCCGACCGTCGCGATGCCGACGAGCGCGCCGGTGCACGAGCGCAGGCGCTCGCGCCAGCCGAGTGTCATCGGATGGGGAATGAAGCTGTGCAGCCACTGCCGCAACGTGCGGCGCGACGGGGAGGAGCCTGACGACATGGACGGTAAGCGGTAAAAATGACAACGCGAGGGCGCGGCGGCCAAGCGCGGAATTATATCGTGTTGTGATACAAATTGTCGCGCGGCATCGCGTCGTTGCACGCGTGCGACGCGCAAGTCTTGCAAAATGCTTTCACCGGATGAGAACTTGCGTGCGCACAATCGCCCAAATTCGTCTGCAGCGGCGTACAATTCGGCGCACTGAATTCCCCCGTCATGCCAGAACCCCGTACGCGATGCCCGCTCTCCCGCCTTCTCCCCGGCACGGTGATCGATTCGACGTGGTTCGCGGCCGTGTTCCGTTGCCCCTCTGACGCGAGCGCCGCCGACGCCTCCCCACTGACTCTCCCCAAGCCAATTCAATGGACATGCTCGAAAACATGCGCCTGTTCGTGCGCGTCGTCGAAGCCGGCAGTTTTACTGCGGTCGCGAAGGAAATCGACGCGACCACCGCGCAGGTGTCGCGCGCGGTCTCGAACCTCGAAGCCCACGTACAGACGCGCCTGCTGCATCGCACGACCCGCCACCTCGGCCTGACCGAAAGCGGCGAGCGCTATTTCGAGCGCGCGAAATCGATCCTCGCGGAAATCGACTACGCGAACGCGGAGGCGCGTAACGCGCTGCTGCGGCCGAGCGGCAAGATGCGCATTCACGCGATGACGGGGCTCGGGCAGAGTCATGTCGTGTCGTCGATCGTCCGCTACCAGGAGGACAACCCCGACGTATCGGTCGAGCTGACGCTGGCGCAGCGGATGCCGAACCTGGTCGAAGAGGGGTATGACGTGTCGATCGTGACCGCGTCGCAGCTGCCCGATTCGGGCTATGTCGCGCAGACCTGCGGCACGAGCTGCAGCGTACTGGTCGCGTCGCGCGAATACCTGGCGCGGCACGGCACGCCGCAGACGCCCGACGAACTGCCGAACCACGTGTGCCTGCGCCTCGACACGCCCGCGTCGCCGGCCGGCGAATGGCGCCTGGAGCGCAGCGACGGCGAGGAAACCGTCTACGAGCTGCAGCCGGCGCCGTTCCAGGTCAACGTGCCGGACGCGCTGTGCGTCGCGGTGCGCGCCGGGCGCGGGATCGCGTGCGTGGCGCTGTATACGGTGCTCGACGATATCCGCGAAGGGCGCCTGATCCGCGTGCTGCCCGAGTACCGGCTGCAGACAGTGAGCGTCTATGCGGTCTACGCGACGCGCCGCTATCTCGATGCGAAGATCCGCACCTTCCTCGACCACCTGCGCACGACGCTCACGCCCGCGCTGGAGAACGATCTGCGCGAACTCGACCGGCTGACGACGGAGCACGTGCCGAGCAGCCGCCAGCGCGCGTGACGGCGCCGGCGTGCGGCCGCGGCGCTCATGCGGCCGGCGCGATGCGGATGCGCTCGAAGCGGCCCGCGAGCCATACGTACGCCGCAATGCCGATCAGTCCGTGCGCGGCGACGAACCACAACGCGCCGGCGAACGAGCCGGTGCTGGCGACGAAGTAGCCGATCACGAGCGGCGTGACGATCCCGGCGATGTTGCCGAGGCCGTTGAACACGCCGCCGCTCAGCCCGACCATGCCTTCCGGCGCCGTGTCGGCGAGCACGGCCCAGCCGACCGCTGCGAGCCCCTTGCCGAAGAACGCGATCGTCATCAGCGCGATCACGACCGCGTTCGACGATGCGCCGTTCGCGAGCACGAGCAGCGTCGCCATCGCCATCCCCGCGACGAACGGCGTCTTGCGCGCCCTCGACGGATGCATGCCGCGCCGGATCAGCCAGTCCGACAGCACGCCGCCGAGCACGCCGCCCGTGAAGCCGCAGATCGCCGGCAGCGCGGCGACCCAGCCGGCTTCCATGATCGTCATCCCGCGCCCCTTGATCAGGTAGATCGGGAACCACGTGATGAAGAAGTAGGTGAGCGCCGTGATGCAGTACTGGCCGATGTAGATCGCCCACAGGTTCCGGTGGCGGAACAGTTGCGACACGTCGTGCCACGACACGCGCGGCCGCTCGCGCACGCGGTTCGCTTCCAGATCGACGAGCGCGCCGTGAGCACGCAGGTAGTCACGCTCCGCGTCGGTCACGCGCGGATGGCCGTGCGGCTCGCGATACCACGCGAACCACAGCGCGGCGAGCGCGATGCCGAGCAGCCCCATCCACAGGAAGACGTGCTCCCAGCCGAGCGCATGCGTGAGCCACGCCATCGCCGGCGTGAACAGCACGACGGCCATGTACTGCGCGGAATTGAACAGCGCCGACGCGGTGCCGCGTTCGGCCGTCGGGAACCAGCAGGCGACGATCCGCGAATTGGCCGGAAACGCCGGCGATTCGACGAGGCCGAGCATGAAGCGCATCACGAACAGCGCGAGTGTCGCGGCCGCGCCCTGCACGGCGAACGCGCCGACCGTGCCCTGCAGCATCGTGAACACCGACCACAGCAACAGGCTCAGGCCATACACGCGCCGTGCGCCGAAGCGGTCGAGCAGCCAGCCGCCCGGAATCTGGCCGATCGCATAGGCCCAAGCGAACGCGGAAAAGACGACGCCGAGCTGGACCGGCGTGAGCCCGAGATCGTGCGCGACGCCGGTGCCGGCGATCGACATCGTCGCGCGGTCCGCATAGTTGACGACGGTGACCGCGAAAATCAGCGCGAGGACCGCGTAACGGACGCGGCCGATCGTGCGCGAGGCGGCGGGCGAGGCGGCGACGGCAGCGCCGCTGGATCGATGGGACATGCGTGTCTCCTGGCCTCCGTCGTGCGGAGGCATCCGGTGTTGTAACGGGCGGGCGGTGTGGCGCTCAGCGGATGACGCTGGTCGGCGGGCGCTGGCCCGCGAAGCATGCGGCGAGGTTCGCGAGCACGATGCGGCCCATTGCCTCGCGCGTTTCGTGCGTGGCGCTCGCGCGGTGCGGCTGCACGACGACGCGGTCGAGTTCGAGCAGCGCGGCCGGCACGTGCGGTTCGTTCGCGAACACGTCGAGACCGGCGCCGGCGATCGTGCCGTCGGCCAGCGCGCGCACGAGCGCGGCTTCGTCGACCAGCTTGCCGCGCGCGACATTGATCAGGAATCCTTGGGGGCCGAGCGCCGCGAGCACATCGGCCGTCACCAGCACGTTGCCGTGATCGGCCGAGGCCGCGATCACGAGCACGTCGCTGTCGCGTGCGAGCGCGGCGAGGTCGGGCACGAAGCGATAGCCGCTGTCGCGATGCTCGCGCGGGCCGAAGTAACTGACGGGCATCCCGAATGCCTGCGCGCGCTGCGCGATCGCGCGTCCGACACGGCCGAGCCCGACGATGCCGAGCCGCTTGCCGGTGACCTGCGTCGCGAGCGGCTGCGCCGTTTTGCCCCAGCGGCCGGCGCGCACGATCCGCTCGCCGGCGCCGAGGTCGCGCAGGGTCATCAGGATCAGGCCCAGCGCCATGTCGGCGACGTCGTCGGTCAGTACGTCGGGGGTCGTCGTCACGTGGATGCCGCGCGCCCGGGCGCGGTCGAGATCGACCGCGTCGGTGCCGATGCCGTTGATCGCGATGATCTCGAGCGCGGCGAGCCGGTCCATCAGCGCGGCGGACAGGCCGTTCGCGCCACCCGTCACGACGCCGCGAATGCGCGGCGCCACGCGATCGAGCAGCGCGTCCGGTTGCTCGGCCGCATACAGCCGGTGCACGGTATAACGGGCGGACAGTTCGGCGTCGATGGTGTCGGGAAGCGGCTGGGTCAGCAGGATGTCGATGGTCATGAAGGTCTCGGTCGTCGTGCGCGGCGCGGGCCGTGCATCAGGTGGAACCGAGTATAGAAATCGTATCGATATCGGTCTAACATCAAAAGACTATCGATTGATTCAAGATTTGAATGATTGAACTGCACCAGCTTCGCTGTTTCGTCGCGGTCGCCGAAGAGCTGCATTTCGGCCGCGCGGCCCGGCGACTCTTCATGACCCAGCCGCCGCTCAGCCGGCAGATCCAGTTGCTCGAGCACGCGCTCGGCATCGCGTTGCTCGAGCGCAGCAGCCGGCAGGTCAGCCTGACCGCGGCCGGCGAGCGCTTCCTGCGGGACGCGCGGCACATCCTCGAATTTTCCGCGCGCGCCGAGCAGGCCGCGCAGCGCGTCGCGCATGGCGGGGCCGGGCGCATCACGCTCGGCTTCACGGCCGTCAGTGCGTACCGGATGATTCCGGTGCTGCTCGCGCACGCGGCGCATGCGTTGCCGGACGTCGACGTCGAATTGCGCGAGATGGTGTCGACCGTGCAGATCGACGCGCTCGCGTCGCGGATGCTCGACGCGGGTTTCGTGCGCCAGCGCGCGGCGCGCCAGCCGCTCGAATACCGGCTCGTGCAGCGCGAACCGATGCTCGTCGCGGTCGCGGAGGGCGCGCCGCTCGCGACCTACGAGCAGATCGGCCCCGACGAGCTCGACCGGCAGCCGTTCATCGCGTATTCGCCGAACGAGGGCAAGTATTTCCACGACATGATCTCGGGGATGTTCGCGGGCGCCGGGCGGCTGCCGAACTACCTGCACTACGTCGGCCAGACGCATACGATCCTCGGCCTCGTGCGCGCGGGGCTCGGTGCGGCGCTGGTGCCGGCGTCGGCGCGCGAGCTTCATGTGGACGGCGTGGTGTTCCGGCCGCTGGCCGGCGTCAACGTGGCGGCCGAGCTGTATCTCGCATGGCGCGCGGACAACGACAATCCGGCGCTGCCGGTGTTCAACGCGATGGTCGAGCGGTTTCTGACGGACAGCGCGGACGATCCGGGCGTTTAGCGGTGCGCCTGCTCGCCTGAGCGGCCTGCCGCGTACCACCGAAAGTCGGTCGTCGGATGATCGACGACGGGGGCGCGAATTGTTTGCGGCGTCCCTCCAACGCGTGAAAAACGGCGATTTTTCATACGAATTCCGCCCGAAATACGCGCCACACGATCCGGATTTTTTGTCCTGAACAGGGGAAACCCCCATTTTTCTCTCATCGGTCGTCGTATTACTGTATCGATACACTAAATCGATACAGTTGCGTCGCGAGACGCACTCGCAAAGGAGACGGCTCATGAATACCTACAACCGGCGGCGCTTTCTGCAGACGGTGTCCGCCGCCACGCTGGCGGCCGCGGGCGGCTTGCCGGAAGGCGTGCGCGCGCAGCAGCCGGTCGTCACGCTGCGCTGCTCGTCCTCGATGCCGGCCGACCAGAACGCCGCGCATTACGTGTGGTACGAGCGTCTCGCCGCGAACCTGAAGGCGAGCGTGGGCGACGCGATCCGGGTCGACTACTTTCCGAACAGCCAGCTCGGCAAGGAAAACGATGTCGTGCAGCAGGTCAAGATCGGCGCGATCGACATGATGATCTCGGGCTCGTCGATCTGGGCCACGATCGCGCCGGAGCTCGGGATGCTCGATCTCGGCTACCTGTTCGACAGCTACGCGCACGTCGCGAAGGCGCTCGACGGTCAGGTCGGCACGAGCCTGAACGCGCTGCTGCAAAAGCGCGCCGGATGCTCGGTGCTGACCTGGGGTTCGCATTTCGGCGGGCGCTGCGTATTCACGAAGCAGCCGGTGACGGCGTTGCCCGGGCTGAAGGGGACGAAGCTGCGCGTGCTGCCGACGCCCGCGTTCATGGATACCTTCAAGGCGATGGGCGCGGTGCCGACGCCGATTCCGTTCGGCGAGCTGTACATGGCCGTGCAGACGGGCGTCGTCGACGGTCTCGAGCACGATCCCGCCACGGTGCTCGCGAGCCGCTTCGACGAGATCGTGAAGTCGTGCTGGCAATCGCGCCACGTGTTCGCGGCGATGACCGTCGTGATGGGGCGGCGTGCGCTCGACCGGATTCCGGCCAATCTGCGGCCGGCCTTCGATCGCGCGGTGGCCGACGCGACCGCGCAGCAGCGTGCGATTGCCGCGCAGAAGGCCGCGCAGGCGGAGCAGGCGCTGAAGCAGCGCGGCATGGCGTTTTACCCGCTGGCCGACGCCGAGCGCGCGGCGTTGCGGCAGACGATGCACGACCGCCTGTATGTGGCGTTCGCGAAGCAATATCCGGCCACCGCGCCGCTGTTTCCGGCGATCGCCGCCGCGCGGGGTTGAGCGATGGACATGCACTCCGTGTCGGGCGCCGCGCCGGCTCCCGCTGCAGGCCAACCGGCGCATCGCGCCGCCCGCGTGCTGGATGCGCTGCTGCGCTGGCTCGAGTACCTGTCGGCCGCGGTGCTCGGCGTCGACGTGCTCGTCGTGTTCGTGTCGGTCGTGTTCCGCTATTTCCTGCACGACCCGGTCGACTGGGCCGAGGAAGTGGCCAGCGCGCTGATGATCGTGCTCGTGTTCTTCGGCGCGGCGACGGTGCTCGGGCGCAGCCAGCATGTCGGCATCGACGTGTTTCGCGGCCGCCTGCCGGCACGCTGGCAGGGCGCGCTGATCCAGGTCGGCCACTGGATCGTGGCGGCCGTCGCGCTGAACCTGCTGGTGTCGTCGTGCCAGTTGCTCACGGATTCGTACGACCAGTTGACGACGGGCGGCTTGCCGGGCTGGATCAACGGGTATCCGATGATGTTCGGCGCGCTGTTCATGACGGTATTCGCGCTTGCGAATGCGCTGAACGCGCCGCGCCGCCGGGTGATCGGCACGTTCGCGTGCTGCGCGGCGCTCGCGGGCGCCGTGTACGGCTGGAACGCGCTGTGGCCCGCGCATGCGGTCGCGCCGGGCACGCTGCTGGTCGCGGGCTTCGTCGGCGGGCTGGTGCTCGGCGTGCCGATCGGGTTCGTGCTGGCGTTTTCGGCGCTGCTGTATTTCCTCGCGGATCCGACGCTGCCGCTGCTGGTCTACTCGCAACAGGTGATGGCCGGCGCCGATCACTTCGTGCTGCTCGCGGTGCCGTTCTTCGTGCTGGCCGGGCTGCTGATGGAGACCAACGGGATGTCCGCGCGGCTCGTCGAGTTGCTGCTGCGGATCTTCGGGCGCGTGCGGGGCGGGCTCGGCCTGATCGTGATCTTCGCGACGGCGTGCTTTTCCGGCGTGTCGGGCTCGAAACTGGCCGATATCGCGGCGGTGGGCGGCGTCGTGATGCCGGCGGTGCGCCGCGCGCGGCAGGACCCCAACGAAACCGCCGCGCTGCTCGCGTGCAGCGCGGTGATGGCCGAAACGATTCCGCCGTGCGTGAACATGATCATCATGGGCTTCGTCGCGAACATCTCGATCGCCGGGCTGTTCGTCGCGGGGATCGTGCCGGCGGCCGTGCTGGCCGCGTCGCTCGCGGTCGTGACGGTGATCACCGGGCGCGGGATCGACGTGGCCGAGGTGTTCGGCGAGCGTCGCGCGTGGCTGCCGCTCGCGGGCGGCGCGCTCGTCGCGCTGGTCATGGTCGCGATGATCGGCAAGGGCGTGACGTCGGGGATCGCGACGTCGACCGAAGTGTCCGCGTTCGCGGTGGTCTACGCGCTCGTCGTGGGCTGGCTCGCGTTCCGCGAACTGACGTGGCGCTCGGTCGGCCGTGTGTTCGTGCGCGCCGCGTCGATGGCGAGCGGTATCCTGTTCATCGTCGCGGCGGCGTCGAGCGTGTCGTTCGCGCTGTCGATCGAGCAGATTCCGGCCCTCGTCTCGGGCACAATGACGGCGTTTGCCCATCAATACGGCGCAACGATGTTCCTGCTGCTGGCGGCGCTGCTGATGATCGTGTTCGGCGCCGTGCTCGAAGGCGCGCCCGCGCTGATCATCTTCGGGCCGCTGCTCGCGCCGATCGCGCTGCAGCTCGGCATCCATCCGCTGCATTTCGGCACGGTCGTGGTGGTGGCGATGGGGTTCGGGCTGTTCGCGCCGCCGGTCGGCCTCGGGCTGTTCACGACCTGTGCGATCACGGGCACCGAGGTCGGGCGCGTGGCCCGGCCGATGGTGAAATATCTGCTGGTGCTGTTCGCCGCCCTCGTGGCGCTGATCTTCGCACCGGCGTTTTCGTTGTGGCTGCCGGCCCATTTCGGCCTGTAGCCCGTTCTATGCAAGACGACATGAGTACGATTCAGGACGTGGCCCGTCATGCGGCCGTTTCGGTCAGCACGGTTTCGAACGTGCTCAACGGACGCACCGACCAGATGAAGCCGGAGACGCTCGAACGCGTGAAGGCGGCGATGGACGCGCTGCAGTACCGGCCGAGCACGCTCGCGCGCCAGCTCAAGACGGGGCAGACGCCGCTCGTCGGGCTGCTGGTGCCGTCGATGGCGAACCCGATGTACGGCTACATCGCGCGCGAGATCGAGGCCTGCGCGCAGGAACGGTATGGCCATCGCGTGCTGATCGGCAACACCTACCGCGATGCGCGCAAGGAGGCGTCGTTCTTCGACGATCTGTACGCGCACGGCGTGCGGCGCGTGATCGTGATCTCGTCGCTCGCCGACGAAAGCCACCTCGAGCGCGCGGCCGAACGCGGGATGACGGTCGTCAGCTACGACCGTCGCGCGACACCCGGCGAGCAATCGAAGGTCGATCACGTGACGGCCGACAACGAGGCGGCCGCGCGGCTCGCGACACGCCGGCTCGTCGACGCCGGCCATACGCGGCTCGCGTTCGCGACGGTGGCCGGCATCACGGTGAGCCGCAGCGACAAGATCCGCGGCTTTCTCGCCGTGGCAAGCGAGGCGGGCGGCGCCACCCAGGCGCGCGTGCTCGACGGCGGTCCCGCGAACGAATACGGCGACTCGGTGATCGTCGACGTCGGGCGTGCGCTCGGCGTCGAGCTCGCGGCCGATCCCGCGTGGCCGACCGGCATCGTCGCGGTCAACGACCTGTTCGCGCTCGGCCTGATGGCCGGGCTGCGCGACGGCGGCTTGCGGGTGCCGGACGATGTCTCCGTCATCGGGATGGACGGTCATTTCCTGTCGGCGATCTCGTGGCCGGCGCTGACCACGGTGCAACTGCCGGTCACCGAAATGGCCGGCGAGATGGTGCGGCGCGTGATGCGGCAGGAGGGCGACGCACCGTCCGCCGGGCCATGCGTGTTCGCGGACGTGACGCTCGTGGAGCGCGCCTCGGTCGCGCCGCCGCCGGCGCAGGCGGCCGGCACGAACGGAGGTCACGCATGACGCGCGTCTACGTCACGCATCCGAGCGGGATGATCGACCACTACTTCGGCGCCAGGGCGTTGCGCGCGCTGCGCGCGATCGCGGACGTCACCTGCAACCCGCACGATCGCGAACTCGACACGGACGAACTGATTGCCGCCGCGCAGGGATGCGACGCGATCATCGCGTACCGGCAGACCCCGGCGCCTCGCGCGCTGTTCGCGGGGTTGCCGGTACTTGCCGCGTTCCTGCGTTGCGCGGTCGACATCCGGACGGTCGACGTCGCCGCGGCGAGCGCGTTCGGCGTGCTGGTCACGCAGGCGAGCCCCGGCTTCGGGCCGGCCGTCGCCGAGTGGGTCGTCGGCGCGATGATCGACCTCGCGCGCGGGATCGGCGGCTACGCGGACGCGTACCATCGTGGCGCGCCGCCGGTGCCACGGATGGGGCGCGAACTGCGCGGCAGCACGCTCGGCCTGATCGGCTATGGGCAGATCGCGCGCCATCTCGCCCCCGTCGCGACGGCGCTCGGCATGCGCGTGCTCGTCAGCGATCCGTACGTGCGGGTCGACGCACCGCCGCCCGAACAGGTCGACGCCGCCACGGTGCTGCGCGATTCGGATTACGTCGTCTGCCTTGCGCCGGCCACGCCGGCCACCGCGAACCTGATCGATGCGGCGGCATTCGCGGCGATGAAGCCGGGCGCGTGCTTCATCAATGCGTCGCGCGGCGAACTCGTCGACGAGCAGGCGCTGGCCGACGCGCTCGCCAGCGGGCGGCTGGCCGGTTGCGCGCTCGACGTCGGCCGTGCTGCGGACCAGATGCCGACGCCCGCGCTCGCCGCGCATCCGCGCGTCATCGCGACCCCGCACATCGGCGGGCTGACGCTGCCGGCGATCGAGCATCAGGCGCTGGAGACGGTCGACCAGCTCGCCGCGCTGCTCGACGGGCGTGTGCCGACCGGCGCGGTCAACGCCGCGCAGGCGACGCGGCTCGCGCGCTGGCGCGCGTCGCACGCATCCGTCGCGCCGGGCGGGCGATGATCCGCGACGGCGTGGGCGGCACGCGGTTCCCGGACGCGTGCGATTGCCATATCCATATCTACGACGATGCGTACCCGCTCGCGCCGACGGCGACGTTTCGGCCGCCCCATGCGCCGGCGGACGCGTATCGGCGCGTGCAGCGCGCGCTCGGCCTCACGCGCGTGGTGATCGTACAGCCGACCGGCTATGGCGCCGACAACCGATGCACGCTCGCTGCACTGGCCGCGTTCGGTCCGCAGGCGCGCGGCGTCGCGACGTTGCCGGTCGACGTGCCGGATGCGGAGCTGGAGCGGCTGCATGCCGCCGGCATGCGCGGCGTGCGCTTCATGATGCTGGCGGGCGGCACCGCGCAATGGAGCGATCTGGAACGGATGGCCGCGCGGATCGCGCCGCTCGGCTGGCATATCGACCTGCAGTTCGACGGTCGCACACTGGCCGATATCGAGCCGACGCTGGCGCGGCTGCCGGCGCGCGTGGTGATCGATCACACGGGCAAATTCCTGACGCCCGTCGCCCCGGATGCACCGTCCTTTGTCGCACTGCGACGCCTGCTCGATCGCGGCCACGCATGGGTGAAGTTGTCCGCGCCGTACGAGACGTCGCAATCCGGCGCACCGGGCTACGACGACGTCGCGCGTCTCGCCGCCGTGCTCGCGCGCGGCCATTCGACACGCTGCGTGTGGGGCAGCAACTGGCCGCATCCGAACGCATCGCCGCTGCCGGACGATGCACGCCTGCTCGGCTGGCTGCACGATTGCGCGGCGGACGACGCGATTGCCCGCGCGATCCTGGTCGACAACGCGGCTGCGCTCTATGGATTCGAGACGGACACGCAGCGCGAAACCGTCGCGTGACGCGCTGCCGCCCCCGTTGGGTCACGGCGGCGCGAAGCGAAGGACAGGGAAGGGACTTGAAGAAGTGCAAGCGGCCCGCCGGAGCGAATCCGCCGGGCCGCTTGCATTGGAGCGTCAGTGAGTGATCGACAGGAACAGGTACGCGGCGAACAGCGCGACGTGCACGACGCCGTGCAGCACCGTCGTGCGCCCCTGGCTCAGCGTGAGCGTACTGACCAGCAGCGTGAGCGCGAGCAGGACCGTTTCCATCGCGCCGATCCCGAGCGTGAGCGGCTGGCCGACCCAGATGAACACGGCCGCGACGGTCGGGATCGTGAGCCCGATGCTCGCGAGCGCCGAACCGAGCGCGAGGTTCATGCTGGTCTGCAGGCGGTTCGCCCGCGCGGCGGTGACGGCCGCGAGCCCTTCCGGCAGCAGCACGAGCGCGGCGATCACGATACCGACCGCGGCTTCGGGCGCGCCGAGCTTCAGCACCGCATGCTCGACGGCCGGCGACAGCAGCTTCGCGAGCAGCACGACCGCGACGAGGCTCGCGAACAGCAGCACCATGCTGGTGATCGCGGTGCGGTTGCTCGGCGCCGCCGCGTGCACCGCTTCGTCCGCGGTGTCGTGCGCGGCGAGGAAGTAGTCGCGGTGGCGCACGGTCTGCACGAACACGAACGCGCCGTACAGCACGAGCGACGCGACGCCGGCGAACGCGAGCTGCGATTTCGAGAAGAACGGGCCCGGGGCGGCGCTCAGGTAGTTCGGCATCACGAGCGACAGCACCGACAGCGACGCGAGCACCGCGAGCGCCTTGCTCGCGCCGCGCCCCTGGAAGTCCTGTTCGCCGTGCTTCCATGCGCCGACCAGCAGGCAGATGCCGACGATGCCGTTACAGATGATCATCACGGCGGCGAACACGGTGTCGCGGGCGAGGCCCGATTTCTCCGGGCCCGCGCCGAGCATCACCGACACGATCAGCGCGACCTCGATGACGGTCACGGCGACCGCGAGCACGAGCGTGCCGAACGGTTCGCCGACGCGGTGCGCGACGACTTCCGCGTGGTGGACGGCGGCGAACACGGCGCCGGCGAGCGCGGCGGCGAACACCGCGATGACGAGGCCTTCGGCCGGCACCGCGCGCGACAGCGCGAGTACCAGCCAGGCGGCAAGCGGGGCCCAGAGGGTCCAGCGCGGGAGCTGGTTGGACGACAGCGGCATGGAGGGTTTCCTTATGCGAGTGGCGGCGCGCGACGCGCCGTCACGGGTTGACGAAGCCCGGCCGTACTATCCGCCGAACGAGGACGATGAAACCGAAAAGGTGGCGGCGCGCAACGGCGCTGCCCTGGGTTCGCTGCCGTGAGGCGGCGAGGGGCGCGGGCGGGCCGAGGCCCGTCGCGGGATGAAACGGTTCGATGCAGTTGCCCGCGGATGGCGAGACGAGCGCACGTGACGACGCGTGGCCGGCGGCTCGATTCGACCCCGACAGGGCGGGCGGCGATGGACGGCGGTGACGGCGCGACACGCTTTCCCCCTGAAATCCGGCAATTTGTCGAATTTTATCAGGCGTTCGGGGGTCACTATCTCATATTCGAACGCTTACGTTGACCTTTCGGTTGATAAAAAGTTGCCCGACGTTTCGATTTTTTTGTCGTTGCAGTTTCCGTAACGATGTCTTGCACGACAAATTCGGGCTCGCCCTGACATAAATCTACCGACCGGTCGGTTTATAATCGCTCGCACTTCCACTTCATGACGGATCGCAAGCGATGGCTGTTTCCTCTGCACATTCGGTGAACTCGGGCGCACTCGTGCCGTCGGCCGTCGTCGGCGTGATCGGCGCCGGCGCGATGGGCGCGGGCATTGCGCAGGTCGCGGCGGCGGCCGGCCATGCGGTGCTGCTGTACGACCTGAACGAAGCGGCCTGCGACAAGGCGCTGGCCGGCATCCGGGCCCAGTTCGCCCGGCTGGCCGAGAAGGGCCGGCTCGAACCGGCGCAGGCCGACGCGGCCGGCAACCGGGTCCGCGCGGTGCGCGCGCTGGCCGATTTCGCGGGTGCGGCGCTGATCGTCGAGGCGGCGGCGGAACGGCTCGACGTGAAGCGCGAGATTTTCGCGACGCTCGAACGTCATGTCGACGACGCGTGCGTGCTCGCGACCAACACGTCGTCGATCTCGATCACGTCGATCGCGGCCGGGCTGCGCGTGCCGCAGCGCGTCGCCGGCCTGCATTTCTTCAATCCCGCGCCGCTGATGGCGCTCGTCGAGGTGGTCAGCGGGCTCGCGACCGCGCCCGAGGTTGCGCAGATGCTGTATGCGACCGCCGCTGCGTGGGGCAAGCAACCGGTGATGGCGAAATCGACGCCGGGCTTCATCGTGAACCGCATCGCACGGCCGTATTACGCGGAGGCGTTGCGCGTGCTGAACGAGCAGGGCGGCGCACCGGCGTCGATCGATGCGGTGATGCGTGAAGCCGGCGGGTTCCGGATGGGGCCGTTCGAGTTGATGGACCTGATCGGCCACGACGTGAACTTCGCGGTGACGGAGTCGGTGTTCCGCGCGTACTTCAACGACCCGCGCTACACGCCGTCGCTGATCCAGCAGGAACTCGTCAACGCGGGCTTCCTCGGACGCAAGTCCGGACGCGGCTTCTATTCGTATGCGGACGGCGCGACGCCGCCTGCCCCCGATCTCGAACCGCCGCGCGCCGCGCCGGCGGACGTCGTGCTGTTTGCGCAGGAGGGCCCGGCCGCCGCGCTGCATGCGCGCTTCGTCGACCGTATCGCAGGCGCCCGTCAGGCCGGTGCGCAGCCGGACGATCTGCTGGCCACGGCCGGCCGCGCGTCGATCGCGCTGACCGACGGCCGCACGGCCACCGCGCGCGCCGCACAAACGGGCGTGGCGGATCTCGTGCTCGTCGATCTCGCGCGCGATTACGCACAGGCGGGGCTCGTCGCGCTGACCCGCGCGCTCCAGTGCAGCGACGCGGCCTATGCGGATGCGGTCGGCCTGTTCCAGCAGGCGGGCTTTCGTGTCGTCGGCGTCGCGGACGTGCCGGGGATGGTCGCGATGCGCACCGTCGCGATGCTCGCGAACGAAGCGGCCGACACGGTGAACCAGGGCGTGTGCTCGCCGGCCGACCTCGATCTCGCGATGGAGAAGGGCGTGAACTATCCGTGCGGCCCGCTCGCGTGGGCCGACGCGATCGGCCTCGGCCGCGTGCACCGCGTGCTGTCGAACCTCGCGGCGAGCTACGGCGAGGACCGCTATCGCGTGTCGCCGCGCCTCGCCGCGCTGCATGCGGCCGGCCGCACGTTCCGGTCGTAGCCGCCCGCCCCGTTACTTCGAACACGATAACGACATCACGCCATTGGAGGAGCACCCCGATGACTCACCCGACGCATCCCGCCGCCGCCCTCGAGCCGATCGAGACCGCCAGCCGCGACGAACTGCAGGCGCTGCAGCTCGAACGCCTCAAGTGGTCGCTGCGCCACGCGTACGACAACGTCCCGCACTATCGCCGCACGTTCGACGCGGCCGGCGTGCATCCGGACGACCTGAAATCGCTCGCCGATCTCGCGAAGTTCCCGTTCTCGACCAAGAACGACCTGCGCGACAACTATCCGTTCGGCCTCTTCGCGGTGCCGCGCGAGCAGGTCGTACGCGTGCATGCGTCGAGCGGCACGACCGGCAAGCCGACCGTGGTCGGCTACACCGCGCGCGACATCGACACGTGGGCGAACGTGACCGCGCGCTCGATCCGCGCGGCCGGCGGCCGCCCGGGCGATACGCTGCACAACGCGTTCGGCTATGGTCTCTTCACCGGCGGCCTCGGGATTCACTACGGTGCGGAGCGGCTCGGCTGCATGGTCGTGCCGATGTCGGGTGGCCAGACCGAGAAGCAGGTGCAACTGATTCGCGACTTCGAGCCGAAGATCATCCTCGTCACGCCGTCGTACATGCTGAATCTGATCGACGAGATGGTGCGGCAGGGGATGGACCCGGCCGAATCGTCGCTGAAGATCGGCATCTTCGGCGCCGAGCCGTGGACGCAGGCGCTGCGCAATGAAGTGGAGACGCGCGTGGGCATCGACGCGCTCGACATCTACGGGCTGTCGGAAGTGATGGGCCCGGGCGTCGCGTGCGAATGCGTCGAGACGAAGGACGGCCCGGTGATCTGGGAAGACCATTTCTACCCGGAGATCATCGATCCCGTCACCGGCGAGGTGCTGCCCGACGGCAGCCAGGGCGAGCTCGTGTTCACGTCGCTGACGAAGGAGGCGATGCCGGTGATCCGCTACCGCACGCGCGACCTCACCGCGCTGCTGCCGCCGACCGCGCGCGCGATGCGCCGGCTCGCGAAGATCACGGGCCGCTCCGACGACATGCTGATCGTGCGCGGCGTGAACGTGTTTCCGAGCCAGATCGAGGAGATCGTCGTCGCGCTGCCGCTGTTGTCGGGCCAGTTCCAGATCACGCTGTCGCGCGACGGTCACATGGACCGGCTCGACCTCGCGGTCGAGTTGCGCTCCGAGGCGGCGGCGTCCGTCACCGACGGCGAGCGCGCGGCGCTCGCGCGCGAGTTGCAGCACCGGATCAAGACGATGGTCGGCGTGTCGTCGGGCGTGACGGTGCTGGCAGCCGGCGGCATTCCGGCGACCGCGACCGGCAAGGCGCGCCGCGTGATCGATCGCCGTCAGGCCGCCTGATGTCGAAGTGTGCCGTTCTACCCGAGGAAACCTGTTCGATGGATGAATTGAAGACCCTGGCCGTCACGGTCGATGCGCGCGGCATCGCGACCGTCGCGCTGCAGCGCGGCGACGTGCTGAACGCGTTCGACGAGACGATGATCGCGGAGCTGACCGACGCGTTCACGACGCTCGGCCGGCGCGACGACGTGCGTGCGATCGTGCTGCGTTCGGACGGTCGCGCATTTTGCGCGGGCGCCGACCTGCAGTGGATGCAGCGTGCGAGCGCGAACGACGCGGCCGCGAACCTGCGCGACGCCGAGCGGTTCGCCGCGATGATGCGCGCGATCCGGCAGTGCCCGAAACCGACGGTCGCACGCGTGCAGGGCCACGCGTTCGGCGGCGGGGTCGGGTTGTGCGCGGCCTGCGACATCGTGATTGCCAGCGATCGCGCGCGCTTCTCGGTCAGCGAGGCGCGTTTCGGGATCCTGCCGGCCGTGATCGGCCCGTATCTGGTCGAGGCGGTCGGCCAGCGCCAGGCGCGCCGGCTCGCGCTGACCGCGACGCAGCTCGCGGCCGCCGAAGCCGTCGCGATCGGGCTGATCCATCAGGCCGTGCCGCTCGATGCGCTCGACGACACGCTCGAACGGACGCTCGCGGAACTGGGCCGCAACGGCCCGCACGCGCTGATGGAGATCAAGCGCTTTTTCGATGCGATCGGCGAATACCCGCCGTCGGACGAACGCGCGGCGTTCACCGCGCAGACGATCTCGCGGGTGCGGGCGACGCCGGAAGCGAAGGAAGGCTTCGCGGCCTTCTTCGCGAAGCGGCCGCCGGCGTGGGAGGCGGGCGCCGAATAAGGCTGCACGACGAAACTCGACCGCGACCGTCGGCGCAACCGGGCCGGCCGTATTTTGCGTCTCGGGCGCGAGCGCTTGCACTACAATGCGTGACCCCCGGCGCGCTGCCGGCCCAGCCCCGACCGATGCTTCGCACGATGATCGTCAACCGCCTTGTCTCCGAGATCCTGTTCGGCTTTACCGGCCTGATCGGCATCATCAATCCGATCGGCATCGCGTTCCTGTTTCTCGAACGGACCGAGGCGCTCACCGCGTACGAACGGGATCTGCTCGCGAGGAAGGTCGCGTTCAACGCGTTCGTCGTCCTGATGGTCGCGTTCTTCGCCGGCACGCCGGTGCTGCATTTCTTCGGGATCTCGATGGAAGCGCTGCGGATCGGCGGCGGCTTCGCGGTCGCGGTGGCCGGTTGGCAGATGCTGAACGAGCCCGACGGGCCGGGCGGCGGCGACACGCCGGTCAAGCCGATCGACGCGAACGCGATCATGACGCGCGCGTTCTTCCCGTTGACGGTGCCGCTGACGGTCGGTCCCGGCTCGATCGCGACCGCGATCGCGCTGAACGCGAACCGCACGCACAAGCTGTCGGAATTCATGCTGTCGAGCATCGTGTCGATCGCGGTGTCCGTGCTCGTCGCGCTCGTGATCTGGCAGGTCTACAGCCGCTCCGCGCTGCTCGCGCGCTATCTCGGCAGCGAAGGAACCAAGGTCGCGAAGCGCGTGTCGGCGTTCCTGCTGCTGTGCATCGGCGTGCAGATCATGCTGACCGGCTTCTCCGCGTTCCTGCAGCCGATCGCCGACCAGGTCAAGTAACCGGGCCGCCCGGTCCGGCCGTCAAGGTTCGACCTTTCACGCAGCCTGCACGCGGCGCGCGGTCATACGCGTTCGCCGCATGCGGGATACCATGCGACGTCTGGCGGATGCGCGGCGCGCATCCGGCCGCAACCCCAACTTGAGTGGCGAGGCGTGCAATGGAATACGTGAAATTCGGGTCGACCGGGCTGGACGTGTCGAAGCTGGTGCTGGGCTGCATGACGTTCGGCGAGCCGTTGCGCGGCACGCACCCGTGGACGCTGCCGGAAGCGGAAAGCCGGCCGATCATCCAGCGGGCGATCGAGGCCGGCATCAACTTCTTCGACACCGCGAACATGTATTCGGACGGCACGTCGGAGGAGATCGTCGGCCGCGCGCTGCGCGATTTCGCGAAGCGCGACGACGTCGTGATCGCGACCAAGGTGTTCTACCGGATGCGGCCGGGGCCGAACGGCGCCGGGCTGTCGCGCAAGGCGATCATGACCGACATCGACCAGAGCCTGAAGCGGCTCGGCACCGACTACGTCGATCTCTACCAGATTCACCGATGGGACTACGGCACGCCGATCGAGGAGACGCTCGAGGCGCTGCACGACGTCGTGAAGGCCGGCAAGGCGCGCTATATCGGCGCCTCGTCGATGTTCGCATGGCAGTTCGCGAAGGCGCTGCACACGTCGAAGCAGCACGGCTGGACCCGCTTCGTCAGCATGCAGAACCACCTGAACCTGCTGTATCGCGAGGAAGAGCGCGAAATGCTGCCGCTGTGCGAGGACGAAGGCATCGCGGTGATTCCGTGGAGCCCGCTCGCGCGCGGGCGCCTGACGCGCAACTGGGACGAATCGTCGGAACGGCAGCAGAAGGACGAGGTCGGCCAGCAGCTGTACAACGCGACGATCGATGCCGACAAGGCGGTCGTCGAGGCCGTCGCGGCGATCGCCGCCGCGCGCAACGTGCCGCGGGCGCAGGTCGCGCTGGCGTGGGTCGCGCAAAAGCGCGGCGTGACCGCGCCGATCGTCGGCATTTCGAAGCCGCAGCAACTGGACGATGCGCTCGGGGCGCTCGCGCTGAAGCTGACCGACGACGAAATCGCGACGCTCGAACGCCCGTACGTGCCGCACGCGGTGGCCGGGTTCAACTGAGCGGCAACGCGGGCGGCGCCGCGCACCGCGTTCAGCGCGCGGCGGCGAGCATCGGGTAGGTGAACAGGCCGAAGTGGACGACGTTCAGCCCCGCATGCGCGAGCGCGGCGGCGAGCAGGCCGCCGCGCCGCCACGCGAGCCCGTAGCCGACGCCGGCCACCGTGCCGAGCACGATCCATTGCCAGCCGCCCGCTGCGTGCGCGGCGCCGAACAGCACCGCGCCGGCCGCGAGCGCGACCCACGGGCCCCAGGAATACGCGCGCAACACGCGGGTCAGCCCGCCTTGGACGTAGCCGCGGAACAGCGCTTCCTCGGCGAGCGTCACCAGCAGCAGGTTGTTCGCGAGCCACAGCCAGCCGGACGGCGGCCATTTGGGGGCCCAGCCGACCATCCCGAACGCGAGCGCGCCGGCCAGGCACGCGGCGGCCGTTGCGGCGGCCGCCACCGCACCGGTGCGCAGCGCGCGCGACAGCGCGACGTCGGGCGCGACCCACGGCAGCGCCCACAACAGCCACAGGCCGACGAGCGGCTTGTCGAAATTCAGGTACATCGTGAACGGCACGGCGTCCGGCGTGAAACGGGTCGGCGCGATCACGCGCGGATTGTGGAAGCCGGGAATCAGGTGCAGGCTCAGCGCGATCGCGAGCGCGGCGAAGACGAGATGCGCGGCGATGCGCACCGCGAGCGGGCGCGCGGGCAGCACGCCCCAGCCGGCCGCGATCAGCAGCGCGAATGGCGCCAGCGTGATCGGCGCGAGCTGGCCGAATGCCAGCGCGCCCGCGTAGCCGAGCGCGGCGAGGCCGATGCTCAGGCCGTGCAGTGGGCGATGCCACGCGAATGCGGCGGCCGCGAACAGGGCGAGCCAGATCGTGGCACACGGAAGGAGCGAAAGGGACATGACGGGAAGCGGATGGGCGGACGAGACGCCGCGCATCATACAGCAGGTGCCGTGACACGCTGCCGGGCAGCCGGCGCGCCGCGTGTCAGCGGCCGGCGGTTTCGGTGACGCCGCCGCGGCCCGGGATGTCGACGCTGTTGCGCACGCGCATCCGCCGCCGGTACCAGAACGTCCACAGCAGCAGGCAGGCAAACACCGTGTAGCCCATGACCGGCGACACGACCAGCACGCGTTCGACCGGCCAGTTGACGACCATCCACCAGCGCAGCAGCATCTCGACCGTCATGATGGCGCCCCACACGAACGTCATCAGCCGCAGCATCTGCCGCAGGCCCGGCTGCGCGTCCCAGACGGCTTCGAAGTGCGCGGCGCCGCCGTCCATCTCGCGGGCCACGGTCGCGCGGGCCAGATAGTAGATCAGCGGGCGTTCGCGGAACAACGACAGCAGGAACACGATGCCGATCGTGCCCGACCCGATCGATTCGCGCATCAGCAGCGTGCGCGGACTGCCGCCGAACGCCATCCCGACGATCGACAGCGTGATGCCGAGCAGCACGATGGCCGCCACCGCGTCGACGCGGCGCGAGCGGATGAATTCGACGATCGACCAGATGATCGGCGGAACCGCCGACGCGTACAGCGCGCCGGTTTCGCCGAAATACGGATGCGCGACCCGATAGGCCACCCAGGGCAGCACGAGGTTGACGAAGAGTTCGAGAATCAGTCCGGTTCGCGGTTTCACGGTGCGCGCTTCCACGCAGGCGGGGCGGACGCGAGGAAGGCGGGTTGCCCCCCGGTTGCCCCGAAAAGGGTTCGGTTCAGTATATCGAAGAATCGCGCGGGGTTGCGACGTCATGGGTTCGCCGCCGCCGGCAGCGCGATCGTGATCGTGGTGCCCTGCAGCACGGCGCTCTGCACGTGAATGTCGCCCGCGTGCCGTTCGACGACGGCCTTGACGAACGCCATCCCGAGCCCCACGCCGCCCGTGTCCGGTTGCCCGGCCGTGCGAAAGCGCCGGTAGCGTTCGAACAGCCGCGTCTGGTCCGTGTGGCTGATCCCGCAGCCGCGGTCCCGGATCGTGCAGTGCACGGCCCGGCCGTCGGCGCCCGGTTCCACCCGGCATTCGATGCTCGTCAGCGACGGGCTGTACTTGATTGCGTTATCCAGCAGGTTGATCAGCGCGCGCGACAGCAACGCAGGGTCGCCGTGCACGATCGTGTCGTCGCGGCGCGGCACGTCGTCGATCGAGATGCGTTTGCGATGCGCGAGCGGCCATACGGCGTCGCGCGCCTCGTTCATCAGGTCGGCGAGGTTGACCGGCACGCGCTCGTATTCGCTGGCTTCCGCGCGCGACAACTGCGCGAAACCGTCGGCCATCGCCAGCGTATGGCGGGCGAGCCTGCCGATTCTCTCGAATTGCCGCTTTGTCGGTGCGTCGTTCGCGCGGTGTTCCTGCGCGTCGATCAGGATGATCAGCGACGTCAGCGGCGCGCGCATGTCGTGCGAGAACAGCGTCAGCATGTCGTTGCGCTGGCGTTCGAGCATGTCGCGGCGCACATGCGCATGGCGCAAGGTCTCCAGTGCCCGGTCGATGCGGGCGAGCTCGGGCCCGACGCCGCTCGGCATCGCGACGGGCGTCGTATCGCCGTCGCTGAGTGCGACGATCCGGCGTCCGAGCGCATCGAGCGGCGTCGACAGCAGCCGCTGCGTGCCGCGCGCGAGCGACAGCAGGATCGCGACGCTGAGCGCGGTCGCGCATGCCGATACCGCCACCTTGATCCGCGCGGTGTTCCGGTCCGAGACGGCGCGGCGCCGCGCCGCGTCGATCACGCGGTCGCGCAGCCGCTCGCACGGCCCGAAATACGGGACGATCGTTCGCGAAAAATCGCCGGCGCTCATCGCGTAGGCGCCTGTCCGGCCGTTCGCGACGATCGCGTCGACGAGCGGCAGCAGATGACGGTCGAACGCCGCGTTGAGCTGCGCGTACTCGCGGGCCACGTCCGCATCGTCGAGCCGCGCGCCGAGCGCGCCGTCGATCAGTGCGCGCAATTGTTCGATGCGTCCGCGCATCAGCATGATCTCCGCGAACTGCGTGCGATCGAGCGCCTGCCGCGCGAACATTGGCGCGACGAGCAGCGAGCCCGTGCGTCCCGCGTACTCCCGCAGGTCGCTCAGCAGCCGCGCGAGCAGGATCGCGCCCGACGTGCGCGGGTCGCGCATGGCCGTGTCGGTCATCGCGCCGTCGATCAGCAGCGACACCGTGTCGACGACCCGGAACAGGCGCGCCTGCGCATGCTGGATGTCGCGCACCGTGCGGGACGCGAGCGGCCGCGCGTCGAGTGCGTCGACTTCCGCGCGCGCATCGGCGAGCGTGATCCGGATCGCATCGACCGCGTGCAGCAGGTTGCCGCGCTCGCGGTCGTCGAGCGCCGCCGCGTGCCCGATGCCGGCCCGAAAATGCGCGAGCGCGCGGTCGGAACGCTCGCGCGCGGCGCGCAGGTTGCGCCGCTCCGTCGCGGCGTCGGGCTGCGCGCGCACGAGCAGGTCGTTCGTCGGGCCGCGTTCGGCCGAGATCATGTTGGCGGCGATCATCGCGCCGTGGACGAATTCGAAGCTTTGCAGGTCGGCGTTTTCCTGCCGGTATTGGCGGACACTGCCCGCGATGATCGTGCCGCACAGCAAGGCCAGCAGCGTGGTGACGAGCGCGAAGCCGAGATGGGTTTTCTGCTGGATCGTCAGCGAGCGAACGTCGTTTGCGCGTTCCCGATTGAACGAGAGATTCATGGCACACCGTGTTTTGCGAACTATCCCTGGGAGGCCCGTATTCTCGGCCTGTCGGCGCCGTGGCGCCGTGAGGTTCGACAGGTGTTCCGTCGTGACGGGGCGGCAACGATCGCGCCCGGGAAGCCGGATCGCACGCGGCACCGGATCGCGTTGCGCCACCATCCTGTCGACGCCGGACGCATCGTGCTTGGTGCGGAGAAACCCTGATCGCGCACCGGTGCGGATCGCGCGTTGCGGTGAATGTTAGGGATTGCGAATGTTTGGGCGCGCCGCTTCCGGAGGGAGCGCGACATGGCGGCTGCCTTGGACGGTGACGACAGAGCGAAGGGATGCGCACGCAGGCGCGCCGCCCGCGCACCGGGGCGACGCTCGAGGGGGGGCCGCTATACGCCTGTACGGCGGCCGGCGCGGCGCGGCGGGAATCGATGCCGCGGCCGCGCGTGTGCACTCAGGAAACGGCCGGCTGGACGATGATCTTCACGTTGCGGTCCTTGTGGTTGACCAGCTCCTCGAAGCCGTGCGCGACGATGTCGCCGAGCGCGATGCGCCCGGTGATGAGCGGCTGCACGTCGATGCGGCCGTCCGCGATGAAGCGGATCACGTCCGCGAATTCGCCGTTGTACGCGAGCGAGCCGATCACTTCCTTCTCGGTCGACACGATGTCGAAGAAGTTGAACGGCGCCGGTTCCTCGAAGATGCCGACCATCACCGACTTGCCGGCCTTGCGGATCACGTCGATCGCGAGCTTCGCGGTGGCCGTGTGCCCGATGCACTCGAACGAGACATCCGCGCCGTAGCCGCCCGTCAGCGCCCGGACTTCCGCGATCGCGTCGGACGTCTTCGGATCGACGACCGCGCTCGCGCCGACCTCCAGCGCCTTCTGCTTGCGCGCGGCCGACATTTCCAGCGCGATCACGCGTCCGGCGCCCGCGGCCTTCGCGCACATGATCGTGCACAGGCCGATCGTGCCCGCGCCGACCACGACGACGGTCTGCCCGACGATGTTGCCGGCCTTCTTCACCGCATGCAGCCCGACCGCGAGCGGTTCGATCAGCGCGCCGGCCTCGGTAGGGAAATGGTCGGGCAGCTTGTACAGCAGTTCGGCCGGCACGTTCACGTATTCGGCGAACGCGCCGTTGTTCATCAGCCCCGTGAACGCGAGGTTCTCGCAGATGTTGTACAGCCCGTGCCGGCAATACCAGCAGGTGCCGCAATGCTGGCATGCGTCGGCCGTCACGCGGTCGCCGACCGCGAAGCCCGACACGCCCGCGCCGAGCTCGGCGATCTCGCCGCTGAACTCGTGGCCCAGGATGCACTGGCCTTTCAGGCCGGTCAGCGGATGCGGCGCGTCGACCGGGATGAACACCGGCCCGGCGACGTATTCGTGCAGGTCGGAGCCGCAGATGCCGCACCAGTGCACGCGAATCGTGACCCAGCCTGCCGGCGGGCGTTCCGGAACGGGAACCTCTTCGACGCGGATGTCGTGGCGGCCGTGCCAGACGGCGGCCTTCATGCTGGGGGGAGTGATCGGTGCCGGTGTACTCACGTTGCTGTCTCCGTCAGGTTGTCGTCGGGCGTGCGGCGATGTTGCCGGCGCGCCCGTCGCGCGATTGCGCGTTCGACCGGTATGCAGGAACGGGGCCAGCGTGAAGCGGGGCGATGCGTGGCGGCCGGAAAACGTGCGTCGGGTGCGCTGCACCATGTCGCTGTCCGCCGAACGGCAACGATTTGGAAGGAACGGAGCGTCGAATTTGCTGCGATAGCGTCACAACGAAGCGCGTGAGACGCCGGGACGTTCGTCTCAGCGCAATGAGACGAATCGCGAGACGAACGGCGACGGGCGGCGCCGTTCGATCCGCGTTCAGGCGACGACTTCGTCCACGGCGACCGCGGCGAGCGGCGTGAATCCGGCGGCGCGGTACAGCGGCTGGCCGACCTCGGTCGATATGAGCCACACGCGGCGCGCACCCCGGTGCCGTGCGTGCGCGACGATCGCGGCGAGCAGTTGCGTCGCCAGGCCGCGGCGGCGGTATGCGTCCGCCGTCCCGACGCGGTCGACGACGATATCGCGCGGCGACGCGAAGCCGTAGCGCGCGGTGGCCGCGATCTGTCCGTCGAGCCGGTGCGCGAACAGGAACGCGGCCGGATTCGGCTGGAACGGCGCGAAGGCGCCGCTGGCGTTGAACGCGTCGATCGCGCCAGGCGTGTCGCAGGCCAGCGAAAGCGCGAGCGCGTCGTCGCCGGACAGCCCGTCGATGTCGGCGGCCATGAAATGCTCGTCGGTCAGCCGGCGCGTCCGGCCGTGCAGCGCGGGCGGCAGCGGTGCCGCGCCGTAGCGCGTGATCCACGCGCCAACCGCAAACGGGCCGGCGCCGGACACGGGCGCGCCCTCGATCATGAAATGCTCGAAAGGCCGGCCCATCGCGCCGTCGAACTGCACGACATGGCCGTCCGGGCCGTCGTGCAGCGGCGCATCGCGCCGGCCGCGCGCGGCGCAGTACCCGGCGATGAAGGTGCGCACGGCCGCCTTGCGGCGGGGGAAATCCGTCCAGGCTTCGTCGAGCGGAAACAGCGTGGCCGGTGCAGGGGAGGCGGTTGACATAAGGAGGGACGCGGCGCGGCGTTGTCGGACGAAGCGGACAGCTTAGACCAGGATGCCGTCGCGTGTCGCGCCGGCCATTGTCACCATCGCCGAAACGGATCGTTGCGCGCGCTGCCCCTTTACTTGAAGTTAACTTCAATTTGTATCATGTGCGCCAGTCCGATTGCGGTCGCGTGAGACATCCCGTTGCACGCCGCCGCTTCAACGGAGGTGAAGATGACCGAATCGCCTGTCGCGGCCGATGCCGCCACGCTGCCGGCGCGCAGCTACCGGGCCGCCGTCGCGAACGTCGTGCTGGCGAGCATCGTGTCGGCGCTGCACGTCGGCAAGGCGACGATCGGCTTGCCGTCGCTGCAGCACGAGTTCGGCGGCTCGCTGGCGTCTCTGAGCGGGATCATGTCGGTGTTTCCGTTCGTCGGCGTGTTCGGCGGGATCGCCGCCGGCCTGCTGGTGCGGCGCTGGGGCGACCGGCGGCTGCTGGTGACGGGGCTCGTCATCCTCGGCCTGTCGAGCGTGGCCGGCGCCTGGGCCGGCAGCTTCGCGCTGTTGCTGGCCACGCGCTTCGCGGAAGGCCTCGGGTTCGTGATCGTGGTGGTCGCCGCGCCGGCCGTGCTGAACCGCGTGACGCCGCCCGAACGGCGCAATTTCGCGTTCGGCCTGTGGAGCACCTTCATGCCGGCCGGCATGGCGCTGTCGATGCTGGTCGGGCCGCTGCTCGGCGGCTGGCGCAACGGCTGGCTCGCGGCCGCGGCGCTGACGCTCGTCGCGGCGGCCGCGGTGCCGGTCACGACGTCGGCCGACGCGCCGTCGCGGCAGGCGACGACGCGCATCGGCCCCGCGCTGCGCACCGTGCTCGCGTCGCGCTCGACCACGCTCCTCGCACTGGGCTTCGCGACCTACAACGTGCAGTTCTTCGCGGTGATGACGTTCCTGCCGGTGTTCCTGATGCAGCGCCTCGGCGTCGCGGTCGGCGCGGCGGGGCTGATCAGCGCGGCGATCGTCGCCGCGTGCGTGATCGGCAACCTGACGGCCGGCTGGCTGCTGTCGCGCGGGGCGCGACCGGGGATCGTGATGGCGGCGACGTCGGTCGCGATCGGCGCGGCGGGCGCGGGCCTCTTCGGCGCGGCGACACCCGCGCCGCTCGCGGTCGCGCTCGGGTTCGCGTTTTCGGCGATGGCCGGGATGCTGCCCGCGACCATTCTCGCGTGCGCGCCGGGCTCCGCCCCGTCGCCGTCGCTGGCGCCGCTCAGCATCGGCTGGGTCGTGCAGGGCAACTATCTCGGCCAGGTGATCGGGCCGCTGACGATCGGCGCGATCGTCGGTGCGTTCGGCTGGTCGGGCGGCATCGGGCTGATGCTCGCGGCCGCCGCCGTCGGCGCGGCGATCGGCCTGTCCCTGCTGCGCGAACCGATGGGCCGGCGCTGAACGCGCCGGCGTCGTTCAACCTGCACGGAAATTCGTCAAGCATGCTCAACACCATGGAAAGCCCGATCTGCGAAGAAGACCTGTCGTGCGACGCGTCCGCGTTCGACGAAGACGACGCGATGCCGTCGCGCGGCGGCGTGATCGCCCACCCGCTCGTGACGATCGGCCGCGCGCCGATTCCGGAGCAGGGGACGGCCGCGGCGTCGCCGTTGCGCCCGCAACTGTTCGTCACGGTGCTGGAGGCGGGCGACGACGGACTGCTGGTGCGATGGGTCGAGAGCGGCCGGTGTCACTACGGCGAGCAGCGCTGGCGGCTGCGCGTCGCGTTGCAGCCCGGTCGCTGCGCGCTTTCCGGGCAGCCGATCGAGCCGGGCGAGCCGGTGTTCCGGCCGGTGCGGCGACCGGTGCCGGCCAACGGCGACGAGATGATCTGCCCGGCGTCGGTGCCGGGTAGGGACGGTGCGGCGTGCGATGGCGCGCCGCGGGACGGCGACGCACGCGATCCGGCCGATGTTCCGGGCTGAACATCGGCCGTCGGAGCGGCGACGTTACTTCTTCAGGTCGTGCCGGTACTGGATGAAACCGGCGTTGTTCGCGAGCTTGTCGTACAGCGCGCGCGCGGCCGTGTTGGTCTCGTGCGTGAGCCAGTACACGCGGCTCGCGCCGGCTTCGCGGGCCCGTTCGTACACGGCCTCGATCAGCGCGCGGCCGACACGTTGCCCGCGCGCGTCGGGCGCCGTGTACAGGTCCTGCAGATAGCAGTACGGCCCTTCGGTCCAGCACGAGCGGTGGTAGATCGAATGCACGATCCCGACCAGCGCACCGGACGCGTCGAACGCGCCGAGCACGAACATCGGCTCGGCCGGATCCATCAGGCGCGCCCAGGTCGTCGCGAACACCGCGTCGCTCAGCGCCGTGTCATAGAACTTCTGGTAACCCTGCCACAGCGGACGCCACGCGGCTTCGTCGGCGGCGACGAGCGGGCGCACCGTGACGCGCGTGGCGTCGTTCGCGCGGCTGGCTGCGTCGCGCGCGCTGGCCTGCGCGTGGCGTATCGCGGTGAGCGGCTGGCGCTGGTTGCCTTCGGCATCGAAGTTCTCCGGTGCGAGCCATGCTTCGAACGCGGCGCGGACGTCCGGCCATTCGCCGTCGATGATCGAGAACCACGCGGTGTCGCGATTGCGGCCGCGATAGACGATCGCCTGCCGGAACGTGCCTTCGTAGCGGAAGCCGAGCCGGGCGGCCGCCTTGCGCGACGGCGCGTTCAGGTCGTCGCACTTCCATTCGTAGCGCCGGTAGCCGAGCGTGTCGAACGCGTACTTCATCAGCAGGAACTGCGCTTCGGTCGAAACCGGCGTGCGCTTGAGCAGCGGCGAGAACGTGACGGAGCCGACCTCGATCACGCCGTTGGCCGGATCGATGCGCATCAGCGCGAGCGTGCCAACCGCGCGGCCCGTGGCGCGGTCGATCACCGTGTAGTGCAGCGGATCGGTGCTCGCCTGCGCGCCGCGCGCGTAGTCGCGGTAGCTCGACTCGTCGGCATACGGGCCGTGCGCGAGATAGGTCCAGTCGCTGCCGTCGGGCGCCCGCGCGTAGGCCGCGTACAGGTCGGCCGCATGGCGCTCGGCGTCGAGCGGTTCGAGCCGGCAGTAACGGCCTTCGAGCGCGATGCGCTCGGGGCGCGGACGCGCGGACCAGTCGGGAACGGGTTGGCCGATGGGCTGCTGGAAAGCGTTGGTGAGCGTGGGCAAGGTCGATCTCGCTTCGGTTGGCGGCCGGCGACATGCCGGCATGCAGACGATCGTAGTCCCGGCGAGGTACCATGAGAAGCGCCAGAGAAGGGCAAATTTATGGTGCCACGAGCCGTGATCGCCCGCCGTTCGCCAATCACCGCAGGTTCGACTTTTCACGCCGCGATATTCCGATGACGACTGCCTTTCCTTCCGGCGCCGCGCCGTTGCTGCCGCTCGATGCGCCGCTGGCACGTACGCCCGGCGCACCGTCGCTGCAGCGCCAGTTGCTGCGCCGCTTGCGCGACGCGATCCTCGGCGGCGCGATGCCGGCCGGCACGCGGTTGCCCGGCACGCGCGCGCTGGCCGAAACGCTCGGCGTGTCGCGCAATACGACGGCCGCCGTGTACGAGCAGCTCGTCGCCGAAGGTTTCCTGCAGTCGGATCGTCGCGGCACGCGGGTCGTCGGGCTGTCGCGGCCGGCGCCGCCGCGCAGGCGGACCGCGCCGCCGGCCGTCGCGCAGCGGCTCGGCCGGATTCGTCCGAGCCTCGTCGGCACCGGCGAATCGGAGGGCTTCCGGCCGGGCGTGCCCGCGCTGTCGCATTTCCCGGTGGATGCGTGGCGGCACGCGATCGACCGCGCGCTGCGCCGTGCCGGCCGCGAGCTGCTCGCGTATGGGGACCCGCTCGGCGAATCCGCCCTGCGCGAATCGATCGCGCGCCATCTGGCCGTCACGCGCGGCGTGCGCTGCGATCCCGAACAGATCGTGATCACCGAAGGCGCTCAAGGCGCGATCGCGCTGTGCGCACAGTTGCTGACCAATCCGGGCGATACGGTGTGGGTCGAGGAGCCCGGCTATCGCGGCGCGCGCACCGCGATGCAGGCGGCCGACCTCGACGTCGTGCCGATGCCGGTGGACGTGGAAGGGCTGCGTGCGGAACCGGACGACTGGCGCGAGCGGCCGCCGCGCCTCGTCTACACGACGCCGTCGAACCAGTTCCCGACCGGCGCCGTGCTGTCGATCTCGCGCCGGCTCGCGTTGATCGATGCGGCACGCCGCCATCGCGCGTGGATCATCGAGGACGACTACGACAGCGAATTCCGTCACACCGGCGAGCCGATCGGCGCGATGCACGGGCTCGCGCCGGATTCGCCGGTCGTCTATCTCGGCTCGTTCAGCAAGACGATGTTTCCGGCGCTGCGGATCGGTTTTCTCGTGCTGCCCGACGCGTTGCTGGCCGCCGTGCGGCCGGCGCTGCCGGAGATGCTGCGCGGCGGGACGCGCCACGTGCAGCTCGCGCTGGCCGATTTCATCGAGACGGGCGAGTACGGCCGGCATCTCGGACGGATGCGCCGGCTGTATCGCGACCGGCGGCGGTTGCTGCTCGCCGCGCTCGATAGCAGCCTGAGCGTGCCGCACCAGGTCGAGGGCGGCCCGTGCGGGCTGCATCTCGCGCTGCGGCTGCCGGCGCGTTATCGCGATCGCGCGATCGTCGAAGCGGCGCGCGCGCATGGCATCGGGCCGTTTCCGCTGTCGGGTTTCGCGATCGATGCGGCGCGCGCCGGCAACGGGCTCGTGCTCGGTTTCGGCAATACGTCGGCCGATGCGTTCGAGCCGATGTTGCGGATGGTGTCGGCGATCGCGGAGCGGGTGGGCGCGGGGCACGCGTGATGGTAGGGTTTCGCCACCTCGAACTTCCTGCTGCGTGATCGTGATTGCGCTCGGCCTGTCCGTGATGTGCGACAGATGGCATGCCCGGCCGCAGACCGTGACGAAGACCCCGGCACCGACGTCCACCCCAATGCGTGGTGGATATTCGGATTGACGAACCGCGCACTTTGTTCGAAACGGCCGCCCTCGCGGTTCCGCCGCCCGGGCACCTCCGGGCATACGGGTTTCGATTCGTATGTTCCAACCGGCGCGTGGGCTATAAATGGAGGCGTGTACCGGTGCTCGTCGGGCGCCTGCGCGTCTCGCGCAGGGTGGCGTCGCGACTGCCCGGGGGAGGTGCACCGTGGTCTGCCAGACGCTTGCTCGCGCCGTGCTTCGCACCGCGTTGATCGGGGGCGTGCTTGCCGGAATCTTGCCGCCGCCCGCCGCCATCGCCGGCACCCTCGCACCGCCCGCCGCACCGCCCGCGATGAAGGCGCGGCCGCCCGCCGCGCCTTACGCGATGCCGGTCGACTTCCCGGCGATCGTCGAGCGCTACGGCCCGGCGGTCGTGACCATCATGGCCGCCACGCCCGACCCGCAAACCGGCGGCCCGGCCTTTGCCATGCTCGATCCCGACGATCCGCTCGCCGCGTTCTTCCGCCATGGCGCACCGCCGTCCGCGCCGGGACCGCAGGCGCCGGCGCCCGATACCGCGCCGCGTGCGGTGTCCGGCAGCGGCTCGGGCTTCATCGTCAGCGCCGATGGCCTGATCCTCACGTCCGCTCATGTGGTCGACGAGGCGACCGACGTGACGGTGCGGCTCACCGACCGGCGCGAATTCAAGGCGACGGTGCTGGCCGTCGATCCGCAAAGCGACGTGGCCGTGCTGCGCGTCGACGCGACGAAGCTGCCGTTCGTGCGCGTCGGCGATTCGTCGAAAGTGCGCGCGGGCGAACCGGTGATGACGATCGGCGCGCCGGACGGCTCGGGCAACACGGTCACGGCCGGCATCGTCAGCGCGACGTCGCGCCGGCTGCCGGACGGCAGCGCGTTTCCGTTCTTCGAAACCGACATCGCACCGAACCCCGACAACTCGGGCGGCCCGGTGTTCAATCGCGCGGGTGACGTGATCGGCATCGCGGTGCAGGTCTATACGGGCGCCGACCGCTACGCGAGCACGACGTTTGCCGTCCCGATCGCGTTCGCGACTAAGGTGCGCGCCCAGTTGCGTGCGCAACAGCAGGCGCAAATGCAGGCGCAGCAGGCTCCGCCGCTCGCGGCGGAGGCGTCGTCGGGCAATGCGTTCGGCGTCGACGTGCAGGACGTGGGCGTTGGCCTGGCCGCGGCGTTCGGACTGCCGCGTCCGGCAGGCGCACTCGTCAACGGGGTCGCGCCCGGCTCGCCGGCCGCCGCGGCCGGCCTGAAGCCCGGCGACGTGATCGTGAAGGTGGGCGACAAGACGATCGGCCACTCGGCCGAACTGAACGATCTGGCCGGCGCGCTGCCACCGGGCGGCAAGGCGCGGCTGCGCGTGATCCGCAACCGTGCGCCGATGATGCTGACGATCACCGGCGCCGACGACGCGGGCGGTAGCGCGGCCACCACGGTCGGCATGGCCGGGCCGAAGGCCGCCGCGCGGCCGGGGCCGGGTTCGGGGGCGGGCGATGCAGGCGACCACGGCGACCGCCTCGGCCTGACGATGCACGCGTTGAGCGACGACGAGCGCCGTTCGACCGGGCTCGCGGTCGGGATGATGGTGGATGCGGTGCATGGCCCGGCCGCGCGCGCCGGTATCCAGCCGGGCGACGTGGTGCTGGAGCTCAACGACACGCTGCTCGAGACGCCGGACGACGTGCAGACGCTCGAAGCGAGCGGCGGCAGCGTGATCGCCGTGCTGATCCAGCGCAACAACGCGCGGAAGTTCGTGTCGGTGCGCGCGCGTTAGGGCGTTGACGCGGCTGCCGTCGTCCGCCTAACATCGTCCGATATCGCTGGCGGTCCGCCACGCATCCAGGAGCCATTCAGCATGAAAACGGCTTGCTTCATCGTAGTCATCCACAGGCGCAGGGTCCGGTAGCGGGATCGCGCTGGCACCCATGCGCCCCCGACTCGTTCGGGGGCTTTTTTTTGTGTTGCGCACGGCCGTGCGGCCCGTGCGCGGGAGGGCATCCGCTTGTCATCGAACCTGTCGACCGCGTCCGACCCGGCGTCGCCGCGGCACGCCACGCTGATCCTGCTGTGCGCGTTGTCGGTCCTGCCGCTGAGCCTGTTCCTGCCGTCGCTGCCGGCGATCGTGCGCGACCTGCACACCGACTATGCGCTCGTCGCGCTGTCGCTCGGCGGGTATGCGGCGGTGGCCGCATCGCTCGAGTTCGTGACGGGGCCGCTGTCCGACCGGTTCGGGCGGCGGCCGATCGTGCTGACGAGCGTCGCGCTATTCGCGCTCGGGTCGCTCGGTTGCGCGATGGCGGCCGATATCCGCGTGTTTCTCGGCTGCCGGCTGATGCAGGCGGCGATCACGTCGGTCTATCCGGTGTCGATGGCGGCGATCCGCGACACCGGCGGCGGCGCGCGCGCGGCGAGCCGGATCGGCTATGCGGCGATGGCGGCCGCATTCGCGCCGATGCTCGGCCCGACGCTCGGCGGCGCACTCGACCAGACGGTCGGCTGGCGCGCGAGCTTCTGGTTGCTTGGCGCGGTCGGCGTCGCACTGTTCGCCTGGTGCGCGCGCGATCTCGTCGAAACCCATACGCGCCGGTCGTCGAGCTTCGGGCAGCAGCTTCGCGCGTATCCGGCGCTGCTCCGTGCGCGCCGCTTCTGGGCCTATGCGCTGTGCATGGCGTTTTCGACGGGCGCGTTCTATGCGTTCCTGGCCGGCGCGCCGCTCGCCGCGAAAACGCGATTCGGCATCGCGCCGGCGGAGATCGGCGTCTACATGGGGACGATCACGGCCGGTTTCGTGTGCGGCAGCTTGCTGGCCGCGCGGGGCGCGCGCCGCTACGCGCTGGCCACGACGATCCTGGGCGGGCGGGTCGTCGCGTGCGCGGGGCCGCTGATCGGGCTTGCGCTGATGGTCGGCGGCGCGACGCACGCGCTCGCATGGTTCGGGCCGTGCGTGCTGGTCGGCATCGGCAACGGGCTGAGCAACCCGGGCGCCCACGCGGGCGCGGTGTCGGTGCGCCCGGAACTGGCGGGCAGCGCGTCGGGGTTGGCCGGCGCGATGACGATCGGCGGCGGCGCCGCGCTGTCGTCGTTGACGGGCGCGCTGCTGACCGTCGGCAACGCGGGCTACCTGCCGCTCGCGATGATGCTGCTGTCGGCGGCGATCGCGCTGGCGGCCGCCGTGTGCGTGCGGGTGTTCGACGGACAGGACGCCGGGCGGTGAGCGCGGGTGCGCCCCGGTACCGGTGCGCGGCCGAATGACGGACAATCCGCCGCATGCCGGGAGACGACGCACGAGCCGCGCGCCGCGTGTCCCGACGAGCGCAAAAGGCGACTGGACGAGGATGCGATGAGCGACTTTTCTGATTTCCAGCGGGATATTGCCGATGCCGCGAGGGCGACCTTCCGGGCGCTGCGGGCGTTGCACCCGGACGAGCATTTCTACGCGTTTGCGTTGTACACCGACAGTGGAGCGATGACGGTGGTGCCGGCGGCCAATTCGGTCGAAGGGCTGCGCCGGGTCCGCGCGCGGCAGGCGGTGGCGGACGACGACCCGTGGTTCGTGTGGGGCGTGGCCGAGTGGGCGTACGCGGCGGCCGAGGCTTCGCCGTTCAACGCGATCTGCGGCCGGCTGGCCGACGAAGTGCTGAGCCCGCAGTTCGTCCCGTCGCGCTTCAGCGAATTTTCCCGGCAACTGCACGCCGACATGATCGAGGCATTGCGGCTGCTCGATCGCGACGGCGTGTTCGGCACGGGCGACGACCGGGCGGCGATCACGCTGTTCGTGTCGATCAGCGACGACGATGCGGCCGAGGCGCTGGAAAACGCGTCGGCGAAAGCGCTGAATCCGCCGGCCGTCGCCGACGCCTTTCTGCGCCGCTACGACTGACCGGCACCGGGATCTCGCGCGGCGGCCCGGACAGGCGCCGCCGTGCGTGCGGCGTTACGGCTTCGCGCCGACCACGAATTCGAACGTCGCGATGCCGTCGACGCCGCCCGTCACGCGATCGCCCGGCTGCAGCGCGCCGACGCCGGCCGGCGTGCCGGTGAAGATCAGGTCGCCGGCCTTCAGCTCGACCGAGCGCGACACGTACGCGATCACGTCGGGCACGGGCCAGATCATGTCGGCCAGGTCGCCTTGCTGGCGCGTGTCGCCGTTGACCGCGAGCCAGATGCGGCCGGCGGCCGGATGGCCGGTGGCCGTCGCCGCGCGCAGCGCGGTTACGGGGCCCGACGCGTCGAACCCCTTCGCCCAGTCCCACGGCCGGCTCAGCTTCTTCGCTTCGGCCTGCAGGTCGCGGCGCGTCAGATCGACGCCGACGCCGTAGCCCCACACGTGCGACAGCGCGTCGGCCGGGTCGATCGACCGGCCGTCCTTGCCGATCGCGACGACCAGCTCGATTTCATGATGGAGATCGTTCGTCAGCGGCGGATAGGCGACCGTGCCGCTGGCCGGAACGATCGCGTCGGCGGGCTTGGTGAAGAAGAACGGCGGTTCGCGGTCGGGGTCGGCGCCCATTTCGCGGGCGTGGTCGGCGTAGTTGCGGCCGACGCAGAATACGCGGCGCACCGGAAAGCGCGCGGACGACTGTTCGACTTCGACGGAAGGACGCTCGGCGGCGTCGATGACATAGGCGGACATCGGATGGCCTCGTTCGGTAGGAAGACGGATGGCCGGCGCAGCGGCCGGCATGCGTGCAACGATACCCGACGCGCATGCGCCCGGATGCGACGCAACTGCGTTTTACCGGGACAAAACTACGCGTCGGCGGCCGCCTGCGTGTCGTCGGCGGCGGGCAGCGCGGCGTTCGCGTCGCGGTACGCCTTCGGCGACACGCCGACCCGCGCGCGGAAGCGCCGCGCGAAATACCCTTCGTCGCGGAAGCCGACCGAGCGTGCGATGTCCGCGATGCGCCGGCTGGTGTGGGCCAGCAGCGACTGCGCGAGCGCGATCCGGCGCTCGGTGACGAGATCGGTGAAGGTGCTGCCGGTTTCCTTGCGAACGAGGTGCGCGAGGTAGTTCGGCGACAGGAACGCGGCTTCGGCGGTCGCGGCGAGCGTCAGGTCCTCACGCGTCAGGTTCGCCCGCACGTGGCGCAGCACGCGGGCCAGCGCGTCGCGCCGGCCGGCGCGCTGGGCGCCGCGCTGCGCGAGCTTGTCGAGCGCGCCCGCGTACTGCGTGCAGACGAGCCCGATCAGTTGCAGCAGGTAGCCGCGCAGCAACGTGGTCGAGCCGAAGGTGCGCACGCGATCGGCGTCGAGCATGCACAGCGCGAGGCGGCGCGCTTCGTCGTACGTATCGCCGGTCAGGATGAAATCGAGGTGCTCCTGGAAGCGGAACGGCGTCAGTTCGGGGAAGCGGTGCGCGGGCACGTCCTCGAGATCGAGCGGATCGACGTCGAGATCGGCGCGCAGGAACGCCTGGCTGAAATTGATCACGATGAAGTGCGCGCCTTCCGGATGCGGAATCAGGTGCTCGCGGTGCGGCAGCACGAACGCGAGCGCGCCGCGCGGAAACGGCCGCGTGACGCCGCCGATGCGCTGCTCGGTGTCGCCGCCGAGGTTGAACTGGATCTGGAAATACGCGTGCCGGTGCGGCTCGGTGATCGCCTGGCGCGACGCTTGGTCGCGGATGTAGAAATCGAGCCGGTCGCTGCGTTCGGGCATCCCGTACAGGCGCGGCGGGGCGGTGGAGGGCATGAAGGATTGTGCTGTTCGTGACGCGGTTGAGCCGCGATGGTACAGCGAACCGGGCGCGCCGGGGACGGGCGCCGGCTCGCGGGCCCCGCTCAGCCTGCCGCGAGCGGCGCGATCCGGCGCCGCAGCTCGGGTACGACCTCGGCGTCGAACCATGGATGGTGCTTGAACCAGGCCTGGTTGCGCGGCGACGGATGCGGCAGCGGCAGGACGGCCGGGCCGTAGTCGCGCCAGGCTTGCACGGTATCGGTCAGCGTCGCCTTGCGCGCGCCGCGCAGGAAATGCCGCTGCGCGTACTGGCCGATCAGCAGCGTGAGCCGGATCGACGGCAGTTCGGCCAGCAGCCGGTCGATCCACAGGGGCGCGCATTCGGGGCGCGGCGGGTTGTCGCCGCTCGCGCCGCGGCCCGGGTAGCAGAAGCCCATCGGCACGATCGCGAAGCGCGTCTCGTCGTAGAAGGTCTCGGCGTCGACGCCGAGCCAGTCGCGCAGCCGCTTGCCGCTCGCGTCGTCCCATGGAATCCCGCTCGCATGGACGCGTGCGCCCGGCGCCTGCCCGACGATCAGGATGCGCGCGTCGCGATGGGCGCGCACGACCGGGCGCGGGCCGAGCGGCAGGTCGGCTTCGCATGCACGGCACGCGCGGATTTCGGTGAGCAGCACGTCGAGCGGCGCGCGCGTTCGTTTCGGCATCGATTCGGAGCGGGGACGGAGTGGCAAGGCGGTGCCGCGTGGGCGGCGCGGGCGGGCAGCGGCCGGGCGCCGTGGCCCGGCGGCACACGCGGGCTGCACCGTGCGGCGCGCGTCACGCCCGCGACGGGCCCGCTGCGCCGCCTTCGGCGACCGCAGCATCATACAACGCGGTTTGCGCGATCGCCGCGGCGATCCCCGCATCGTCGTGCGAACCGTCGAGCATGCCCCAGCGCCGGTATTGCGACAGGAACCACAGGGCCTCGCGCGGATCGGGCCGGTTCACGGCGCCGCCGTCGTGGAAGCGGATCGGCAGCGGCGGCGTGGCGAACGGCCCCGCGCCGTAGTCGCCGAGCAGGCGCGGCGCGATCAGCCGGGCCGGCACGCCGAGTGCGTCGGGCGACGCGAGCCAGTCGGCCGCCTCGCGGCGGTGCGCGGCGCTGTCGAGCCATGCGCACGCATCGACCAGCGTGCGGACCAGCGCACGCGCGGTGGCCGGATACAGCGCGACGAAGTCGCGCCGGGTCGCGAGCACCTTCTCCGGATGATCGGGCCAGATCTCGCTCGTGACGGCGACGGTGCGGCCCGCGCCGCACGCTTCGGCCACCGCGTGCCATGGCTCGCCCGCGCAGAAGCCGTCGAGCTCGCCGCCCGCGAGCGCGGCGACCATCTCGGGCGGCGGAATCACGACGCTGCGCACGTCGCGCAGCGGATCGACGCCGTGCGACGCGAGCCACGCGTTCAGCCACATCGCGTGCGTGCCGGTCGGGAAGGTCTGCGCGAGCAGCGGCTTGCGGCCGAGCGTCGCGAACGCGGTACGCACGTTGGCGGTTTCGCGGTACGCGCCGGCGAGGCCGCCCGACAACGTGATCGCCTGCCCGTTGCGGTTCAGCACCATCAGCGCGGCCATGTCGGCCCGCGGGCCGCCGATGCCGAGCTGCAGCCCGCAGACGAGCCCGTAGAGCGCGTGCGCGGCGTCGAGCTCACCGCTGAGCAGCTTGTCGCGCACGGCCGCCCACGACGGCTGGCGGCTCAATTCGAGCGTGAGGCCATGACGGGCGCCGAGATTCAGGCGCTGCGCGACGATCAGCGGGGCCGCGTCGCTCAGCGCGACGAACCCGAGGCGAAGATGCGCGCGTTCCGGCGCGGCGGGAGGAGAGGTATGCATGGCACTCATGACTGGGGTGACGCGTCGAGCAATTGTCGCGCGACGTCGACGATGCGCAGGCCCTGATCCATCGCGCGCTTGCGCAGCGCCGCATACGCATCGTGTTCGGACAGCTTGCGCTGGTCCATCAGCACGCGTTTCGCGCGGTCGATCAGCTTGCGTTCCTCGAGTTCGCGCTCGACGTCGGCCAGCCGGCGGCGCAGCGCGTCGTCGTGCGAGAAGCGCGCGAGCGCGACTTCGAGAATCGGCGCGAGGCGCTCGGCCGACAACCCTTCGACGAGATACGCGCTGACGCCCGCGCCGACCGCCGCGCGGATCAGTTCCTGGTCGGCGTCGTGGCTGAACATCAGCACGGGGCGCGGCGCGGTCGCATGCATGACGGCGAGCTGTTCGAGCGTGTCGCGCGATGGCGAATCGGTATCGATGATCACGACGTCCGGGCGTTGCTCCTCGACGGCCGCCGGCAGGCGCGCGGGCGTCGCGACGTCGTTCAGCATCTCGTAGCCGAGGCGCGCGAGCGCATTGCCGAGTTCGCCGATCGGCTTGTCGGTATCGGTGACGAGCAGCACGCGCAGGCGGACGGGCAGGGCGGACGAACTCATGAGGCGGGCGACAGGGGCAGCGATGCGTCGGTGCAAGGGGCGAACGAGGCAGTCGGGCCGCACGCGCGGCCGGGGGTGAACGAAACGGGGAGCGGCCGAAGCCGCGCGATGCCGCCCATGTCAGGCGGCCCGCGGCAGCGCCGCGCCGATTGCCGCGTCCGCCTCCTGCGCGGCCGTTTCGCCGATCGCGCCGCCGACGAGGATCACGGCCGGGCTGCCGAGCCGCGCGGTTTCGATGCCGCTTGCGAGCGTGTCGAGCGTGCCGGTCCAGCGACGCTCTTCGGGCGTACCGGCCCATTGCACGGCCGCCGCCGGCGTCGACGCGGGGAGCGCGGCGAGCAGGCCCGCCGCGATGCTGTCGACGCGGCTCATTCCCATGTAGATCGCGAGCGTGGTGCCGGTCGCCGCGAGCCGGGCCCAGTCGGGTTCGCCGTGGTCCTGGCGATGCGCGGTGACGAACGTGACGCCCTGGCAGTGTTCGCGATGCGTGAGCGAGATGCCGAGGCTCGCGGCGGCCGCGAATCCCGACGAGATGCCGTTGACGATCTCGACCGGAATCGCGGCCGCGCGCAGCGTCGCGAGTTCTTCGCCGGCGCGCCCGAACAGCAGCGCATCGCCGCCTTTCACGCGCACCACGTGCGCGCCGCGCAGCGCATGGCGGCGCATCAGTTTCTCGATGAACGCCTGCGGCGTGGAGCGGCAGCCGCCGCGCTTGCCGACGCGGATCACGCGCGCCTGCGGCGCGAGTTCGACGATGCCGGGCGCGACGAGATCGTCGAGCAGCAGCACGTCGGCGGCGGCCAGCGCCTTCACCGCCTTCAGCGTGAGGAGATCGGGGTCGCCGGGGCCGGCGCCCAGCAGCGTGACTTTGCCTGTCGTCATGTCGTGTTCCTGTGCCGCATCGCATGCCTGCGGCGGTCTGCTTCGCGTTGTTGCTCGGCGGCGGCGGGCGGTCGAAACGCACCGGCATCCGGCCGTGCCGTGCACGGAGGGACGCCGTTGTCCGGAAAGGCTCGCCGTGAAGGGCGGGCCGGGTTTGCGGGGACTGCCCACCGGCGCCGTTGCCGGTGTAGTGAAGGTTCAGCAATATCCGGGCCAACCGGCGCGACGATGGCGCCTTTGCGCGACGCGGCGCACCGTGCGATGGCCGCGAGCGTGCATGTGCTCGCGACGCGCGAGCAGTCGCGATGCCGCATCGGCGTGCAGCGTGCCGCGCCCGCGTGCACCGCGATGCCGCACGACGACAGTGCTGCAGCGCACCACATCTGTGCCTCGGTGCATCGCGACGGAGAGCGCGTCGCGCGTCGCGGCGACGTGCCCGATACCCGCTGCGCTTTGTGCGGTGGGGTTTCCGGCGCGATTGACGCCGACATGGCACGTCGCTTGCGTTAGCTCGTTCGGGCGGGTCAATGGCGATCCGTCCGCAGTACCGAATACCGAAGCGCCCGGCAACGGGCTTCATGGGCAACGGCGTCCTACGCATCAGGTCTCGACGAGACCGGGTGCGCAGGACGCCGTTTTTCGTTTGGCGGATGACATGACCGACAAAGCTACCCGTATCGATCTCTTCAGCCTCCGCACCGCGCCGATGCGCGCGTTCCATCTGACGTGGATGGCGTTCTTCGTATGCTTCTTCGCGTGGTTCGCGTGCGCGCCGCTGATGCCGCTGATCGCGCGCGAATTCCATCTCACCGCGGCGCAAGTCGCCAACATCAACATCGCCGCGGTGGCCGCGACGATCGCCGTGCGGCTGCTGGTCGGCCCGCTGTGCGACCGCTTCGGCCCGCGCCGCGTGTATGCGGGCCTGCTGCTGCTCGGCGCGATCCCCGTGTTCGCCGTGTCGTTCACGCACGACTACCTGTGGTTCCTGATCTGCCGGCTCGGCATCGGCGCGATCGGCGCGGGCTTCGTGATCACGCAATACCACACGTCGGTGATGTTCGCGCCGAACGTGGTCGGCACCGCGAACGCGACGACGGCCGGCTGGGGCAATGCCGGCGCGGGCGCGACGCAGGCGCTGATGCCGCTGCTCGTTGCCGCGGGGCTGATGCTCGGCTTCGGCGAGGATGCGTCGTGGCGCATCGCGCTGGTCGTGCCGGGCGTGGCGATGCTCGTGATGGCGTGGGCGTACTGGCGCTTCACGCAGGACTGCCCGCAAGGCGATTTCGTCGCGCTGCGCAAGGAAGGCGTGACGATCGACAGCGGCAAGAAGGGCGGCTGGGCGAGCTTCTTCGCGGCGTGCGGCAACTATCGCGTGTGGATGCTGTTCGTCACGTACGGCGCGTGCTTCGGCGTCGAGGTGTTCATCCACAACATCGCCGCGCTGTACTACGTCGATCATTTCAAGCTGTCGTTGAAGGACGCCGGTTTCGCGGTCGGGATGTTCGGCTTGCTCGCGTTGTTCGCCCGCGCGCTCGGCGGCTGGCTGTCCGACAAGATCGCTGCGCGCCGCAGCCTCGACGTGCGCGCGACGCTGCTGTGCGCGCTGATCATCGGCGAAGGGCTCGGGCTGATCTGGTTCTCGCATGCGCAAGGCATCGGCATCGCGCTCGTCGCGATGCTGACCTTCGGCCTCTTCACGCACATGGCGTGCGGCGCGACCTACGCGCTGGTGCCGTTCATCGATCGCAAGGCGCTCGGCGGCGTCGCGGGGATCGTCGGTGCGGGCGGCAACGTCGGCGCGGTCGCCGCGGCTTTCCTGCTGAAGGGTGTCGGCGACGTCCAGCAGGCGCTGAGCCTGCTCGGCCTGGCGGTCACCGCGACCGCCTTGTGCGCGATGGCCGTGCGCTTCAGCGAAGAACACAAGGCGCGCGAAGCCGAGCTGCGCGATCGCGCGCTGGCCGCCGCCAACGCCGCGAACTGATCGACCGAAGGAACCGCCATCATGAAACTCATCGTCATCGGCCACGGCATGGTCGGCCACAAGCTTCTCGAATGCGTCGCGGCGGAGGCCGCCGCGGCCGGCGCGCCGCAGGTCACGGTGCTCGGCGAGGAACCGCGCGCGGCCTACGATCGCGTGCATCTGTCCGAATTCTTCGCGGGCAAGTCGGCGGACGATCTGTCGCTCGTCGAACCCGGCTTCTTCGAGCGTCATCCGCAGTTCGACCTGCGCCTGAACGCGCAGGTCGCGTCGATCGACCGCGCCGCGCATACGGTCACGCTCGCATCGGGCGAAACGCTCGCGTACGACAAGCTGGTGCTCGCCACGGGCTCGCGTCCGTTCGTGCCGCCGGTGCCGGGCCGCGATCGCGCCGGCTGCTTCGTGTACCGGACGATCGAGGACCTCGAGGCGATGCAGGCGTGCGGCGCGCACGCGAAGCGCGGCGTCGTGGTCGGCGGCGGCCTGCTCGGCCTCGAATGCGCGAAGGCGCTGCGCGACATGGGGCTCGACACGCACGTCGTCGAATTCGCGCCGCGCCTGATGGCCGTGCAGGTCGACGACGGCGGCGGCCGGATGCTGCGCGCGAAGATCGAGGCGCTCGGCGTGACCGTGCATACCGGCAAGAACACGCTCGAAATCGTCGACGGCGACGAAGGCACGCACCGGATGGCGTTCGCCGACGGCACGCATCTCGACACCGACATGATCGTGTTCTCGGCCGGTATCCGGCCCCGCGACGAACTGGCCCGCGCGTGCGGGCTCGACATCGGCCCGCGCGGCGGCGTCGCGATCGACGACGCGTGCCGCACGAGCGACGCCGACATCTACGCGATCGGCGAATGCGCGGCCTGGAACGGCATCGTGTACGGCCTCGTCGCGCCGGGCTACGACATGGCGCGTGTGGTCGCGAGGCAACTCGCGGGCGACGCCGACGAAGCGACGGCGGCCGCGTTCGCGGGCGCCGACATGAGCACCAAGCTGAAGCTGATGGGCGTGGACGTCGCGAGCATCGGCGACGCGCACGGCACGACGGCCGGCAGCCGCACCTACCAGTACGCGGACGAGCGCCGCCAGGTCTACAAGAAGCTGGTGGTGTCCGACTGCGGCAAGTTCCTGCACGGCGCGGTGATGGTCGGCGATGCGGCCGAGTACGGCACGCTGCTGCAGATGATGCTGAACCGCATCGAGTTGCCCGAATCGCCGGAATTCCTGATCCTGCCGTCGTCGGACGGCGCCGCGAAGCCGGCGATCGGCGTCGATGCGCTGCCGGAAGGCGCGCAAATCTGCTCGTGCAACAACGTGTCGAAGTCGCAGATCTGCGCGGCGGTGGCCGACGGCGCGACGAGCCTCGGCGCGCTGAAGACGTGCACGGGCGCCGGCACGTCGTGCGGCGGCTGCGTGCCGCTCGTCACGCAGATCATGAAGGCCGAGATGAAGAAGCAGGGCCTCGCGGTCAACAACCATCTGTGCGAGCACTTTCCGTATTCGCGCCAGGAGCTGTTCCACCTGATTCGCGTCGAGCGCATCACGACGTTCGACGCACTGCTGCACAAGCACGGCCGCGGGCTCGGCTGCGACGTGTGCAAGCCGGCCGTCGCGGGCATCCTCGCGTCGTGCTTCAACGAGTTCGTGCTGAAGAAGGAGCACGCGGGGCTGCAGGATTCGAACGACTACTACCTTGCGAACATCCAGCGCGACGGCACGTATTCGGTCGTGCCGCGCATGCCGGGCGGCGAAGTCACGCCGGAAGGGCTGATCGCGGTCGGCCAGGTCGCGAAGAAATACGGCCTGTACACGAAGATCACCGGCGGCCAGCGCGTCGACCTGTTCGGTGCGCGCGTCGAGCAACTGCCGTCGATCTGGGAGGAGCTGATCGCGGCCGGCTTCGAATCGGGTCACGCGTACGGCAAGGCGCTGCGCACCGTGAAATCGTGCGTCGGGTCGACGTGGTGCCGCTACGGCGTCGACGATTCGGTCGGCCTCGCGATCGATCTGGAGAACCGCTACAAGGGGCTGCGCGCGCCGCACAAGATCAAGTTCGGCGTGTCCGGCTGCACGCGCGAGTGCGCGGAAGCGCAGGGCAAGGACGTCGGCGTCATCGCGACCGAGAAAGGCTGGAACCTGTACGTGTGCGGCAACGGCGGGATGAAGCCGCGCCACGCGGAGCTGCTCGCGTCCGACCTCGATCGTGCGACGCTGGTCCGCTACATCGACCGCTTCCTGATGTTCTACGTGCGCACGGCCGACCGGCTGCAACGCACCAGTGTCTGGCGCGACAACCTCGAAGGCGGCCTCGACTACCTGGTCGACGTCGTCGTGCACGACAAGCTCGCGATCGCCGGCGAACTCGAAGCCGACATGCAGCACGTGATCGATACCTACGAGTGCGAGTGGAAGAAGGCCGTCACCGATCCCGACACGCGCAAGCGCTTCCGCCACTTCGTGAACAGCGACGCGCCGGATACGACCATCGAGTTCGTCGAGACGCGCGGCCAGATCCGGCCCGCGACGCCCGGCGAGCGCGCGGGCGGCAAGCCCGTGCCGATCCCCGTCGTCGCCGCGGCGGCGACCCGAGCCGCGACCGAAACCGCCACCGCGTGACCGACATCCGCCACCTTGCAAGGAGCCCATCATGAACGATCGCCTTCCGCTGTCCTGGACCCGTGTATGCCCGCTCGACGACATCGTGCCGAACACCGGCGTGTGCGCGCTCGTCAACGGCGAGCAGATCGCGGTGTTTCACGTCGCGCATGCCGACGGCGGCGTGTTCGCGATCGACAACGTCGATCCCGTATCGCAGGCCGCCGTGATGTCGCGCGGGCTGATCGGCAGCCTCGGCGAGCGCGTCGTGGTCGCGTCGCCGCTGTACAAGCAGCACTTCGACCTGCGTACCGGCGAATGCCTGGAAGCGCCCGAGCAGTCGGTGAACGCGTATCCGTCGCGGGTCGAGGACGGCTTCGTGTGGGTCGCGGCCTGACCGTCCCGGAGCGCCCATGACCGCGACCCCCGTCAAGAGCGTGTGCCCGTACTGCGGTGTCGGCTGCGGCATGGTGCTGCACGTCGAGGAGGGCGAAGTCGTCAAGGTGTCCGGCGACGCCGACCATCCGACCAACTTCGGGCGGCTGTGCACGAAAGGTTCGTCGGCGCACGTCGCGCTGCGCCGCTCGGGGCGGCTCGATCGCGCGTTCGTGCGCCGCGCGCGCGAGGACGACCTCGTGCCGCTGCCGGCGCGCGACGCGATCGCCGAGACCGCGCGCCGGCTGCGCGCGGTGCTCGATGCGCACGGGCCCGATGCGCTGTCGTTCTACGTGTCGGGGCAGCTGTCGATCGAGGCGCAATACCTCGTCAACAAGCTCGCGAAGGGCTTCGTCGGCACCAACAACATCGAGTCGAACTCGCGCCTGTGCATGGCGAGCGCGAGCACCGGCTACAAGCAGTCGCTCGGCGCGGACGGCCCGCCCGGGTCGTACCAGGATTTCGATCGCGCGAACCTGTTCTTCGTGATCGGCGCGAACATGGCCGACTGTCACCCGATCCTGTTCCTGCGGATGATGGATCGCGTGAAGGCCGGCGCGAAGCTGATCGTCGTCGATCCTCGCCGCACCGGCACCGCCGACAAGGCCGACCTGTTCCTGCAGATCCGGCCGGGCACCGATCTCGCGCTGGTCAACGGGCTGTTGCATCTGCTGCATGCGAACGGCCGCACCGACGCCGCGTTCATCGACGCGTACACCGAAGGCTGGGACGCGATGCCCGCGTTCCTCGCCGACTACACGCCCGACCGTGTCGCCGGGATCACCGGGCTGGCGGAAGCCGACATCCGCACGGCCGCGCAATGGATCGGCGACGCGCCGGAATGGACGAGCTGCTGGACGATGGGGCTCAACCAGAGCACCCACGGCGTGTGGAACACCAACGCGATCTGCAATCTGCATCTCGCGACCGGCAGGATCTGCCGCCCGGGCAGCGGGCCGTTCTCGCTGACCGGCCAGCCGAACGCGATGGGCGGGCGCGAGATGGGCTACATGGGGCCGGGGCTGCCGGGGCAGCGCTCGGTGGCGTCCGACGACGACCGCCGCTTCGTCGAGACCCTGTGGCGCGTGCCGGCCGGCACGCTGCGCAAGGACACCGGCAACGGCACGGTCGACCTGTTCGAACGGATGGCGGCCGGCGACATCAAGGCGTGCTGGATCGTCTGCACGAACCCGGTCGCGACCGTGCCGAACCGGCGCACCGTGATCGCCGGGTTGCAGGCCGCGGAGCTCGTGATCGCGCAGGACGCGTTCCTCGACACCGAGACCAACCGCTACGCGGATATCCTGCTGCCCGGTGCGCTGTGGGCCGAGGGCGACGGCGTGATGATCAACTCCGAGCGCAACATGACGCTGATGCGCGCGGCGGTCGCGCCGCCCGGCGACGCGCTGCCCGACTGGCGCATCGTCGCGGAAGTCGCGCGCGCGATGGGGTTCGGCGACGCGTTCGACTATGCGTCCGCGGCCGATGTGTTCGACGAGATCGTCCGTTTCTCGAACCCCGCGACCGGCTACGACCTGCGCGGCGCGAGCCACGCGGCGCTGCGCGACGGGCCCGTGCAGTGGCCGGTCGCGCCGGGCACCGCGCGCGCGCGGCACCCGATCCGCTACCTGAACGACGGCGTGAACCAGCCGCTGCGCGCCGCAGCCGACGGCGGCGACGCCCCGCGCATCGCGTTCCCGACGCCGTCGGGCAAGGCGCGCTTTTTCGCGCGGCCGCACGTCGATCCGGCGGAGCTGCCGGACGACACGTTCCCGATCGTGCTGAACACCGGGCGGCTGCAGCATCAGTGGCACACGATGACGAAGACCGGCAAGGTCGCGATGCTGAACAAGCTCAACCCGCGCCCGTTCGTCGAACTGCACCCGGACGATGCGAGCGCGCTCGGCATCGCCGCGAAGGACAGCGTCGAGATCCGTTCGGCGCGCGGCCGCGCGGTGCTGCCGGCCGTCGTGACCGAGCGCGTGCGGCGCGGCAACTGTTTCGCGCCGATGCACTGGAACGACGTATACGGCGACGACCTGTGCATCAACGCGGTGACGAACGACGCGATCGACCCCGAATCGCAGCAACCCGAACTGAAATACTGCGCGGTCGCGCTGACGCGGGTCGAAGCCGATGCGTTCGCGCCGGTCGACGACGACACCGCGCAACCCGATGCAGGCGCCGACGACGCGCGGCCCGCGCCGGCGATGATGCACGCGACTGCTTCACAGGAATCCGACATGGCAGACATCGACACTTTCGCGGCCGCGCTCGGCGTCGCCGATCTCGCCCCGCCGCCGCTGACCGACACCGAGCGGCTGTACGTGGCGGGCCTCGTCAGCGGGCTGAAGGCGAGCGCTGGCCGTCGCGAAGGCAGCGTACCCGTGCTGCCGGCCGGCGCGCCGTTGACGCCGCCCGTGCGGCTCTGGCTCGACGGCATGCTCGCGGGCCTGTTCAGCCGCGCGCTGCCTGCCGGTGCGCAGACCGGCGCGGCGCCCGCGCTGCCGGCCGACGCCGCCGCGGCGGGCGGCGTACGGATCGTGCGCCCGCGCCCGAAGGTCACGTTGTTGTGGGCGTCGCAGACCGGCAACATCGAATCGTTGACCGAGGATTACGCGACGAAGCTGATGAACGCGGGCTTCGAGATCCGCACCGCGTGCATGTCCGACTATCCGGTCGCGTCGCTGGCCGGCGCGCAATACGTGCTGCTGATGACGAGCACGTTCGGCGACGGAGACGCGCCCGACAACGGCAGCGAATTCTGGGATGCGTTGCAGGCCGGCAGCGCCGCGCGCCTCGACGGCGTGCATTTCGCGGTGCTCGCGTTCGGCGACCGCAACTACGACCGGTTCTGCGGCCACGGCCGCCGGCTCGACGCACGGCTCGCGGAACTCGGCGCGGCGCGCCTGTGCGCACGCGTCGATTGCGACGTCGAATTCCAGCACGATGCCGATCAGTGGCTCGAGCGCGTCGTCGCGCGGATCAAGGAGGCCGATGCCGCGCTGCACGCGGTGCCGTCCGGCGGATTGAGCCCGTCGGGGCTGTTGCCGACGAAAGTGCATCCGGCGCCGTCGAAGCTCGTCGCGAATCTGCGGCTGAACCGGCCGGGCGCGGCAAAAGACACGCGCTATGTATCGCTGTCGACCCAGGGCGCGAACCTCGAATACGAAGCCGGCGACGCGCTCGGCGTGTGGCCCACCAACTGCCCGGAACTGGTCGACGAACTGCTGTCCGTCACCGCGCTGAAGGCCGATGCGCCCGTGTCGGTGCCGGGCGTCGGCGATGTCCGGCTCGGCGATGCGCTCGCACGCCACTTCGACATCACGCGCCCGCATCCGGACACGCTGGCCTTCATCGCGTCGCGCAGCGCGAACGGCGCGCTGAAGTCGCTGCTCGGCGAGGATCGCAAGGGCGACCTCAAGCAATGGCTGTGGGGGCAGCAGCTGGCGGACGTGCTGCACGAATATCCGATCGAGCTGTCGGGCGCCGAGCTGGTCGGCATGCTCAAGCGCATGCAGCCGCGCCTCTATTCGATCGCGTCGAGCCCGAGCGCGCACGAGGGCGAGATTCACCTGACCGTGTCGGCCGTGCGCTATCACAACGGCCGGCGCGCGCGCAAAGGCGTCGCGTCGACGTTCCTCGCCGATCGCGCGGACGACGGCCGCGTGCCGGTGTTCGTGCAGAAGTCCGCGCACTTCCGGCCGCCGGTGAACGGCGACGTGCCGATCGTGATGGTCGGCCCGGGCACCGGCGTCGCGCCGTTCCGCGGCTTCCTGCACGAGCGGCGGGCACGCGGCGCGCGCGGACGCAACTGGCTGTTCTTCGGCGAGCAGCACGCGCAGACCGATTTCTACTACGGCGACGAGCTGGGGGCGATGCACGACAGCGGCTTCCTGACGCGGCTCGATCTCGCGTTTTCGCGTGACCAGGCCGACAAGGTTTACGTGCAGGACCGGATGCGCGAGCAGGGCGCCGAGCTGTTCGCCTGGCTGGAGGAAGGCGCGCACTTCTACGTGTGCGGCGACGCCGCGCGGATGGCCAAGGACGTCGATGCGGCGTTGAAGGCGATCGTCGCCCGGCACGGCGGCATGTCGGAGGACGCCGCGAACGACTACGTCGCGCGGCTTTCGAAGGCGCGGCGCTACATGCGCGACGTGTACTGAGAATCGCGCGAGCGGCGGACGGTCGGTCCGCCGCTTCGCCGGCGGCGCTTACTGCTGCCGTTCCCAAGCACGCGCCTGCTCGGCGCGCACGAACGCTTCCGACGCCGCCGGCAGCAGGTTGCGGAACGCGCCGCCGTCGCCGTCGATCACGTCGACCATCTTCGCGATCATTTCCTCCGGGTCGTGCTGTTCGAGCGGGAACGTCAGCCGCTCGGGCGTCACGGTATGCACGGCCGGATCGTGCCAGCGCCGCGTCGTTTCCATCATCCGGTCGTTGAAGCCCGTGCGGTACGGGCCGGGATTCACGACCGCGACGCGGATGCCGTGCGGCGCGAGTTCCGCGTGCATCGCTTCGGCCACCGATTCGATCGCGTGCTTCGACGCGCAGTACGCACCCGTGAACGGCCCCGTGATCAGGCCCGCGATCGACGACACGAACACGATCTTGCCGTGCCGGCGCGCGAGCATCCCGCGCGCGATCTGCTGCGTGAGCTCGAGCGGCCCGAACACGTTCACGTCGAACAGCTCGCGGACGATCTCGACCGGCAGGTCGACCAGCGCGCCGGCTTCGCCGACCCCCGCGTTGTTCACGAGCACGTCGATGTCGAGCTCGGCCGCGCGCGCGCGGTCGTGGGCCGACGTGACGTCGAGCCTGATCGCGCGCAGCGTGGTGCCGCGTTGCGCGGCGGCGGCCGCGACGTCGTCGATCTCGGCCGTGGCGCGTACGCCGGCCGTCACGTCGTGACCGCGCTCGGCGAGCCGCAGCGCGACTTCGCGGCCGAAGCCGGTGCCCGCGCCGGTGATGAGGATGCGTTTCCGTGTCATGTGCTTACCTTGTGGAGTGGAACGTTGCCTGAAAAAGGTCGCGGCAGTGCTGCGCGATCGCGGTGTCTTCGTCGACGCTGCCGCCCGAGATGCCGATCGCGCCGACGCAGCGTCCGTCGCCGTCGACGAGCGGCTCGCCGCCGCCGAACGTGACGAGCCCGCCGTGACTGTGTTCGATGCCGCGCAGCGGGCCGTCGCCCGACATCGCGCCGAGCGCGCCGGTCGACGCGCGGAAGCGGACCGCCGTCAGCGCTCTGCGCTGCGCGAGATCGGTCGCGCCGAGAAAGCAGTCGTCGGTGCGCACGAACGCGAGCAGGTTCGCGCCGGCATCGACGATGGCGATCGCGACGCCGGCTACCTGCAGCGACGCGGCATGCGCGAGGGCCGCGTCGATCGTGCGGCGGGCGACGGCGAGCGGCAGCGCGGCGGTGAGCGGGTTCATGCGAAGGGCTCCGACAGGACGACAGCGCCAGTGTAGGCAGTGGCGGTATATGGGAGAATCCGCATTCCACTCGAAGCAGTTTCAAGTTTTTTTAATGATGGGCAAGCGATGAGCAGACGCGATCCGATGGCCGGCCTGCACGTGTTCATGACCGTCGCGACGGCCGGCAACTTCACGCGGGCCGCCGCCGCGCTGGGCCTGACGCCGGCCGCCGTCAGCCTGTCGATCGGGCAGCTCGAGGGCGAGCTCAACGTGAAGCTGTTCAACCGCAGCACGCGCGGCGTGAGTCTCACGGAAGCCGGCCAGCGTTACTGGCGGCAGACCGAGCCCGCGTACCGGCAGGTCATGCAGGCGCGTGACGCGCTGAAGGATGCGCGCAGCGAGCCGAGCGGGCTGTTGCGCGTGACCGCGCTGCCGCTCGCGCGCTTGCTCGTGATCGCGCCGGTGCTCGCCCCCTTTCGTGAGCGCTATCCGAAAGTCCGGCTCGAAATCCGCTACGAGAACGAACTCGTCGACATCGCAAAGGAGGGATTCGATGCGGGCATTCGCCTCGCCGACCGGCTGCAGCCGGGCATGATCGGCGTGCGGATCGCGCCTGCGTTGACGTGTGCGCTGGTCGCGTCGCCCGGTTATCTGGCGCGGCACGGTGCGCCGGCGTCGATTGCGCAGCTCGAGCGTCACGCGTGCATCCGTTTCCGGTTTACGGAAAGCGGGCGGTTGCACAAATGGCTGCTGCACGACGGGCGACGCGACGTCGATCTCGACCCGGACGGCGTATTCGTGACGAACGATGCCGATGCGGTGATCGATGCGGCGCGTGCGGGCGTCGGCATTGCGTTCGCGTTCATGCGCGAGCGGATCGAGCAGGACCTGCGCGACGGCACGCTCGTCGAGGTGCTGCCCGGTACGTGCCGCACGCTGCCGCCGATGTGGCTGTATTACGTGAATCGCAAGCACGTGCCGGCCAAGCTGCGCGCGTTCATCGACGTGCTGCGCGAGCGCGCTGGCGCGGGCGCGGCGTAGTCGCATCGGCGCGGCTCACTGCAGCGATCGATTCGCCGGCGCATGATGGCGACTCCCGCCACGACGCCATGGAGTTGCGTGATGACCGGATTTCCGCATTTTTCGATTCGAACCGGCGTGATTGCCGCAGCGTTGGCGGCCGCCGCGATTTCCAGCGCACCGGCCGTCGGCCAGACGTCGACGGTGCCGGCAGGATCGGCCGTCGCGACGCCCGACAACGCGGTCCTGCTGACCGTTTTCCTGAAACACGACGAATCGCGGCCGCTCGCCGAGCTGAATGCGCAGCTTGCGAAGCAGGGGTTCTACAAGGCGTTTCCGCCGCCGGGCGTCGAGGTGGTGAGCTGGACGGTGACGATGGGAATCGGGCAGATCGTCGTGCTGCGATTGCCGGCGGCGCGGCTGCGCGAGGTCAATCGCGTGCTGGAGGATACGGCGTGGGGGGTGTACCGGACGGAGTTCTATCCGACTTACGATTACAAGGCGATCGGGTTGGGGGAGCACGAGCGGGCGAAGTAAGGGAGGCCGGACGTTTCTGCGCGCACGCGGAGGTCCGAATCAATCTGCCCCCATTCCGGGAAAGCCTCGCGACACGACGCTTTCGTCCTCTTCGGCTGGCGTCGTGCCGGCAGATTCCTCCCAAATGCATCGCAAGTCATTCATCCGATGAAAAAACCGCCCCGGTTCCCGGTATGATGCGCACCTTGCGTTCGTAGGACGCACGGTTTCTTTATGCGTTTTGATGCGAGAGACACCACAAATCCGCACAAAGCCGACGTGAAAGATTCTGTAATATTAATTCCGTATACTCGTAAGTTCTGATCCAGGCGCCACGAGCCCGTCTTCGGCCGGCCGCCCATGCAGAACAACCAGATACGTCGCCGCCGGCCAACCCGCGCCGCGACACGCTATGCACCACCACTGAACACGTTATGTCTTCCCGCCACTCTGGTTCGCCCGGCCGTGCCGCGGCGGTGATCGCCCGTGCCCGGGCGCTGATCCGCAACGAGCGCGTGCTGTCGCCGCTGCTCGCGCTCGGCATCGGCCTGCTGCTGATCGTGGTTTTCCAGCATCTGTCGGAATCCGTCGACTACCGGTCGGTGATCCGCCAGTTGCGTCACATGTCCGTCGCCGAGTGGGGCGCGTCGCTGGCCGCGACGGCCCTCAGCTATCTCGCGCTCGTCGCCCGCGATGCGGTCGGCCTGCGCTATGTCGCGGCCAAGGTGCCGCGCGTCGCGCTGTGGATCGGCGCGATTGCCGGTTCCGCGCTCGGCAATGCGACCGGCTTCGGCGCGTTGACGGGCGGCGCGGTGCGTGCGCGCGTGTACGGTGTGTCGGGCGTCACGCCGGCCCAGATCGGGCGGATGACGGTGTTCACCAGCGGCACGCTGGCGCTCGCGATGGTGTTGATGACGGCGGTCGGCATGGTCTGCGTGCCGGAGGCGCTCGCCGCGATGCTGCACGTCGGGCCCGGCGTGCTCACGTGGACGGGCGCCGCGTTGCTCGTCGCGCTCGCCGCGCTGGTCGCGCTGTGCGGCAACACCGCGCGCCCGGTCGTCACGCGCTTCAAATGGCTGTCGTTCGACGTGCCGGCGCGGCGCGATCTCGTCGCGCAGGTCGTCTATGCGGTGCTCGACGTGGTGGCCGCGGGCCTGACGCTGTGGGTGTTGCTGCCGGCAGCGCCGGTCGGCTTCCCGACCTTCATTACCGTTTATGCGGCCGCGTTGCTGCTCGGGATGATCGGCCATACGCCGGGCGGGATCGGCGTGTTCGAGGCGGCGATGGTCTTCACGCTCGGTCGCGAAGTGCCCGCGCACGCGATGGTCGCCGCGCTGATCGCGTATCGCGCGATCTATTTCGGCGTGCCGCTCGTGCTGTCGGCCGGCCTGCTGGCCGGCTTCGAGGGCCGCGCGCTGCGGCGCCGGCTCGTGACGCGGCAGGCCGTGCGCGTGTCGCAGCTCGCGCCGGTGTTCCTGAGCCTCGTGACGTTCGCGGTCGGCGGGATGCTGGTGATCTCGAGCGCGACGCCCGCGTTCTGGCACCGGATCGCGATCCTGCGCCACATCGTGCCGCTGTGGGTGCTCGAAGGCTCGCAGGTGATCTGCAGCGTGCTCGGCGTCGCGCTGCTGTTCGTCGCGCGCGGGCTGTTGCGCCGGCTCGACGGTGCGTGGTGGATGACCTTCGCGTTGACGCTCGCGAGCCTCGCGCTGTCGCTGGCCAAGGGCCTCGCGTTCGTCGAGGCCGGCGTGCTCGGCACGCTGCTCGTGCTTTTGCTCGTCAGCCGCCGCCGCTTCAATCGTCATTCGTCGCTGCTGGCCGAGCGCTTCACCGTCAGCTGGTTCGTGTCGGTCGCGATGGTGCTGATGCTGGCCGTGTGGGTGCTGTTCTTCGCGTTCCGCGACGTGCCTTACACGCGCGAGCTGTGGTCGCATTTCTCGTTCGACGCGCGTGCGCCGCGGGCGCTGCGCGCGACGCTCGCGTCCGGCGTGTTCGTTGCGCTGTTCGCGCTGTGGCAATTGCTGCGCCCGGCGCCCGGCCGATTCGTGAAGCCCGCGGAGCAGGATCTGGTCGACGCGGAGCAGATCATCCGCGCGCAGGAATGCAGCGATGCGGGCCTGGCGTTGATGGGCGACAAGTCGTTCCTGTTCTCGGAGTCGCGGCGCGCGTTCCTGATGTACGCGAAGAACGGCCGCACGTGGGCCGCGCTGCACGACCCGGTCGGGCCGCGTGAAGAGTGGCCGGCGCTGATCAGCAAGTTCATTGCGCTCGCGCATGCGCACAGCGGCCGCGCGGCGTTCTACCAGGTGCGCGCGAACGCGCTGCCGCTGTATCTCGACGCGGGGCTCACGCTGATGAAGCTGGGCGAGGAAGCGCACATCGCGCTCGACCAGTTCGACCTGAAGGGATCGAACCGTTCGCATCTGCGCTATGCGCTGCGGCGCGGCGACAAGGATGCGCTGACGGTCGAGGTGATCGCGCCGGGCGACGTGCCGGCCGCGCTGCCGGCGCTGCGCGGCATCTCGGACGGCTGGCTCGACAGCCGCGATGCGCGCGAAAAGAGCTTCTCGGTGGCCGCGTTCCACGACGGCTATCTCGCGACGCAGTCGGTGATGCTGGTGCGGCAGGCCGACAAGCCGATCGCGTTCGTCACGTTCATGACGACCGACCTCAACACCGAGGCGACGGTCGGCGTGATGCGCCATCTGCCGGAGGCTTCGCCGTACGCGATGGAGTATCTGTTTACGCAGCTCGCGCTGCATCTGAAGGAAGCGGGGTTCCGCAAGCTGAGCCTGGGTATCGCGCCGTTCTCGGGGATGGGGGCGGCGAAGATGCCGTCGCCGTTCCACCGGCTCGGCCTGATGGTCTGGCGCTTCGGCGGCCGCTTCTACAACTTCCGCGGCTTGCGCGCTTTCAAGAGCAAGTTCGAACCGCACTGGGAGCCGCGTTATCTCGCGGCCTCGGGCTCGGTCGGCGTGTTCGTCACGCTGGCGGATCTGTCATTGCTGGCTGGAGGTCGGCGTTCATGATGTCGAAGAAGGGTATCGCGCGGGCGGCAGCCGCCTGCGCGGGAATGATGCTGGCCGGCGCCGCGTGCGCCACGCAGCCGGCCGCGGTGAAAGCCGAAACCGTGTCCGGCGGCCGCTACGGGCCCGTGACCGTGACCAGGCCGAGCGGGCCGCTGCGCGGGTTCGTCGTGCTGTTCTCGCGTGAGGGCGGCTGGCGGGCCGCCGATCAGCAGGCGGCCGACGCGCTCGCGAAAGCCGGGGCGATGACGGTCGGCGTCGATTCCGCGCGTTACGCGGCGAATCTCGCCGCGAAGCAGGAGACTTGCCACCACCTCGACGGCGACGCCGAGGCGGTCAGCCATCAGCTCGAACGTCTCGCGCAGTCGTCGCGCTATTTCACGCCGATCGTCGCGGGCGTGGGTCAGGGCGGCGCGATCGCCAAGCAGATCCTCGCGATGGCGCCGGAGAACACGATCGCCGGCGTCGTCGCGGTCGGTCCGGCCGCGAAGCTCGATCCGCGCTTCAAGCCGTGCCCGCCCGATCCGACGATCGTGCGACGCGCGATGCCGGGCTTCGTCGAAACGGCTGCCGCGGGCGACACCGCGAAGCTCGTGTCGCTCGTCACGCCGCACCTGCGCGACACCACCGGCAGCAACGACGAGCTCGACGTCTCCGACCTGCCGCTCGTCGAGCTGCCGGCCAAGGGTGGCAGCGACCGGCTCGCGATCGTGATTTCGGGCGACGGCGGCTGGCGCGATCTCGACAAGACGATCGCCGAGGCGCTGCAGCGCGACGGCGTGTCGGTGGTCGGCATCGACAGCCTGCGTTATTTCTGGAGCGAGAAGCCGCCCGCGCAGGTGAGCCGCGATCTGGCCCGCGTGATGCGCACCTACATGGCACGCTGGCATGCCGGCCGCGTGGCGCTGGTCGGCTACTCGTTCGGCGCGGACGTGATGCCGTTCGCGTACAACCGGCTGCCGGCCGACCTGCGCGACAAGGTCGCGGTGGTGTCGCTGCTCGGCTTCGCGCCGTCGGCCGATTTCCAGATCCGCGTGACGGGCTGGCTCGGCATGCCCGCGAGCGACAAGGCGCTGAAGGTCGCGCCGGAAATCGCGAAGGTACCGCCGACGCTCGTGCAGTGCTTCTACGGTGCGGAAGAGACGGACACGATGTGTCCGGCGCTCGCGAACACGGGCGCCGACGTGATCAGGACGCAGGGCGATCATCACTTCGGCCGCGATTACATCGCGCTCGAGAAGAAGATCCTCGGCGGGTTCGGCAAGCCGGTGGCGGCGCGCTGAACATCGGCCGGCGCCCGCGTGACGGCAGGCACCGGCCGGTTTGCTTCCGGTTCATCGGACGGGCGGCCAGCGAGCCGCCCGTTTCATTTTCCGGGCTGCGCCGCCGCGTCCCGCGGCGGCATGACCGTTCGCGCATCGCGCTGATAGAAGCCCGGAAACCGGTCGAGCTGTCGCCGTGCGACCGCGAGATCGGCGGCGTCGCCGAGCACCGCGCTCGAAAACCCCGTGCGTTCCATCAGCAGCAACTGGTCGACCAGTACGTCGCCGGTCGCGCGCAGGTCGCCGGCGAAGCCGTAGCGCTTGCGCAGCAGGTAGGCCTGGCTGTATGCGCGGCCGTCGGTGAACGACGGAAACTGCAGGTCGATGCGCGTGGCATGCGCGATGCGTGCGGCCAGCGGCGGCAGTTCCTCGTCGTTGCCGATCGTCAGTGTCGTCGCGTCGTGCTGCTGCGTGTCGTCTGCGTGCTCGGCCGGCGTCAGCAGCCGGATGCGTGCGGATGGGTTCGAGGTCTCGTGCTTCATGCCGGCTCTTCCTGATGACGTGCGGCGTTCGCGGCGGCCTTGAACGGTTCCGTGCCGATGCGGCGCACCGTGTCGACGAATCGTTCGCCGCGACCGTTCGCGTCGATGCGCGCGTCGAGATAGGCGTTGATGATCGCGTCGACGACATCGACGATCTCGTCCGCCGAAAACGACGGGCCGATCACCTTGCCCGGCCGCGCGGGGCCGCTCGCGCTCGAGCCGTCCGAGCCGCCGAGCGTGACCTGGTACCACTCCGCGCCGTCCTTGTCGACGCCGAGGATGCCGAGGTGGCCGCTGTGATGATGGCCGCACGAGTTGATGCAGCCGCTGATGTGCAGGTCGATGTCGCCGACGTCGTGCAGCAGGTCGAGATCGTCGAAGCGCTCGGCGATCGCGTCGGCGACCGGAATCGAGCGCGCGTTCGCGAGCGCGCAGAAATCGCCGCCCGGGCACGCGATCATGTCGGTCAGCAGCCCGACGTTCGCGCTCGCGAGCCCGATCGCGCGGGCGTTTTCCCACAGCAGGAACAGGTCGTCGACGTGCACCCACGGCAGCACGACGTTCTGCGTGTGCGTGACGCGGGCCTCGCCGGCCGAGAAGCGGTCGGCGAGCTCGGCGAGCGCGTCGAGCTGCTCCGGCGACGCATCGCCCGGTGCCTGCAGGCGGCGCTTGAACGACAGCGTGACGATGCGCAGCGCCGGGTCGCGGTGGTCGGCGACGTTGCGGGCGAGCCAGCGCGCGAACGCCGGATGACGGCTCGCCTGCGCGGCGACGCGCGCATTCGCGTCGGCGAGGTCGAGCGTGCGCGGCTTCAACCGCGGCGGCACGAACGACGCGGCGACGCGCTCGAATTCGGCCTGCGGGATCGTGTGCGGGCCGCCGTCGAGGTCGACGATCTGGCGGAACTCTTCCTCGACGTCGTCGATGTAGCGTTGCCCTTCGGTCTTCACGAGGATCTTGATCCGCGCCTTGTACTTGTTGTCGCGCCGCCCGTAGCGGTTGTACACGCGGACGATCGCCTCGATGTAGTTCATCACGTGCTGCCACGGCAGGAACGCGCGCAGCAGCGTCGCGATCATCGGCGTGCGGCCCATCCCGCCGCCGACGCTCACCCGAAAGCCGAGCGCGCCCGCGTCGTCGCGCACGAGCTTCAGCCCGACGTCGTGCCAGTCGGTCGCCGCGCGGTCCTCGGTCGCACCGGTGATCGCGATCTTGAACTTGCGCGGCAGGAACGCGAATTCGGGGTGCAGCGTCGTCCATTGACGCATCACCTCGGCGAACGGGCGCGGATCCGCGATCTCGTCCGGCGCGACGCCCGCGCGTTCGTCGCACGAAATGTTGCGGATGCAGTTGCCGCTGGTCTGGATGCCGTGCATGTCGACGGTCGCGAGCAGATCCATCACGTCGGCCGCCTTCGCGAGCGGAATCCAGTTGAACTGCACGTTGGTGCGGGTCGTGAAGTGCGCGCTGCGGGTCGGCAGGCGCAACGTGCCGAGCAAGGCCTGCGCGTCGCACGCGGCGCGGTAGGTGGCGTCGTCGGGCACGTCGTAATCGCGCGCGATCCGCGCAAGCACGCGAAGCTGCGCGCTGGACAGCTCGCCGTACGGCACCGCGACGCGCAGCATCGGCGCGTGGCGCTGCACGTACCAGCCGTTCTGCAGGCGCAGCGGCCGGAACGCATCCTCGCCGAGGGTGCCTTGCTGCCAGCGTTCGAGCTGGTCGCGGAACTGGGCGGCGCGGCTGCGCACGAGCGCCCGGTCGAAATCGGTATATCGATACATGACGTGATACGCGAGAGGCGCCGCGGCGCAGGGCGCGCGGCGCGGCAGGGCGTTGCGACGGATGTCAGGCAACGGAAGACAGCGTAGGGAACGCGGTGCGGCGGGACAAGCAGCAGATCGGGACGGAAAAGGCGCAGCAGATGGCCGGCGGGGCGCCGGCGCAGGCCGGGCATGCGTGCATGCCCGTGAGCGCGGTCATGCGTCGACGACGAGCGCCGGATCGAGCGCGCGGATGCGCTGGTCGATGAAGTAGCCGCCGCCTTCCTGGTAGCGCAGGAACAGGCGGCCGCACGGGCGGCAGCGGCTGACGGTGCAGCGGTTGTACGGGAAATGGCGCGGCGCGATCGGCGCGTCGTCCGATGCATAGTGCGTGCCGGCCGGATGATATTCCGCGTAGGTCGGCTCGGCATCGCCCGGCGGCATGAGCGTGGCCACTTCGAGCAGTTGCGTGTCCGGCAGCGACAGCGGCAGGGTCGTCCAGCCGGCGAGCGAGGTCTTGGTGCACGTGCACGGCTGCGTGACGTGCGCCGCTTCGGCCGTCAGTGTCAGCAGCGCGTCGTGATCGAGGTAAGGCAGTGGGCTCATGGGCAATCGTGAAGGGGCGGCAGGACCTGCAATGTAACCCGCGCGCGGATCGGCTGCATGGCCGCGACACCGGCAGCGCGGCGCGCTCCCTGCGCGCTCAGCCGGCCTTGCGGACCGACGGCTGCGCGACCAGTTCGCCGAGCACGCGGATCGCGCGCTCGATGTCGCGGCTCCACGGATGGCCGAAGTTCACGCGCACGCAGCGCTCGAAGCCGTGCGCGGCCGAAAACAGCGGACCCGGCGCGAAGCTGATGCCGCGTGCGATCGCCTCGCGATGCAGCGCCATCGCGTCGATCGCGTCGGGAAACGCGAGCCACAGGAAATACCCGCCTTCCGGCCGCACCCACTCGACGTCGGCCGGCAGCCAGCGCCGCAGCGCGTCGTCCATCCGGTCGAGCTGCGCGTGCAGCGCGCCGCGCAGCACGCGCAGGTGCCGGTCGTAGCCGCCGTGCTCGAGATAGTTCGCGATGCCGGCCTGCGCGGGAATGCTGGCCGACAGCGTCGTCATCAGCTTGAGCCGCTGCACTTTCTCCGCGAACCGGCCGGCGGCGGCCCAGCCGATCCGGTAGCCGGGCGCGAGCGTCTTCGAGAACGAGCTGCAGTGCATCACGAGGCCGTGACGGTCGAATGCGCGCGCGGGCAGCGGATAGTCCGGGCCGAAATGCAGTTCGCCGTAGACGTCGTCCTCGATCAGCGGCACGTTGCGCGCCGCGAGCAATTCGACGAGCGCGCGCTTTTTGTCGACGGTCAGCGTGACGCCGGTCGGATTCTGGAAATTGGTCATGAACCAGCACGCGCGGATGTCGTGCCGGTCGAGCGCGTTCGCGAGCGCGGCGAGGTCGAGGCCGGTGCGCGGATCGACGGGAATCTCGACCGCGCGCAGGTCGAGCCGCTCGATCGCCTGCAGCGCCGCGTAGAAACCGGGCGCTTCGACGGCGACGACGTCGCCCGGCCGCGTGACGGCCATCAGGCACAGGTTCAGCGCTTCGAGTGCGCCGTTCGTGACGACGAGTTCGTCGATCGGCTGCGAGATGCCGGTGGCGAGATAGCGCCGCACGATCTGCTGGCGCAGCGCCTCGTTGCCGGGCGGCAGGTCGACGACCGTGCTCCACGGGCTCACGAGCCGCGTGGCCTGCGCGAGCGACTTCGCCAGACGCGGCAGCGGAAACAGCTGCGGCGCCGGGAACGCGGAACCGAGCGGCACGATGCCGGGCTGCGTGGCCGCATCGAGCACGGAGAACACGAGATTGCTGATGTCGACCTTGCGGGTTGCGTCGGTGCGGCGCGTACGGCGTTTCGTCGCCGGGCTCGCAGCCGGCTGCGCGCCCGGCGCGACGTAGTAGCCCGAGCGTTCGCGCGCGCGGATCAGCCCCCACTGTTCGAGCAGGTAATACGCGCGAAATACCGTCGACTGGCTCACGCCATGCTGCGCGATGATCTGTCGCAACGACGGCAGGCGCGTGCCGACGGCGAGGTTGCCGTTGCGGATGTCGTCGGCGATCGTATGGGCGAGGGTTTCGTAGCGTTTCATCGGCGTGGGCGGAGCGCTGCGTCGCCGCACGCGGGCCGGAGCGGCGCCGCGCCGGCGGGCGCGGCTCATTGTCCGATGCGCGGCCCGAAAAGGAAAGCGCGGGTGTTTCGGCCGCGCCGTCCCGCCGCGTCACGCCGCGTTCGGCTCGACATTCCGCCCGCTGCCGCCGCGACGCAGCGGCGGCAACGGCTCGACCTTGCCGACCACGAACAGGTACGACAACGCCCCGACCACGCACAGCGCGCCGGCCACCGCGAGCGGCACCACGAACGAGCCTTTCGTGATCGACAGCATCACGCCGGTGAAGGTCGTGATGAAGATGCCCGCGAGATTGCCCGCGAAGTTCTGGATGCCGCCGAGCGACGCGACGTGCGCGGGCGTCGGCGCGACTTCGCCGACGAGCGTCCATACGTTGGCGCCGGCGAACGACAGGCTGGCATATGCGAGTGCGAACAGGCCGAGGCAGGCCCACACGTTTTCGACGAACGCGGACAGCGCGATCGACGACGACAGCAGCATGCCGAGCACGAGACAGGTCTTGCGCGCGGCGGTGGCGCTCCAGCCGCGGCGGAACAGGCTGTCCGACACGTAGCCGCCGAGCCAGCCGCCGGGAATCGCGAGCAGCGCGGGCAGCATGCCCCACGTGCCGAGCGACGCGAGCGAGAAGCCGCGCGACTGCAGCAGGTAGCTCGGGAACCACGTGATGAAGAAATAGATCGCGAAGTTCAGGCAGAACAGGCCGATCATCATCCCCCACACGGTGCGGTAGCGGAACAGGTCGAGCCACGACACCGTCGGGCCGTCGGTTGCGGCCGCAACCGTCGGCGCGCCGCGTTGCGCGAGCAGCGCATCGACGGCGTCCGGCGCGATCGCGCGATAGCGTTCCGGGTCGCGATAGACGAACCACCACGCCAGCGCCCACACGATGCCGATGCCGCCCGTGATCACGAACGACCCGCGCCAGCCGACGAGCGAGATCAGCCACGCGACGAGCGGCAGCGACAGCGCGGAGCCGACGCGCGAGCCGCTGTCGAAGATGCTGCTGGCGAGGCCGCGCTCGCTGCGCGGGAACCAGTTGAACGCGACCTTCGCGAACGACGGGATCGCGGCCGCTTCGCCGACGCCGAGCATCAGCCGCACGCCGACCAGTTGCGCGAGGCCGCGCGCGGCGCCGGTCGCGACGGTGAACACCGACCACCAGCCGACGGCCAGCGCGAGGCTCACGCGCACGCCGACCTTGTCGATGAACCAGCCGGCCGGTAACTGCAGGAACGCATAGGTCCAGAAGAACGCGCTCAGCACGAGCCCCATGCCGACCGCGTCGAGCCCGAGGTCGGCACGGATGCTGGGCGCCGCGATCGCGAGGTTCGCGCGGTCGATGAAGTTGATGACGTTGGCCAGAAAGCACATCAGGATCATGGCCCATCGGATGCGTGGCATGGCGGTGTCTCCGCGCGGAATGTCGTGGCGGGCGACCGGCGATCCGCTGCGCCGGCCGCCTCGAAAGGCGAATTACTGCGACGCTTGCGGCGCGCGGTCGAACTTCGCCAGCGCTTCCCACAGGCCGTTCAGGTAGACCGCGCCGAGCGCGCGGTCGTAGAGGCCGTAGCCGGGCTTGCCCGTCTCGCCCCAGATCATGCGGCCGTGGTCGGGGCGCACGTAGCCGGTGAAACCGGTGTCGTGGTACGCCTTCACGATCGCGGCGATGTCGAGCGAGCCGCAGCTCGACAGATGCGCGGTTTCCTCGAAATCGCCGTTCGCGTCGACCTTCACGTTGCGGATGTGCGCGAAATGGATGCGGCCCATCGCGCCGAACTCGCGCACGAGCGCTTCGACGTCGTTTTCGGGGCCGGCGCCGAGCGAGCCCGAGCACAGCGTCAACCCGTTCGCGGGTGAGTCGACGAGGCGCACGATCCGCGCGAGATCGTCGCGGTTCTTCACGATGCGCGGCAACCCGAAGATCGGGCGCGGCGGATCGTCGGGGTGGATCGCCATCTTCACGCCGGCTTCCTCGGCGACCGGAATGATCGCCTTCAGGAAGTATTCGAGGTTGGCCCACAGCGCGTTCTCGTCGACGTCGCGGTAGTCGGCGAGCAGCGCCTGCAACTGTTCGGGCCGGTAGCTGGAATCCCAGCCGGGCAGCGCGATGCCGTCGTTCGGATCGATCCGGTCGACCGCATCGGTGCTGAACGCGAGGCAGGTCGAGCCGTCGTCGAGCGTCTTCGACAGCTCGGTGCGCGTCCAGTCGAACACGGGCATGAAGTTGTAGCAGACGACGCGGATCCCGGCCGCGCCGAGATGGCGGATGGTCTGCCGGTAGTGGTCGATCAGGCGGTCGCGGCCCGGCTTGCCGAGCTTGATGTCCTCGTGCACCGGCACCGATTCGACGACGTCGAACTGCAGGCCGGCGCGTTCGATCGTCGCCTTCAGCGCTTCGATCTTGTGCGCGGGCCAGACTTCGCCCACCGGTTCGTCGTAGATCGCGGACACGATGTGCGTGACGCCGGGGATCTGGCGGATGTATTGCAGCGAGACCGGATCGGACTCGCCGTACCAACGGAAAGACATCTTCACTAGAGCGGCTCCTGGCTGGCGGTTCATGCGTTGGACGAGCGGGGCGGCAGCGTGCCGGCCGTCGTCGGTGTGCGGATTATGATTGGTATGCCAGTTTTGAGGGATAGTGGTTTACCAGTTGTTCTGGCAAGCGTCGGCCTGCGTGACGTTTCCGAAAGCGTCAGGCGAGGCCGGCCAACGGGCGAGCCGGGGTGTCGCCAAATTGGTGTACCATTTTGACGATCCGGCGCCGCAGCGGCGCCCGCCAGCCTGTTGCGAGCCTTCCGATGACCGATCTTTCCAGCCTGCCCGCCAGCCGCGACACCGATGCCGCGGACCGCTCCTATATCGGCCTTGCGCGGCAGATTCACGCGATGGTGGCCGCCGGCGCGTTCGAAGCCGGTGCGCGGCTGCCGTCGGAACGCAGCCTGGCCGACCAGTTCGGCGTAAGCCGCACGCAGGTGCGCGAGGCGATCATCGCGCTCGAGGTGCAGGGGATCGTCGAGGTGCGGATCGGCTCGGGCATCTACGTGTCGGCGGCCGATGCCGCGCGGCCGGTGACGTTCGAAGTCCCGCGCGGCCCCGGGCCGATCGAGACGCTGCGCGCGCGCGGGCTGATCGAGGCGGAAGTCGCGGCGCTCGCGGCGACCGAACGCAAGGATGCCGATCTCGACCGCCTGTTTTTCTCGTTGACGACGATGCGCGAGCAGATGAACGACAAGGCCGCCTACGACGCGGCCGATCGCCAGTTCCACTTGCGAATCGCGGAATCGACCGGCAACACGGTGCTGCTGCACATGGTCACGGCGATGTGGGATTGCGCGCGCAGCGATCCGCTGTGGGACAAGATCGAGGAGCACTTTCACTCGACCGCGCTGCGCGAAGCGTCGCAGGAAGATCACCAGCGGATCTTCGCGGCGATCATGGCGCGCGACGCGGACGGTGCGCGCGACGCGATGCGCGCGCACCTGTCGCGCGTGATCGCGGAATTCACGCAGGCCTGGCGCTGACGTTCGTCTTCGCGTATCCGCGCATGCGTGCATTCGCGCCGCGATGCAGGCCCCGGTAACTGCGTCGCATTCAGCCGCAAGGCCAATGAATATGCGCCGTGTGCGGCTTGTTCCGATTGCGTGACCCTGCGTTTTATGGTCTCGTTGCGGGATATCGCATCGACTCGAAAAAGGACAGTCGAATGCAGCCGGGCGATTCACGCGGGGTCCGATTGATCAGGGGAATCGGCGCAGGCACGCGCGCGCGCCGCGCCGTGCGTACGCTGCTTGTCATATTGACGGTAGGCTTACTGGCGCCCGTCCCGCCGGCCGTCGCCGCCTCTCCCGAAACCGTCAACGACAACGTGCTGCGCGTGCTGGCGTGGCCCGGTTATGCGGACAGCGATATCGTCAGCGCATTCGAGGCGCAGTTTCATGTGCGTGTGGAAGTGACGCTGGTCGATTCCGACGAAGCGTTGTGGACGCGGTTGCACAGCGCATCGCCGCCGCCGTACGACGTGCTGGCCGCGAACACGGCCGAGATCCAGCGCTATGCGCATGAGCACCTGCTCGCGCCGGTCGACCTGTCGCGCATCCCGAACCGGCGGCGGCAGTTGCCGAATTTCCAGCAGCTCGCGATGATCGGCGGCCTCGTGCAGGACGGCGCGTCCTACGCAGTCCCGTTCACCTATTCGTCGATGGGGCTGATCTACGACCGCAAGCAGGTGCCGGCCGCGCCGCGCTCGATGCGCGAACTGTGGAATCCGCGCTATCGCGGCAAGGTGCTCGACTTCAACAGCGCGCAGCACAATTTCTCGTTCACGGCGCTGGCGCTCGGCTATCCCGATCCGTTCCGTCTGTCGCCCGCGCAGACGCTTGCCGTCGCGCGCAAGCTGATCGACCTGCGCCGCAACCTGCTGACCTACTACACGCTTCCGGAAGAGGCGACCGCGCTGTTCGTCCAGCATCGCGCGGCGCTGATGTTCGGCAACTACGGCACGCAGCAGGTCGAGCAGTTGCGCCGCGCCGGCGCGGACGTCGGCTACGTGATCCCGGACGAAGGCGCGCTCGCGTGGCTCGACTGCTGGGCCGTCACGCGCGGCGCGCTGCGTCCCGAGCTCGCGTTCGCGTGGATCAACTACATGCTCGAACCGGCGATCGGCGCGCTGCTGACCGAGCGCCAGGGGCTCGCGAACACGCTCGAGCCGCCGCGCGGCCTCGACACCGGGCACGAGCATCTCGTATGGCTTCAGCCCGTGGAGGACATCGCGCGCCGCGAATCGATGTGGGGCCGCATCGTGTCGGGCGACCGGCCGGAGCGGTTCGGAAAATGATCCGGCTCGGGCTCACGTCGAAGCTGTCGGTGCTGTTCGCGTGCATTGGCGTGATCGCGTCCGGCACGACCGGCTACTACGCGTATCGCGCCAACCGCGCGATGCTCGTGCAGGAGGCGCAGCACAGTCTGCTGATGTCGACGCAACTGCTCGGGCAGCGCTTCACGACCGCGCTCGCCGACGTCGCCGACGATGCGCTCGTGCTCGCGCAGTTGCCGTCGTCCGCGTTCGTCGCGGGCGCCGACCATCCGGACGACGCGCGCCGCATGCGGCTCGAACAGGTGTATTACAGCTTCATGCGGAATCACGCGGAATACCTGCAGATCCGTCTGATCGCGCGCGGGCATTTCGGGATCGAACGCATTCGCCTCGATCGCGATGCGCGCGGCATCGTCGTGCTGCCCGAACGCGAATTCCAGGAGAAAGGGCAGTTCTCCTATGTATTCGATACGCTCGCGACGGCGCCTGGCCACATCTACCTGTCGCCGATCGTGGTCAATCACGAGACGGGCTCGCACGCGGCGGAGGGGCTGCCGATCCTGCGCGTGGGCACGCCGGTGGTCGACGCAGCGGGCCAGACGGTCGGCGCGCTCGTCGTCGACGTCGAGTTGTCGCGCGTGTTCGACCGGCTCGAACGCGATTTGCCGGACGACTATGCGGTCTATCTCGCGAACGAGTGGGGCGATTTTCTCGTGCATCCCGATCCGGAACAGACGTTCGGCTTCGATCGCGGCCGGCGCGTGCTGATGCAGGATCGCTTTGCCGTCACGCGCGCGCTGTTCGACAGCGGACGCATGAACGTGACGCTCAATGGCCTTGCGCAGCCCGATGCGGCGCCCGGCCAGATGTTCGCGTTCGTCCGCACGCCGTTCGGGCACGACGAAGGCAACCGCTTCGTCGTGCTGGGGATGGGCCGGCCGCTCGCCGACGTGCTCGCGCCGGCCGGCATGCTGGGCGAACGGATCGTCAGGATGGTGCTCGTATCGAGCCTGCTGGCGGTCATCCTCGCGATCCTGTTCGCGCGGGCGATCACGCGGCCGTTGCAGACGCTCGCGCGCGCCGCCACGCACGTGTTCGACGATCCGGCCGCCGAACGGCTGCCGGTTGCGCGGGCCGACGAGATCGGCGTGCTCGCGCGCTGTTTCGACAGCATGCGCGTCGAGATTCGCACACAGGTCGCGATGCTGCGCGCGAAGCAGCAGGAGCTCACGCACCTCGCCGGCCACGATCCGCTGACGGGCCTGCCGAACCGCCTGCTGTTCATGGAGCATCTCGATGCCGCGATCCGGCATGCGGCCGCGGTGCGCGAGGGGCTGGCGGTGATGTTCGTCGATCTCGACCGCTTCAAGCAGATCAACGACCAGCACGGGCATTCGGTTGGCGACCGTACGCTCGTTGCAGTCGCGAAGCGGTTGAGCCAGGTGCTGCGCAGCGGCGACATGGTGGCGCGGCTGGGCGGCGACGAATTCATCGTGCTGATGTCGGATGTGCATTCGCCGGCGGTGATCGGCGATGTCGCGTCGCGCATCCAGATCGTGATGGCCGAGGCGCTCGAGTTCGACGAAGGGCGCATGGCCGTCGGCGCGAGCATCGGCGTCAGCGAGTTTCCGGCGGATGGCGCGTCGGCCGAGGAGTTGCTCGTCAAGGCCGACGCGGCGATGTACGCGGCGAAGGCGTCCCCGCAGTGCGTGTGCGTGCGCTACCAGGATCTGGTGCGCAGCGGCGCACCCGACGAGACTGGCCGCGTCGCATCCGGCGGCAGCCGCTGACCGCGGGCCGAAACGCGACGAGCCCGTCGCGGGACGGGCTCGTCGCATGGGCGGGCTGCAGGTGCGAGGCGCGCAGCGGCAGGCTTAGTGGCCGAAGTAGACCGAGTCGCGCGGGTTCTGCGCGCGGACGACCGGTGCGCCGCCCTCGACGGTCGCGGTCGGTTGCGAGCCGGCGCCGCTGTTGTCGATGCCGTGCACGCGGGCTTGCGCGGCCTGGATGTCGGCCGGGTAGTACGGGCTCGACTGGCTGGGCTTGTAGCCCGCGTTTTCGAGCTGGACCAGTTCGTTGCGCACCTGGGCGCGGGTCACGGTGCTTTGGGCGAATGCGCCGAACGACGCGGACAGGGCGGCGGCGGCAACGACTGCGGAAACGAGCGATTTCATGATGACCTCCGATGTTTGTTGGCTTTCCGCGTTCGACACCATGTCGTCAGCGGTTGATTACATCGTAGGCGTCGCTTCACCTAGGGTAAACGCGAGTTTGAGTGAAAGATCGTTGCGCTCGAGGTAATAATTTCGAGACGAACGTCTTCCGTCCCCATTCGGTATTGCGGGGATTGCAAGCAATGGGCGGGAGCGTGAACAGGGGGGCGCGCACGGACATGCGCGCGGCGGCAAGGGCCGCCGAATATCGCGCGTCGAAGCGGCGGGGCTGCCGGATCAGACCCCGTCGTCGTCGATTTCCTTGCGCTCGCGGCGTTCTTCGTTGCCGCGCCGCGCGCGCAGGCGCTGGCGGGACAGGACGGCGATCACCTGCTGGGTCGGCGCGCCGGACGGCAGCTCGTTGCGGATGCGGTCGGGGACCATCGGCAGGCCGGCGCGCTGCCGGCGCAGCGCCTTGGCGATTGCCCGGCGGCATTCGTCGCCGTGGCAATCCCATTCATCGCGGATTCTCTGGCAATAACGGCATTGTTCCATCCGACTAGTCTAACGCGTCTTCGGGAATGGAGCAGGGCGCGGGGCCGGACGGGCTGCGTGCCGGGCGGCGGCGATGGCCGACGGCTCGGAGGCGGGCGATGGCAGGCTGAATCGGACTGCGAATCAAATCGACCGGAACCGTTCATCGACACGACGGTTTCGCGTCCTGCTCCAGACGGATTCCTTGCGCGCGGACGGGGCCGCCGCGCGTCAGCGGAGCGACCAGATGCCCCAGATCGCGATCAACAGGCCAAGGCCCAATCCGCAGCCCAGCAATACATACGTTTCCATTTCTTGCCTCTGGCGACATGGCCATGCTGACATCGGTATCAGCGTACGCGCAGCAAAGCCGGCCGCGTATCGTCCGCGCTGTCGGTCGGAGCGATACGCCGGGTGGTCTGCGCATACTACGCGTGGCAGCTTTCAGAACGCATGCGCGATCGACGGCTTGGTCGCGTGCACGCCACCCGTCTGGGCCGTGGCCGATCCGCCGTGCCGAAATACGCCCGACTTCCAGATCATCTGCGCCGCCGCGACGAGCACGAACAGCAGGACGACCGTCCTGAAGATCCGGGGCGACATCTTGTCCCGCAGCGGGCGAACCAGCCACATGCCGGCAATCGCCGGCAGGCTGGCGACCGCCGAGATCGCGAGGTCGGCGCCGCTCGCGTGCGCCGCGCCGCTGAACGTCGTGATCAGCGTGACGATCGACACCACGAGGATGATCGCGATCTGCTTCGTGAATACGCGCCCGGTCGCGCCCGACGAAATCAGGTAGGTGGCGAGCAGCGGGCCGGGCACCGATGCGATGCTTTCCATCAGCGCCGCACCGAAGCCGAGCGCGAAACCGACGGGCTTTTGCCACGCTTGCGGCAGGTCGAGCTTCGGTGCCGCGAGCATCAGTGTCGCGGCCACGATCAGCAGCGCGCCGGAGGCGGCCTGTGCGTGACCGGGATTGAGGGACAGCAGGATCGCCACGCCGACGACATTGCCGATCACGGTGCCGGCGATCGGGGCCGCGATCTTGCGTGCCGTCGCGAGCACCTGGCCACCTTCCAGCGCCTGCGGGATGTTGCCGAGGATGATCGGCATCGACAGCAGCAGCACCGCATGCCGGATCGGCAGGAACTGGCTGAGGATCGGCATCGCGATCAGCGGCACGCCGATGCCGGTGATGCCCTTGGCCATCCCGCCGAGCAGCAGCGCGACGGCGATGCCGGCCAGTTCGAACGCCGTGAGCCCCTGCAGGCTGGACACCAGCACCCCTTCAGTCAGATTGAAATGCATCATGGAATGGCATGTCGCGGCGTAGCCGGCAGCGAGCGTCGTCGACGGCGCCCGTGGCGGTCGCGTGCATCGTGCACGCAAGGTGTTCGGGATCGGTGCGAACCTGATCGGCCGGTTGTGCGGCCCGGCCCGTCGTGCAGCGTGATGCGCCTGCATCGACGCGGCGGTTCGATCACGCATCTTACCCGAGCGTTGCATCCGGCATTCGGCTCGCGGATGGCGCGGTGCGCGTGTCGGCTGCATGACCGTCGCACCGGTTCAATATAATTCAAGTGAATCGGCCGTCTCATGCGCGGCATACATACCTTCGAACGAGGAAATCCGATGACGCTCGCCCAGTTGCAGGCCCTCGCTGCCGTGGTCGAACTCGGCTCGCTGACGGCCGCGGCAGACCGGCTCAGCCGCAGTCAATCCGCGATCAGCCATGCGCTGACGGAGCTGGAGGATCTCACGCAGGTCAAGCTGCTCTGGCGCGACCGGCAGCCGGTCGTGCTGACGGCGGCCGGCGAACGCCTGTGGCCGTATGTCCAGAGCGTGGTGCGGGAAGCGCAGATGCTGCGCCAGCAGTTCAGCCTGTCGCGCGGCAAGCTCGAAGGGAAGCTGGTGGTTGCGTCGCTGCCGAGCGTGTCGCTGGCGTTCGTCGTTCCCGCCATCGAGGCGTTGAAGGAGATGCACCCGGGCGTATCGGCGGTGCTGCTCGAAGGCACGGACAGCGAAGTCGAAGGGTGGCTCGACGACGGCACGGCCGACGTCGGCGTGGTGGCCGGCACGAAGACGTTCGCGCACCACCTGCCGCTGCTCGACGAGGATTTCGTCGCGGTGGCGGCCGACGACATGTTCGCCGGCCGCAAGAGCGTGTCGGCCCGGCAACTGGCCGCGGCGCCGTTCATTTTCTCGAAGGCGGGATGCGGGCCGGTGATCGCGGATTACTTCGCGCGCGGCGGCGCGCCGCTTCGGGCCGCATTCAACGTGGTCGAGATGCGCACGATCCTGTCGATGGCGGAGGCCGGCATGGGCGTGTCGATCGTGCCGCGCATCACGCTCACGTACACGCCGTTCGGCGGGCGCGTGCTGGCGCTGTCGCCACGGCTGCATCGCTCCGTGCGACTGGCGTGGAATACCGCCGGCAACGCGGTCACCGACGCGTTCGTGCGGCTCGTCGATGCGCAACGTGCGAAGGCGGAAAAGACGGTCCGTACCCGTGCGAAAAAGGGCAGATAGCGAGCAGCGGGCACGATGAACGGCGCTCATGGGGCGCTTGCAGTTTATTCACGATGGCAAAGGTCAACATGCAATATATTGTTCTGACATCGTGATCGTTGCCCTGAAGGAGTGCGCCTTGCCAGCCTTGCCCACCCTGTTTGCGTTCGGACTCGTGTCGCTCGGCATGGTGCTGACGCCCGGGCCGAACATGATCTATCTGGTTTCGCGCTCGATCTGCCAGGGCCGCCGCGCCGGCCTGGTGTCGCTCGGCGGCGTCGCGCTGGGATTCGTGTTCTACATGGTGTGCGCGGCCGTGGGCATCACCGCGCTGGTGATGGCCGTGCCGTATGCGTACGATGCGCTGCGCGTTGCCGGCGCGCTGTATCTGGCGTACCTGGCGTGGCAGGCGCTGAAGCCGGGCGGGCGCTCCGCGTTCCAGGTCCGGCAGTTGCCGCACGACAGCCGCGCGAGGCTGTTCACGATGGGCTTCGTCACGAACCTCGCGAACCCGAAGATCGCGGTGATGTATCTGTCGTTGCTGCCGCAGTTCATCGTGCCGGGGCACGGCAGCGTGTTCGCGCAATCGCTGGCGCTCGGCTGCGTGCAGATCGCGGTGAGCGTCAGCGTCAACGCGCTGATCGCGTGCGCGGCGGGTTCGATCGCGGGTTTTCTCGCGGGGCGGCCGCTCTGGACGGCGGTTCAGCGCTGGCTGATGGGGACGGTGCTGGCCGGGCTGGCCGTGCGGATCGCGCTGGAATCGCAAAGTTGACGATGGCACCGGGCCTCGTCACCCGTGGCAGCTACCGTCGGCCTCGTTGACGATCCGCACGGGCCTGGCCTTGTCACGGCGGCTGCGCGTCGCGAGCCAGCACAGGATCGAGCCGCCGCACACCATCGACGCGCCTTGCCAGAACTCGGCCGACAGCGGCGCGTGCAGCAGCGTGGCGGCGACGGCGGCGGCGAGCACCGGCGTGAAATACGACGCGCCGACGATGACCGTCACGTTGCCGTGCATGATGCCGGTGTTCCAGGCCGCATAGCCGAAGCCGAGCGCCGACGCCGCCAGCACGAGATACCCGACCGCGTGCAAACTGAACGTCATGCCGCCGCCGCCTTCGATCGCGAACTTGATCCAGAGCACCGCGGCGACCAGCATGAAGAACGGCGTGACGCCGTTCTTGCCGTCGGCGATGCGCGCGGTGACCGTGCAATAGCCGGCCCAGATCAGCGCGCCGACGAACGCCAGCCCGTAGCTGAGCGGATTGTCCGCGACGTTGCGCAGCATGCCGGCCGGATCGAGCCCCTGGTCGCCGCCGAGCACCCGGCCGATGCCGAGCATCGACAGCAGGACGCCGGGCACGACCAGCAGATTCGCGCGCTGCTGGTTGAACGCGATGGCGGCGACCAGCGTGAGACTCGGCCACAGATAGTTGACCATTGCGACTTCGATCGCCTGCCGACCGTTGCTCGCATAACCGATCGACAGCGACAGGCACAGCTCGTACGACACGAACAGCAGCCCGCCCCACAGCAGGTAGTTTTTCGGGAATCGGCTCAGGTCGGGGAAGCCGATCGAGAACAGCAGAAGCACGGACGCCACCGTATAGATCATCGCCGCGCCGCCGGTCGCGCCGAGGCTTTCGCTGACGCCGCGAACGAGCGCGACCACCGAGGCCCATAACAGCACCGCACCGAGCCCGATGAGCGTTGCCTTGTTCTTGCGTTTCATGCTTGCTGCCTGTTTCAACATGCCAATTCGATTTCGGATGACGCGACGGCGCGGGCAGTGCCCGCCATGCTCCGGAACGCGCCGTCGACGATCGGCTGCGCGACCGCGTCGAGATCGGGCGCATCGGGCAGCACGAGCGCCGGATTCTTGCCGCCGCACTCTAGCACGATGCGCTTCAGGTCGAATTCGGCCGAGTACTCGAGGAATTGCCGCCGGGGTCCGCCGGGTCGGCGAAGCTCACCGTGTCGACGTCCGCGTGCCGGCTTCACGAAACCACCAAGAGAGGGCCGCCTTGTCATCCGGCACGACGGTTTCGAGCCGCCGTCGCGCGGCGGGCATCGGGTCCTCGTGTTCGGCACCAACCGCGACACGGGCGACTGGCTGTTCCACAACCCGTCCGGGTTCGACGTGCGCACGCAGCAAAACGTGGCGATGCCGCGCGCGATGTTCGACCGGTACTTCGCGAATCGCGGCATCCTGATCGCCCCGTCACGTTGCGTGCGCAACGAGCCGGGCGATCGAAGCGTCAGACGCCCGACGCAGCGGGCGCCCGTCCGGTCACCGCTCGCGCCGCTTCTTGCTCAGTTCGATCGTCTCGAACAGCTCGTACTGCGCGGTCGGGTGCTGGTCGGCGCCCGGCGCGTGGTAGTAGCGCATCGTGATCGTCGTGTGGCCGCCCGGCTTGCCCGGATCGTGGTCGAACACCGCGATCCCGTAGCCGGTGCCCGTGTCGCGGCGTGCGGACCAGATCGCATCCTCGAGCGCATCGGCCGGCTGGCGCACGAACGTGTTCGGCGCGGTGCCGGGCACCGGCCGGTTCGGCTTCGTGAACACCTTCGCCTGCGCAAAGCCGGTCGACGGGTTTTCGCCGTACACGTCGAGCGGCGCGCTGGTGCCGCCGCCGCCGAGGATCAGGTGGATCGTGCCGTGGCTCGTGTCGAACGTCGTCCGGTTCGGATCGTTCGAGCCGACCGGGCGCGGCTGCAGCGTTTCGACCACTTCGCCGGTTTTCGCGTCGACGCCCGCGCGGTGATTGCAGCCGCGCACCGGATAGCTGCGCTCGTAGTCGTGATCGTGGCCGCACAGCACGAGATCGACGCCGTAACGATCGAACAGCGGCAGCCACGCTTCGCGAATGCCCTTGTCGGACCCGTTGCCCGTCTTCGACGAACTGAGCGCGTCCTGGTGCATCTGCACGACGATCCAGTCGATATCGTCGTCATGCGCGGCGTGACGCAGCGTACGTTCGAGCCAGCGCGTCTGCTCGCCGTTGCTGTAGCCGCGCACGTAGAACGACGTGCCGGGCTCGATCGGCGGGCGGCCGGTGCTCGCGGCCGGCACGAGCGGCGCGGGGCCGCCGACGAACGCGGCGGCGTCCTGGTACACGACGTCGTCGGCGTCGAGCGACACGAACAGCACGGAGCTCACACGGAAGCTGTACCAGCGGCCGGGGAAATGCGTGCCGTTCTCCGGCAGCGTATAGCGGGCGAGATACGAGTCGAGCCCCTGCGGACCGTTGTTGAACTCGATCTCGTGATTGCCGGGGCATGGCATCCACGGGCGATTCGCGGCCGACGTCTGGTTGTTGTTGCCGAAATCGCGCCACACCTCGGGCTGGTGCGCGGGGTTCAGGTTCGCGTAGCAGAGGTCGCCGTTCAGCAGGTGGAACAGCGGCTGGAACTGCTCGACGGCCTGCACCGCGAAGCGGCTTTGCGGCGACGACAGCACCCACGCGCCGTTGGGCGTCGCGAGATCGCCGTAGCTCGTGAAACGGAACGGCGCCCGGCCGCGCGGCGCGGTCGAAAAGTGCGCGGAGAACGGCTGTGCCGCATTGCCGTCGTTGTCGGCCGTGATCTCGTAGCGGTAGCGCGTATCCGGCTTCAGCCCGTGCACGCGCGCGTGGTACGCGAACACGGTCTCGCCGTTCAGGCCGTCGGTGTACAGGCGCTGGACGCCATGCACGGTGCGCGCCGGCTCGCCGTCGGCGACGATGCGTGCGCGCGGATTGACGGCCGGTGCGAGCGACGCCCACGAGATCACGACTTCGGACGTCGGGTCGTTGCCCCACGTCAGGTGAACCTGCTCGGGCGTGCCGTCCGGGTTCGACGCGGCGGCGCGGGCCGCCGCGAGCCCGCCGGCGGCGGTGGCGAGGCCGGAGACGCCGGCGAGTTTCAGGAAGCCGCGACGCGACACGGAGGCGGCCGGCTCGTTCGGCTGGTCAGGGAGAGTGTCCTGGTTCGACATGGTCGGTGTTTTTCGTTGATGGGGCGCGAGACGCGGAACCGCGCGGCCATGCGCGAGCACGGCCGGGGCGTGGGCCGGAAACGAGCGGGATCCCGGTCGCATGCATTGTCGAAGGGCAGTTTTGCCGCGTTGTGACAGTGCCGCGACCCTGCGCCTGCGGCCGCCGATGTGCAGAGGCGCGCGTCGTGGCCGCCGGTCCGCTCCCGCGCCCGTTCAGTTTCTCCGAAATTTATTTGCCGATACCGCGACGGATTTCCCCCGTCCGCTCCGTTTAACGCATGAACGACCGCTTCCGGTCGATGCCCGTTATTTCGGAGTCTTTCATGAAACTTTCCGTTCCATTGCGATTGGCCGTCGGATGCCTGGCTGCGCTCGCGACGTCCGCCGTATTCGCGCAGGCCGTCATCGTCGCGCCTTACGCGCCGCCGCCGCCGCGCGTCGAAGTCATGCCGGCGCCGCGTGCCGGTTACGTATGGGATCAGGGCCACTGGCACTGGCGGCAGGGCCGCTACGTGTGGATTCCGGGCCACTGGCAAGTGGTGCGGGTCGGTTACCACTGGGTGCCCGGACACTGGGCCGCGCGCGGCCCGGCCTGGCGCTGGGTGCCGGGCCACTGGGCCTGACGTGCAGGCCGCCGCGCGGCACGCGATGCCGGCGCAGCGGATATTTCACGCAACATCATGAGTCGAAGCGATGCCTTTTCGAATCATCGTGATACTGGCGGCCGCGGCGATCGTGCTGGCCGGCTGCGTCGTGGTGCCGGCCCGTCCGGTGTATTACCGGCCCGCGCCGGTCGTCGTATATTGAGCGCGCCGGCCCACGCTCGCGTGGCGGGCTGCGAGGATCGACATGCGGCGCGAACCGGATGTCGATGAACCCGGCTCGGCCGGCACCGTGTGCGATGCCGGGCGCGACGCGCGCGGCGTCGACGCACCGTCGGCATGGCGCCGTCCGGCGATGGCCCGACGCATGCAAGGAGAGCACGACGATGAGCTTCAGCCGGGCGGCGGGTCCCGCCGCCGTGACAGTGCGGCGCGCACGCGCCGCGCGACGGAGCAGGCGGCGTTGAGCGATCGCGGCGACCGCGATCCGGACGCGGAACTCGTCGCACGTGTCGGCGCGCGCGATGCGTCGGCGGTGCGCGTGCTCGTCGCGCGCAAGCTGCCGCGGCTGCTCGCGTTGGCGACGCGCATGCTCGGCGACCGGAGCGAAGCCGAGGACGTCGCACAGGAGACGTTCCTGCGAATCTGGAACCAGGCGCCGCGCTGGCGCGAAGGCGAAGCGCGCTTCGACACGTGGCTGCATCGCGTCGTGCTGAACCTGTGCTACGACCGGTTGCGCGGCCGGCGCGAGGCGCCCGTCGATACGCTGCCCGACGTGCCCGACACGCAACCGGAGCCGGCCGCGCATGCGGAACTGCGTTCGCGCGATGCGCGCGTGCGGCAGGCGCTGGCCGCGTTGCCGCCGAGGCAGCGGGAAGCGCTGGTGCTCCAGTACTATCAGGACATGTCGAACGTGGAAGCGGCCAACCTGATGGGCATCACCGTCGATGCGCTGGAAAGCCTGCTCGCCCGTGCGCGGCGCAACCTGCGCGCGCAACTGGCCGGCGACCCACCTAGCGAGGACAAGCGATGACACCCGAACGATTTCGTACCATCGTCGCCGCGTACGGCTCGGACGCGCGGCGCTGGCCGGCCGGCGAGCGCGCGGCCGCCGAGGCGTGGGCGCACGCGAACCCGCGCGACGCGCTGCTGGCGCTCGACGATGCGGCCGACCTCGATGCGTGGCTCGCGTACGACACGGTCGCGCCTCCGGCGCCGGCGCTCGTCGAGCGCATCGTCGCGACGGCGCCCGCGCCGCAGCGCGCCCGCCGGCGCGGCGCCGTATGGTGGTCGGGCGCGGCGTTCGCGGGCGTCGGCCTGGCCGGCGCGCTCGCGGGGGCGGTGGCCGTGTCGATGCTGATGCTCGGCAGCGCGTCGCCGGCGCAGCACGAGCCGGGCTATCTGACGACGACGTTCGGCGGTCCGAGCGTGGACGGGAGTGACGAATGACCGAACGCGGCTGGAAATTCACCCTCGTCGGCTCGGTCGTGCTGAACGTGTTCATGCTCGGCGCGATCGGCGGCGGCGCGTATCAATGGTTCTCGACTCACCGCGACGGGCACGCGGCGGGCGCGCCCGCATCGCGCACCGCGTTGCGTTTCGCGGCGGACGGCTTGCCCGATGCGCGGCAGCGCGAGTTCGCCGCGGCGCTGAAGGCGGCTCGCAAGAGCGGTCGCGATTTCGCGCGCGAAGGGCGCGACGGCCGGATCACCGTGCTGGACCTGCTCGCCGCGCCGCAACTCGATCGCGCGGCGATCGATGCGGCGCTCGACCGCACGCGCGCGGCCGACACCGCGATGCGTGCGCAGGTCGAGCGCAGCGTCGTCGATTTCGCGGCGACGCTGACGCCCGACGAGCGCGCGAAGTTCGTCGACGGGTTGCAGCACAGCGGCAACTGGCGTTTGCCGCCGAGGCTGCAGAAGAAACCGGACGCGTCGACGAGCGAGTAAGCCGCGCGTGGGCGGCGCGCGATCTGCGCGCCGCTCGTGCGTCATGCGTGCGCCGGTTCCGGCGAATCGCGCGGTCGTTGTCCGTCGACGATCCACGCCGCCGTGTTGCGCGATTTCCGCCCGGCGCTTCCACAGCAAAAAATATTTTCCCGCCCCGCGACGGATTTCCCGGCGTGCTTGCGTTGAACGTGAATACGCACCGCAAGAGAGCCCGTCATGGACCACCCGAACGACGCCACGCCGGCCGCGATCGCGCTGAACCGCTTCGGTCTCGGCGCGCGCGCCGACGAAGCCCCGCCCGCCGACCCGAAGGCCGCATTGCTCGCCCAGTTCGACCGCTACGATGCGCGACCCGCCGCATGGGCCGGCGAGCCGGACGCGGTCACGCTCGCCACGCGCTTCGCGAACACCCGCAACGCGACGACGGGCGACGACGCGGCCGCGAAGCGCGCCACCGCGCAGTCGATCCGCCGCGACGGCTACGACGCGTATCGCGGCGCCGTCGCCGCGCGCATGAACAGCGCGCTGAACACGTCCACGCCGTTCGTCGAGCGTCTCGTGCATTTCTGGGCGAATCATTTCGCGGTGTCGGTCGACAAGGGGCAGGTGGCCGCGTACGCGGGCGCATTCGAACGCGACGCGATCCGTCCGCACGTGCTCGGCCGTTTCGAGGACATGCTCGTCGCCGTCGAGCAGCATCCCGCGATGCAGGTGTTCCTCGACCAGGCGCGCTCGGTCGGTCCCGACAGCCCGGCCGCACTGCGTGCGCAGGCACGCGATCCGTCCGCGAAGCGCGGGCTCAACGAGAACCTCGCACGCGAAATCATGGAGCTGCACACGCTCGGCGTGCGCACCGGCTACACGCAAGCCGACGTGACGGAATTCGCCCGCGCGCTGACCGGCTGGAGCATCGCCGGCGGGCGCGGGGCGCAACCGGGCGATGCGGCGCCGGGCGCATTCGTGTTCCGGCCGAATCTGCACGAACCCGGCACGCGCACGGTGATGGGGCGCACCTACGATCAACCGGGTGAAGCGCAGGCGCGCGCGATCCTGCGCGACCTCGCGCGATCGTCGGCGACCGGCCGACACATCGCGTTCCAGCTCGCCCGTCATGTCGTCGCCGACAATCCGCCGCCCGCGTTGACCGAGCGGCTCGCGCGCGTCTTCGATGCGAGCGGCGGCGACCTGCCGACCGTCTATCGCGCGCTCGTCGACGCGCCCGACGCGTGGTCGCCGGTCAACCGCAAGTTCAAGACGCCGTGGGAGTGGGCCGTGTCGTCGCTGCGCGGGCTCGGCTGGCGCGACACCGGTGATCTCAAGGCCGCGCCGCTGCTCGCCCAGCTCGGCCAGCCGGTGTGGCGGCCGGGTTCACCGGCCGGCTACGACGACGTCGCCGCGAGCTGGGCCGCGCCCGATGCGCTGGTGCGCCGCGTCGAGATCGCGCAGCGTCTGGCCGCACGCACGGGCGACCGGCTCGATCCGCGCACGCTCGGCAACACGCTGCTCGCCGGTTCGCTGAGCGCGCCGACCGCGACCGCGCTCGCGCGCGCCGAAAGCGCGACGACGTCGCTCGCACTGCTGCTCGTTTCGCCCGATTTCCAACGGAGATGACCATGGCACTGTCCCGCCGACGATTCCTCAGTGTGGCCGCGGCCGGCGCGGGCGCGATGCTCGTCGCGCCGCGGCTCGCGTTCGCGAATGTCGAGACCGACCGGCGCTTCGTGTTCGTGATCCAGCGCGGCGCGGCCGACGGCCTGAACATCGTCGTCCCGTATGCGGAGCCCGCGTATGCGTCGCTGCGCGGCCCGCTCGCGATCGACACGACGGCCGCGACGCGGCTCGACGGCACGTTCGCGCTGCATCCGTCGCTCGCGCAAACCGCGCAGATGTACCGCGACGGTCAGGCGCTGTTCGTCCATGCGATCGCGTCGCCGTATCGCGACCGCTCGCATTTCGACGGCCAGAACGTGCTCGAAACGGGCGGCCGGGCGCCGTACCAGGTCAAGGACGGCTGGCTGAACCGGCTCGCCGCGCTGCTGCCGGCGACGCGCGACAACGCAATCGCGTTCGCGCCGACCGTACCGCTCGCGCTGCGCGGCGCGGTGCAGGCCGCGTCGTATGCGCCATCCGGTTTGCCGGCCGCGCCGGACGATCTGCTCACGCGCGTGTCGGCGCTCTACGAAGCCGATGCGCAGCTCGGCCCGTTGTGGCAATCCGCGATGGAAGCACGCGGCCTCGCCGGCGACGCCCATGCGCGACAGGACCCGGCCGGCGTCGGCAAGCTCGCCGCGACGTTTCTCGCGCGCGACGACGGCCCGCGGATCGCGATGATCGAGACGGGCGGCTGGGATACCCATAGCGCGCAGAACGCGCGGCTCACGAATCAGTTGAAGGCGCTCGACACGATGCTCGCCGCGTTGCGCGACGGCCTCGGGCCCGCGTGGCAGCAGACCACGGTGCTGGTCGCGACCGAATTCGGCCGCACGGCCGCGGTGAACGGCACGGGCGGCACCGATCACGGGCAGGCGTCGGTCGCGATGCTCGCGGGCGGCGCGGTGGCAGGCGGCCGCGTGATCGCCGACTGGCCGGGGCTGCGGCCGGGCGACCTGTACGAAGGGCGCGACCTGAAGCCGACTGCGTCGCTCGATGCGCTGATCGCGGGCGCCGCCGCCGACAGCCTGCGGCTCGACCCGCGCCGCACCGCATCCGCGCTGTTCGCGGAAAGCGGTGCGACACGGCCGATGAGCGGCCTGATTCGCGCAGCCGCGTGACGCGTCGTGTCGCCGCGATCGGCCGACAACCGATGACACAACAGGGAGCATCGACAATGAAGATCCGGTCTGTTTCGCTCGCCATGCTGGTGAGCGCGAGCGCCGTGCTGATGTCCGCGTGCGTGGTCGAGCCCGTGCGGCCGCCGCAGCCCGCGCCCGTCGCCGAGGTGGCCCCGCCGCCGCCCGCACCCGGCTATCGCTGGGCCAGGGGGCATTACCGGTGGGCCGGCAATCACTGGGCGTGGGTGCCCGGGCACTGGGTGGCGGTGTACTGACACGGCAAGCGTGTCGACGTGTCGCGCGGCGGGATCGACGCGCCGGAGCAAGCGGCCATGCAAAGTGCCGCAGCCACGGCGGATCTCGGCGGGATCGACCTCGTCCGTCGAGCGGCGGAACGCAGTCTAGTCCCACCCGATCCGGTGCTTCGCTTGCGTCTCGCGATGGCGCCAGTCGTCGTCCGCGTGAAGATACTGGCTCGTCGTCGTGAGCGACACATGGCCGAGGTTGTCGCGCACGAGCCGCAGATCGACGCGGCCGTCGGCCATGTGCGAGCCCGCGCTGTGACGCAGCCAGTGCGCGGACGCCTGTTCGAGCACGCGCGCCGCGTGCTCGCCGGCTTCGCCGCTCGCGCGCAGCCGGTCGGCCGCGTGCCGGAACACCTGCTTCACGATCCGGTGCAGTGCCGCACGCGTGAGCGGCTTGCGCGCCTGGCCGACCGGCAGCACGAGCGGCGTCGGCTCGCCGTCGACCGGCAGCGCGGGCAGGCCGTGCGCACGCCGGTAGCGCGCCAGCTCGGTCATCATCTCGTCGGTGGCCGGCACGAGCCGCTGCCGGCCGCCTTTGCCCGTCACGTCGAGCCACCAGCGTTCGTGCCCGTCCGCATCGCGGCGGCAGAAGAACCGGCCCATCGTCGTATCGGCCGCTTCGGTGATGCGCAGCCCGCCGAGATACAGCAACGTGAACAGCCAGCGCGCGCGATCCGCATGGAAGCGGGCGCGTGCATCGTCGCGCGGCATCGCGGCGATCGCATCCTTCACCGCTTGCCACAGCGGCTGCCCGAGATGGCGCGTGACGCGCGGCGCGGGCCGGCGCTGCCGCTGCCGCGACAACGCGAGCGGATTGCCGGCCAGATAGCCGGCCTGCACGAGCCACGAGAACATCACGTTCAGGATCACCAGCGCCTGCCGCTGGCTGGCTGCCGACAGCGGCCCGTAAAACGGCCGCCAGCGCGGATCGTCGCGCGGATGCTTGCGGCCGCCGTTCGCGCACCACAGCTCGGCCGGCGCGGGCGCGAGCAGGAATTGCCGGTACACGACGAGATCCTCGTGCGTGAGCGACGACAGCGGCTTGCCGCACGCGATCACGGCCCACAACAGCAGGCGCTCGGCTTCCTTGCGGTAGTTCTGGAAGGTGGTCGGCGTATCGACGAAGCGTGCGAGCCAGGCGCGCACGGCGTCGAGGTCATGGGTCGCGGCGATCTGCGGATGCGCGCTGCCCGAGCGGTTGGTGCCCGTGCGTCCGTCGAGCGCGGCCGGCACGGTCAGCGTATCGATCGGCAGCGGGCGCAGCGCGGTGTCGTCGGACGAAGCGGATGAGGTCATGCGAAGGAAACGCGCTGCGCGAACCGCGCGGGCGTGGCCGGGCGGACGAAGGCAGCGCGCCAAAGCGTATCGGGAAGCGCCGATGGTACACGATCACCACACGGTGAAGCCGCCGTCGACGGCGATCGCCTGGCCGGTCACGAAGCGTGCGGCGGGCGAGCACAGCCACATCACCGTTTCCGCGACGTCGCGCGGCTCGCCGAGCCGTGCCATCGGCGTGGCCTGCATCAGCCGCGCCATGTCGGCGCGGTTGTCCGGCCGGTCGGTGATCGCCGTGTTCGCGATGCCGCCGGGGCACACGGCGTTCACGCGAATGCCGCGGCTCGCATAGTCGAGCGCCACCGCTTTCGTGAGGCCGACGACACCGCTTTTCGACGCCGAATACGCGGCGAGCCCGGGGCCGCTGACGAGCCCCATGATCGACGACGTGTTGACGATCGCGCCGCCGCCCGATTGCAGCATGTGCCGGCATTCGTGCCGGATGCACAGCCACACGCCTTTCAGGTTGACCGCGATCGTGCGGTCCCATTCGTCCTCGTCGAATTCGGCGGCCGGTGCGCCGCGCGGCGCGATGCCCGCGTTGTTGAACGCGAGGTCGAGGCGGTCGAAGGTGTCGACCGTCATGTCGATCGCATGGCGCACGTCGGCGTCGCGCGACACGTCGGTGCGCAGCACGATCGCCTTCGCGCCGAGGCGCTCGATCTCGTGCGCGGTGTCTTCCGCGGCCGCCACGGCGGTGTCCAGCAGCGCGACCTGCGCGCCGGCTTCGGCGAAGCACAGCGCGGCCTGGCGTCCGATGCCGGTCGCCGCGCCGGTCACGACGGCGACTTGTCCTGCGAAGCGTTCCATTCCTGTCTCCTGAAGCGCGGGTCGGACGGACAGGTTAGGCGGGCTGCGCCGATGCTTCGACGTTGAAACGGACTAGGCGGATTCGGCGGTGGCGGCATTGCGGCGAACGCTTCACCCCAGCGACAGCACGCTGTTCAACAACAGCCGCACCAGCGTCGCCTGCCGCGTGACACCTGTCTTCGAAAAGATCGCACGCAGATGCGAGCGCGCGGTGTTCTTGCTGATCGCCAGCTCGTCGGCCGCTTCCTCGAGCGTCTGTCCGTTGACGAGCGCGAGCGCCAGCGCGGTCTCGGCCGGCGTCAGGTCGAACAGCTTGCGCACGATCTCGTGCGACGCCTGCGACTTGCGCTCGGCATCGCGGATGAAGATCGCGCACGCCGGCCGGCGCGGATTGTCCTCCGACCACTCGCTGAGCGGCACCGCGCGGATCAGCACGCCGAGCCGCGGCTTGCCGGACGGGCGCGGCACCGCGATCGCGTGCGCGACCGACGGCGTGCTGCCCGTGCGTTCCGCGAGCACCTGGCGGATCAGCTTCTGCAGCTTGCGGTCCTCCAGCGGATACGACGCTTCGAGCGCGCCGCCGCGCACGCGCAGGCCGTCGCATTCGGCGAAGATCTCGTCGGCGACGGAATTGGTCTTCATGATCGCGCCGCGCTCGTCGAGGATCGCGGTGCCGACGAGCATGCGGTCGATCGTGCTCGCATACAGCGTGCGCTCGGATTCGACCATCCCGAACTTCGCGTGCAGCCGCACCGCGCGCTTCAGGTGCGGCAGCAGCGCGTTGCACACGGCCTTGTCGGTCGCCGAGAATGCGTGGTCGCGATGCGAACGGCACACGCGAAAGCGGCACTCGACGCCGTCGTGCGTGCGCAGGTCGGCGCCCATCAGATGGCCGACGTCGAGCGGCTTCAGGAATTCGGCATACATCGCGCTGTTGCGCCAGACGCCGGCGCCGAGCAACTCGTCGACCGTGACGACGCGATCGGTCGGCAGGTTCACGAACGGGTCGAGCGCGTAGTAGTAGCTGTTGTACGACGCGACGCCCGGCAGCGGCGCGCTGTTTTCCGACGCATTGATCATCAGCCCCGCATGGCCGCTGGCGGGCCAGCGCAGGATCATCGTCGCGTAGTTCGCGTGCAGATGCACGCGGATCTGTTCGAGCGCGCCGCCCCACGGGACGTCCTCGAGCGGGCCTTCGTAGATCTTCGTGAGCAAGGCGTCGAACTGCTCGAGCGTCAGTTTCGACTGGGCAAGATGCGGCGGCAGGGCCGCGGTCGCCGTGGTCATTCGGGTTGTCTCCTGTTGCGGCCGCCGGGTCGCGATGCGCTCGGCGTGCACGTGCGGACCGCCGGCGACTGCGCAGAGCGGAACCGGAACACGGTAACGTATCGGCGCGCGCGCGACATCCCATAAATGAGGGTGGTCGAACCGGTTTTGTAAGGTATTTGTGAACTTTCGCGCCGGGCGGCTCGTCTAATCGGCCCTCCAACGCTCCCAGAGGAACATCAGATGATTCGCCCCTCCCGAACGCTGCTTGGCGCGGCCATCCTTGCCGGCAGCACGCTCCTCGCCGGATGCCAGACCGATGCGGCGGCCACCGCGCCGGCCGCGGCCCGCCCGGCCGACGGCAAGCCCGTGACCCGGACCGTCTACGTCGCGCCGCAGTCCGCGCGCTGCACGGGTGTCGCGCCGATGGAGTGCCTGCAGGTGCGCAGCAGCCCGGGCGAGCCGTGGAGCCTGTGGTACGCGGGTATCGACGGCTTTGCGTACCAGCCCGGCTACCTGTACACGCTCGAAGTCGACGAATATCGCGTCGCGCAGCCGCCGGCCGACGGTTCGTCGATCCGCTGGGTGCTCAAGCGCGTCGTCGAGCGCCGCCTGGTGAACTGACGGCCGCGATCACGCGGAAGGGCGCGCCGCCGCATGGGCCGGCGGCGCGGCCGTATCGATCCGCCGGAACACGACGGACGACAGCAGCGTCACGGCGCCCATGCACGCGAACGACAGCATGAACCCGTGCGCCATCGAGCCGCGATAGGCGGCGAACAGGTTGACGAGCCCGCCGCCGATCGAGACGCCCAGACCCATCGCGAGCATCTGCATCATCGTGAACAGGCTGTTGCCGCTGCCGGCGTCGGCATGCGACAGCCCCTTGAGCGTCACGCCGTTCATCGCCGCGAACTGCATCGAATTCGCCGCGCCGAACACGATCAGCAGCACGCCTTCCAGCACCGGCGCGGGCCGCGCCGACACCAGCGCGAACCCCGCGATCGCGCAGCCGACGATCCCCGTATTCACGACCAGAAACGTCGCATAGCCGAAGCGCTTCACGAGCGGCGCGATCCACCGTTTCGCGACGACGCCCGCGATCGCGGCCGGCAGCATCATCAGCCCCGACTGCAGCGGCGTATAGCCGAGCTGCACCTGCATCAACAGCGGCAGCATGAACGGCACCGAACTCGTGCCGATCCGGCACAGCAGGTTGCCGAGCAGCCCGGACCCGAAGTTCGGCTCGCGGAACAGCCCGAGCCGGAACAGCGGCTGCGCGCGTCGCCGCGCGTGCGGCAGGTACGCGAGCGCGCTTGCCAGCCCGAGCACCGCGAGCGCGGCCGCCCACGCGGCGCGGTGCGCGGACATCGGCGGGTCGATCGCGAGCGACAGCGCGATCATCGCGGCCGACAGCAGCGCGCAGCCGACGAAGTCGAACGGCGGCGGCTGCGTCGCCTGGTCGTGCGGCAGGTAGCGCTGCACGGCGATGAAGCCGACCACGCCGACCGGCACGTTGACGATGAACACCCAGTGCCACGAAATCGCCTGCGTGAGCCAGCCGCCGAGCGTCGGCCCGACGATCGGGCCGAGCTGGCCGGCGATCGACACGAACGCGATCGCCGCGACGTACTGTTCGCCCGGCACGCGACGCAGCACGGCGAGCCGCCCGATCGGCAGCAGCATCGAGCCGCCGATGCCCTGCACGGCGCGCGCGACGACCAACTGGCCGAGCGTATGCGACGCCGCGCAGCCGATCGACGCGAGCACGAACACGAGGATCGCGACCGAGAACACGCGGCGCGTGCCGAACCGGTCGGCGAGCCAGCCGGACGCCGGCGTGAGCATCGCCATCGTCAGCGTGTAGACGACCACGACGGGCTGCATCGCGAGCGGCGACGCCTGCAGGCTTTGGGCGATCGACGGCAGCGCGGTGTTGACGATCGTCGTGTCGAGCGACTGCATGAAGAACGCAGCGGCGACGATCCAGAGCAGCGCGGAGTGTGTGGGTTCCCGGGACATGGCGAAATCGGTGGGCGAAAGTCCGGCGGGCGGCGCCGCTGCGCGGTCGCGCGGCGCGTGCCGGACGTCGAGCGCTCGATGGTACCGATTCCGCTGGTCATCGGGAAGCCGCCTCAAGGCATTGACTGTCATCGGAAATGACGATGACAATGCGGGATGCTCAATCCCGTCTGGCTCAAGACGTTCGCGACCGTCACGAACTGCCGCAGCTTCACCGAAGCGGGCCGGCAGCTCGGGCTCAACCAGTCGAGCGTCAGCGAACACATCCGTCGCCTCGAAGAGAGCGTCGGCCGCCGGCTGTTCGTGCGCGATACCCATTCGATCGCGATGACGGCCGACGGCGAGGCGCTGCTCGTGCACGCGAACGTGATCCTGCAGGCGCTGAACCGCGCCGAATCGCAATTTCGCAAGCCGCGGCTGCAGGGGCGCGTGCGGCTCGGCGCGTCGGACGATCTCGCGCTCGTCGCGCTGCCGGAGGTGCTGGCCGGGTTCCGCGCCGCGCATCCCGATGTCGCGCTGGAAATCACCACCGGCATGACGAGCCGGCTCTACGCACTGATGGACGCGGGCGCGCTCGACCTGATGATCGGCAAGCGGCGGCTCGGCGAACGGCGCGGCACGCCGCTGCTGCGCGCGCGGCTCGAATGGGTCGCGCGGCCGGGCACCGTCGTCGATCTGGAGCGCCCGCTGCCGCTCGTGCTGGTGGCCGAGCCGAGCGTCACGCGCGCGGTGGTGCTGAACGCGCTCGCGGAAAAGGGCATCGGCTGGGAAGTCGTGTGTTCGAGCAGCAGCCAGCCGGGCTGCATCGCGGCCGCGCGCGCGGGGCTCGGGCTGACCGCGACGTCGCAGTACCTGTCCGCGCGCGGCCTGGCGCCGCCCGTGAACGGCGACGGGCTGCCCGCGCTGCCCGACGTCGAATTCATCGCGCTGGCCGCGAAGCGGCTCAGCCAGCCGGCCGGCACGTTGCTCGAGCTGCTGGAAACCAGCGATCTGCGCGCGTCGGGCGCGGACGCGTGACGCCGGCTACGCCCGCTCGGCATCCGGCGCGCGTGCATCCGGCGGCCGCGCCGTGCATCGTCATGCCGGCCGTTTCTGCGAAATCACCAGCAACGCGCCGTTCCTGTCCTCCAGCACCGCGCGGTATTCGTGCGGTCCGGCCTGCACGGGCACGCGCACCGATGCGCCGGCCTTCACGACCCGCGCCATCGCCGCATACAGGTCGTCGTCCTCGTCGACGCGCAGCGTGAGCGCCGCGCGCTCGACGATCTGCTCGTCGCCCGCGACCAGCGCGATCGTCAGCGGGCCGCCGTCGAGCGCGCAATAACGGTCGCCGTCGCGAAACTTCACGTTCAGGCCGAGCCCGTCGACGAACAGCGGCAACGCCGTGTCGATGTCGTCGACCGGATACAGCAGCATCGATACCTTCATCCCGGTTCTCCCTTGTCTTGATGTGGGCGGCGTGCAGTGCGCCGTCGTCCGATGCTAGCGCGCCGCTCGCGCGCTCACGCAGTCCGATCGGATGACCGTGAAACCCCTCTGTCGCCGCGGGCGTCCGGCTACTCCGAACAGATGATGCCCGCGCCAGCCGGCGCGCCGACACTCCCATTCGTGGACCGTCGCTATTCGTCCGTATCGTGCGGGCGGCCTGCGCGACCCCGATTCGTCCAACAGACATGGAGACGCACGCAATGAAGTTTTCCCTCATCTACGAAGCCCAGACCACCGACGCGTCGCGCGAGGGCGACCACCGGGTGTTCAAGGAAACGGTCGAACAGGCGCTGCTCGCCGAGCAGGTCGGTTTCGACACGATCTGGTGCGTGGAACACACGTCGCTGACCAACTATGCGCACATGAGCGCGCCGGAAACCTTCCTCGCGTACCTGGCCGGCCGCACGACGCGCATCGGCCTCGGCCACGGCGTCGTGTGCCTGCCGCCGGCGATGAATCACCCGATCAAGGTGGCCGAGCGGGTCGCGCTGCTCGACATCCTGTCGGGTGGCCGCGTGCATTTCGGCGTCGGCAAGGGCGGCAGCCAGCAGGAAGCCGGCGCGTTCGGCTACGACCTCGACGCGCTGCAGCCGATGATCGACGAATCGATGTACCTCGTGCCGAAGATGTTCGTGCAGGACGAGATCGAGCACGACGGCCAGTACATCAAGATTCCGAAGCGCCCGATCCACCCGAAGCCGTTCCAGGACCCGCACCCGCCGATGTACCTCGCATGCACCAACACCGACGCGCTGCTGCGCGCCGGCCAGCGCGGGATGGGCGCGCTGGTGCTCGGCTTCGGCGGCCCCGACGAAGTCGCGAAGAAGAACGCGGTGTACCGCGACGCATGGGCGAACCGCAAGCCGGAAGACCAGGTCGGCTTCCGCCCGACGCAGCACCTCGCCGCGCTGTGCCCGACGGTCGTGATGGCGGACGGCCAGGCGGCCCGCAAGATCGGCATCCGCGGCCAGCGCTACTTCATGGAATCGCTCGCGTACTGGTACACGGGCGGCGAGCGGCCGGACCCGGCGAAGTGGGGCGACGACCTCGTGCAGGCCGACACCGGCGAGATGGTGATCCGCTCGCGCTTCGCGTCGGAGGAAGTCGTCGTGAACTTCGCCGACCCGGCGCTCGCGATGATGAACCCGAACCACGCGTACGGCACGGTGGACGACTGCATCGGCTATGTCGGCCGCCTGCAGGCAGCCGGCGTCGACGAAGTGTTGTTCCTGTGCCAGATGGGTACGGTGCCGCACGAAGCGCAGATGGAGACGATCCGCAACATCGGCGAGCACGTGATCCCGTTCTTCAATCGCGAGAAGGAACGGGCCTGCGCGTGATGCACCGGGCCGCGCCCGTCGTCCGGTCGGACGATGCGGCGCGCTCGCGCGAAGCCGACCATCGGTGGTGGCGAGCATCGCCCGCGGCCAGGCCGCGCCGAACAACTTTGAACGGGAGCGGGGCGGGCGCCGCGGCGCCGCCCCCGTTCCACAGGAGACATTCGTGCATCGCGACAACGATTCGAACGCATTGGCCGCCACGCTGATCGCCCGGGCCGAGGCGCTGGCGCCGACGCTGGCCGGCCGCGCCGCGCACGCGCAAGCGCAGGGCCGCATCCCGGCCGAGACGATCGCCGACATGCAGGCCGCCGGCTTCTTCAAGGTGCTGCAGCCGAAGCGTTACGGCGGCTACGAGCTCGATCCGCAGACCTTCTTCGAGATCCAGATGGCGCTCGCGCGCGGCTGCATGTCGACCGCGTGGGTGTACGGCGTCGTCGGCGTGCACAACTGGCAGCTCGCGCTGTTCGACGAACGCGCGCAGCAGGACGTGTGGGGCAACGATCCGGCGACGCTGATCGCGTCGACCTACATGCCGGTCGGCCGCGTGACGCCGGTGGACGGCGGCTTCCGGCTGTCGGGCCACTGGAAGTTCTCGAGCGGCAGCGAACTGTGCGAATGGGTGTTCCTCGGCGCGCTGGTGCCGCCGGCCGAGGCCGGCCAGCCGCCCGAATACCGCACCTTCCTGCTGCCGAAAGCCGACTACCGGATCGAGCAGGACTGGGACGTGCTCGGCCTGCGCGCGACGGGCAGCCACGACATCGTCGTCGACGACGCGTTCGTGCCTGCGTACCGCACGCACAAGGCGATCGACGGGATGATGGGCACGAGCCCCGGGCTGGCGGTCAACGACGCGCCGCTGTTCAAGCTGCCGTTCGCGCAGATTTTCGTGCGTGCGGTGTGCACGTCGTGCATCGGCGCGCTGCAGGGTGCGCTCGACGATTTCACCGGCTATGCGGCGACGCGCGTGTCCGCCAACAGCGGCGCGAAGACGACCGACGATCCGGGCGCGCAGCACGCATGCGCGAACGCGGCGGTGGCGATCGACGAGATGAAGGTGTTGCTCCAGCGCAATTTCGCGGAACTGATGGCGTCGGTGACCGGCGGCCCGGCGGTGTCGATCGAGCGCCGCGTGCATTTCCGCTACCAGTCCGCGCAGGTCGCCGAACGCTGCGCGCAGGCCGCGAACGCGCTGCTGCGCTATGCGGGCGGCAACGGCATCTATCACCGCAATCCGCTGGTGCGCCGCTTCCTCGACCTGCATGCGGCCCGCGCGCACTACGCGAACAACGTGGACCGCTTCGGCCAGAACCTCGGCGCGGTGATGCTCGGCCGCGAGAACACCGATTTCTTCATCTGACGGGGCCAGGATGAACGACACGCAAGCACGGCAATACGCGTTCGACGTGGTGGTCGTCGGCTCGGGCGCGGGCGCGCTGCTCGCCGCGTGCCGCGCGGCCGACCACGGGCTGTCCGTCGTGGTGATCGAGAAGACGGCGCGGTACGGCGGCACGTCGGCGGTATCGGGCGGCGGCATCTGGGTGCCGTGCAATCACCATATCGCCGAACTCGGCGCGACCGACTCGCGCGACGCCGCGCGCCGCTATCTCGACGCGTGCACGGCCGGCGCCTCGACGCCCGACAAGCTCGATGCGTATCTCGACCGCGCGCCGGAGATGCTGCGCTATCTGGAATCGAAGACGCCCGTGCGCTATCAGGCGCTGCCGATGTATGCGGACTATTTCCAGAAGCTGCCGGGCGCGATGCCGGGGTATCGCGCGCTCGATCCGCTGCCATTCGACGGCGGGCTGCTCGGCGACGAGTTCGAGCGGCTGCGGCCGCCGTCGCCCGGCACGCTGATCGGCGGGCGCGTCGCGGTGACGTCGAAGGAAGCGCATACGCTGTTCTCGCGCGGCCCCGGTTTCATGCGGCTCGCGATCGCGCAGTTCGGCCGCTACTGGCTCGATGTCGGCATGCGCCGCCGCACGCGGCGCGACCGGCGCCTGACGCTCGGCAATGCGCTGATCGGCGGGCTGCGTCGCGCACTGCTCGACCGTCACGTGCCCGTGTGGCTCGAGACGCCGATGCGCGACCTGCTCGAGGTGGACGGCCGCGTGACGGGCGTACGCGTGCAGCGCTTCGGACAGCCGGTGACGATCGCCGCGCGGCGCGGCGTGATCCTCGGCGCGGGCGGTTTCGAGCGCAACCAGCCGATGCGCGAACGTTACCTGCCGCAGCCGACCCGGACGCAGTGGAGCGCGACGCCGCCGTCCAACACGGGCGATGCGATTGCCGAAGGCCACCGGCTCGGCGGCGCGCTGGCGCTGATGGAGCACGTGTGGGGTGCGCCGACCGTCGGCGTCGCGGGCGAGGAGAAGCAGCGCGCGCTGTTCGTCGAACGCAACCTGCCGGGCTGCGTGATCGTCAACGGCCTCGGCCGGCGCTTCGTCAACGAGGCCGCGCCGTATTCCGAATTCGTGCCCGCGATGTATCGCGATCATGCGCGCACCGGCGCGAGCGTGCCGGCATGGATGGTGTTCGACGCGCGCTTTCGCCGCAAGTATCCGTGCGGGCCGATCATGCCGGCGTCGATGATGCCCGATTCGAGGATTCCGGATGCGTTTCGCGACGTGCTCGTGAAGGCCGACACGATCGACGCGCTGGCCGCGCGGATCGGCGTCGACGCGGCGGGGTTGCACGACACGCTGCGCGACATGGCGCGCTACGCGATCACCGGTGTCGACGAAGCGTTCGGCAAGGGCGACAACGCGTTCGACACGTATTACGGCGACCCGCGGAACCAGCCGAACCCGTGCCTGGGGCCGGTCGACCAGCCGCCGTTCTATGCGGTGCGGATCGACGCCGGCGACATCGGCACGAAGGGCGGGCTCGTCACCGACGCGCACGCCCGCGTGCTGCGCGCCGACGGCGAACCGATCGACGGCCTCTATGCGATCGGCAACACCAGCGCATCGATGATGGGCGCGAGCTACCCCGGCGCGGGCTCGACGCTCGGTCCGGCGATGACCTTCGGGTATCTCGCCGCCGATCACCTGGCCGCCCGCGCGGCCGACGCCGGCGGGCGGTCCGCCCGGCCATCCACGACAGAACCTGACGGAGTCCGATCATGAGCGATCTCACCCCCCATCCGCTGCGCACCGACATGCTGCTCGCGATGCGTCGCCTCGCGCGTTCGGTCACGGTCATCAGCAGCGCGCACGACGGCCGGCGCTACTCGATGTCCGCGACGGCGGTCGATTCGCTGTCGACCGATCCGCCGTCGCTGCTGATCTGCATCAACCGCACCGCGTCGCTGTATCCGCCGCTCGATGCGGGCGCGCTGTTCTGCGTGAACGTGCTGTCCGCGCGCCACGAAGGCATCGCGATCGACTGCAGCGGCCGCCTGAAGGGCGAAGCGCGCTTCACGACCGGCGACTGGCACACGTCGCCGCACGGCGTGCCGTATCTGCGCGATTCGCAGGCGAGCCTCGTGTGCGAGCAGGACGGCCGCTTCGAATACGGCACGCATACGGTGTTCATCGGGCGCATCCGCGAGGTGCTGATGAGCGGCGACGTCGATCCGCTCGTCTATCTCGACGGCGCCTATACGACACCCGGCGCGCCGGTGGCCCATGCGGCCGCGTGACGCAAGGAACCGGCGATGAGCGATTCACGCTTCCATCGGCTGACCGTGGCCGACGTGATTGCCGAGAGCGACGACGCGTGCTCGTTCGTGTTCGACGTGCCGGCCGCGTTGCGCGACGCGTTCGCGTACCGGCCGGGGCAGTTCCTGACGCTGAACGTGCCGTGCGCGGATGCGAGCGTCGCGCGCTGCTATTCGCTGTCCAGCGCACCCGGCATCGATGCGGCGCCGAAGATCACCGTCAAGCGCGTGCGTGACGGTCGCGCATCGAACTGGCTGTGCGATCGCGTGAAGGCGGGCGACGCGCTCGACGTGCTGCCGCCGGCCGGCGTGTTCACGCCGCGCACGCTCGACGGCGATTTGCTGTTGTTCGCGGGCGGCAGCGGCATCACGCCCGTGCTGTCGATCCTGAAATCGGCGCTCGTGCACGGCCGCGGGATGCTGACGCTGATCTATGCGAATCGCGACGAGCGTGCGGTGATTTTCCGCGACGAACTGCAGCAGCTCGCGCAGCGCCATCCGGGCCGCCTGCGCGTGATGCACTGGCTCGACAGCGTGCAGGGCATTCCGCAACAGCGCCATCTCGAGGAACTCGCGCGGCCGTTCAGCCAGCAGGAGACGTTCATCTGCGGGCCCGCGCTGTTCATGGAGAACGCGCTGGCCGCGATGCTCGGCCTCGGGCTGCCGCGTGCGCGCGTGCACGTCGAGCGGTTCGCGTCGCTGCCCGATGCGCCGGCGCAGGCAGGCGGCGCGCCGGTGGACGCGGCGCCGGCAACGTCGACGTCCGGTGCAGCTGCCGCGATCGAGACGGTGCTCGACGGCGACGCATTCGCGTTCGACGGCGAGCCCGGCGAAACGCTGCTCGACGCGATGCTGCGCGCGGGCGTCCCGGCGCCGAATTCGTGCCGGATGGGGCAATGCGGCGCGTGCATGTGCCGGATCGAGCGCGGCGCGGTCGCGCTCGACCGCAACCACGTGCTCGACGACGACGAGATCGCGGCCGGCTGGACGCTCGCCTGTTGCGCGCGGCCCGCGAGCGATGCGCTGCGCGTGGTGTTTCCCGACTGAGCCGTGGCGCGCCGGCGGCGCGCGCGGCAACCTGATCTATGACGATGGACAACGAAATCCTGACCACGCCCGCGCTGATCGCGCGGGCAGCCGCGCGCCACGGCGCGCATCCGGCGATCGAGTCGGAGCACGGCCGGCTGACCTACGCGGAACTCGACGCCGCGCGCATCGATGCGGCCCGCGCGCTGCTCGCGAGCGGCATCGATCCCGGCGACCGCATCGCGGTCTGGGCGCCGAACCTGCCGCAATGGATCGTCGCGGCGCTCGCGATCCATACCGTCGGCGCGGTTCTCGTGCCGGTCAATACGCGGATGAAGGGGATGGAGGTCGGCGGCATCCTGCACGACGGCGGTGCGCGGCTGCTGTTCTGCTGCGGCACCTTCCTCGGCGAATCCTATCCGGCGATGCTCGCGCCGCATCGGCCGGCGACGCTCGAGCGCGTCGTCGTGTTCGACGGCGAACCGCCTTCGGGGGCGCACGACGAGACCTGGAACGCGTTTCTCGCGCGCGGCGCGGCGGTGCCGCTTGCTGCGGTGCGCGAACGCGAGGCGCAGGTCACGCCCGACACCGTGATGGACCTGATGTTCACCTCCGGCACGACGGGGCGCCCGAAAGGCGTGATGACCGCGCACGGCCAGAACCTGCGTGCCGCGCAGGCGTGGGCGGCGATCGCCGGCGTGCGCCCGGACGACCGTTATCTAATCGTCAATCCGTTCTTCCATACGTTCGGCTACAAGGCCGGCTGGCTCGCCGCGCTGTCGAGCGGCGCGACCGTGCTGCCGCATCTGGTGTTCCAGCCGGACGACGTGCTGCGGCGCGTCGCCGCCGACCGCGTGTCGGTGCTGCCCGGCCCGCCGACGCTGTACTACGCGCTGCTCGACGCGCCCGATCGCGCGACGCGCGATCTGTCGTCGCTGCGGATCGCGGTGACGGGGGCGGCTGCGATCGCGCCGAGCCTGATCGAGCGGATGCGCGCGGAGCTCGGTTTCGAGACGGTGCTGACCGGCTATGGGCTCACCGAGTCGTGCGGCTTCGCGACGCTGTGCCGCCAGGGCGACGATGCCGAGACGGTCGCCCGTACGTCGGGCCGGCCGATGCCGGACGTCGAGCTGCGCATCGCGGGGCCGGGCGGCGAGCCGCTCGGGCCGGACGAGACCGGCGAGATCTGGGTGCGCGGCTACAACGTGATGCGCGGCTACTTCAACCAGCCGGACGCCACGCGCGAGACCGTCGATGCGGCGGGCTGGCTGCATACGGGCGATCTCGGCTGCGTCGACGCGAACGGCAATCTGAAGATCACCGACCGTATCAAGGACATGTTCATCGTCGGCGGTTTCAACTGCTATCCGGCGGAGATCGAGCGGCTGCTCGCCGCGCATCCGGCGATCGCGCAGGTCGCGCTGGTCGGCGTGCCCGACACGCGGCTCGGCGAAGTCGGGCACGCCTATGTCGTGCTGCGGCCCGGCGCGCACGTCGATGCCGACGAACTGAACGACTGGGCGCGCCGCAACATGGCGAACTACAAGGTGCCGAGGTATTTCACGTTCGTCGCGCAATTGCCGACGAGCGCGGCCGGCAAGGTGCTGAAGTACCGGCTGCGCGCGGCGACCGAGGCGGCGGCCTGAGCGAAGAAGCCACCACCCTGAACGGGATGAACGCATGAACGACAACGGATTTCCGGCGGGCGCGGTACTCGTGTTCGGTGGCAGCGGCGGCATCGGGCAGGGCGTCGCGCTCGAGTTCGCGCGCGCCGGTGTGCCGGTCGCGGTCGGTTACCGCAGCAAGGCCGACGTCGCCGAGCGCGTGGCGCGCGATATTCGCGGCGAGGGCGTCGCGGCCACCACGCACTGCGTGGACGTGACCGATCCCGCGCAGGTCGATGCCGCGCTCGCAGCGGCGATCGACGCGCATGGGCGCGTGCATACGGTCGTCTGGGCGGCGGGGCCATTCGTGAACCAGCGCCATATCGGCGACATGACGCACGACGACTGGCGCCGCGCGATCGACGTCGAGACGATCGGCTTCTTCGTCGCCGCGAAAGCCGCCCTGCCGCATTTCCGTGCGTCGGGCGGTGGTTCGTTCGTGACGCTCGGCTCGGCCGGCCATCTGCGCTGGCCCGATCGCGACGGGCTGTCGGTCGCGCCGAAGGCGGCGAACGAGGCGCTGATCAAGGGGCTGGCGCGCGAGGAAGGGCGTTACGACATTCGCGCGAATTCGATCCTGGTCGGCGTGATCGAGGCCGGGATGTTTCCGGTGCTGCTCGAACAGGGACAGTTCGACCCGGCGTGGATCGACGAGACGCGGAAGATGCTCGCGCTCAAGCGCTGGGGCAAGGCGCACGACGTGGGGCGCGCGGCGGTGTTTCTCGCGTCGGACCGGGCGGGTTACATCACCGGGCAGCAGTTGAACGTCTCGGGCGGGTACGGGTTGTAACCGCGTATCTCCGTTGCGCGTGACGCCGACCAGATGCATGCGCACGCATCGGTATTCACCCTGCCTCGTCACGCACGAGCGCGCATCAGCGCCGCTTGCGACCGGCACGAGGTCGCACTTTTGCAACGCTTTTTCAACGTATTCCTCCGCGCACGAGTGATCGCAACGGCGATCCGCGTGCGCTGACGGCCGTCCGGCCTCGTCGTGCCTGCGTCGCGCGATCGGCGCGAGAGGCCGCCTTTCGCGTGTTTCGGTGCCGCTCGCCGAATACGGATACGTTCCTGAAACATTTCCCCTCGTTTGCGATCCGCGCCACGCCCCGTCCCGATGGGTAGCGCTTCTTCCGCTTCGGTCCGCGCCGCATGGCACGCCCTTTGCGGTTCCCCCGATGTCGCCCGCGCAGACGCATTTCGCCAGAACGATCCGCGCATCGGCGGCATGTAACGACATCGAAACAGACGGGGAATCGGATCGGGTCGCGCGCGCCGTGTGCCACGGCGCTTGCGCAGCGCATGTCGTATCGGTCATGCGCACCGCGCAACGCGTCCCCGATCCGTCGAACAGCAAGCGTGCTTGCAAGGTGTCGTGCCGGGGCTCGCATCGCGCATCGCGACGAAGGTCGCGTGTGCGTCGCGTCGCGCCCGGCACATGTCGGGGGAGACGCCCGTGAAAACGACAGCGAACCAATGGGCAGCGGTCGCGGTGATGTTCGTCGCGAGCGCGCACGCGCAGGAAATCTACCTGCAGGGCGGCACGCAGGGCGTCGGCATCGGCGCGGCCGTGAGCTTCAATTCGATGCTGGGCGCGCACGCGGATTTCAACGCGATCAATCTGACGCATGACTTCACGGTGGCCGGCAACCGCTATCAGGACGACCTGACGCTGCGCCAGGGCGGCATCTATGCGGACATCTTCCCGTGGCGAGGCAGCGGCTTTCGCGCGACGCTCGGGCTGCGCTTCAACGACGACGAGCTTCACGGCGTGTCGGTGCCGACCAACGGAACCTACGTGTTCGGCGGCAAGCGCTATCCGGCGCTGCCGGGGATGTACGCGGTCGCGGAAGCGCGCTATCCGACCGTGATGCCGTATGTCGGGATCGGCTACGGACATCGGCCGGCGTCGAAAGGGCTCGGGTTCGTCGCCGACATCGGCGTCGCGTACGGGATACCGAAATGTTCGTACACGCTGTCGCCGGAACTGGCCGCCGCGGCCGGACCGGCGAAGAGCCAGGTACTGGTCGCGAGCGGGCTCGACTCGCTGCGGCAGATGATGTCGCGCTACCGGTGGTATCCGGTCCTGCAGATCGGCATCTCGTACCGCTTCTGAACGCGCCCGGTCACGGCGCGACCGTTTGGCGCTCGCGAGCGGGTTCGGCCGCGCGGCGTGCCGCGCGTGCGTCGTTGCGCTTCGCGATGAACGGATGCTCGACGTAGCGGTAAGTGAGCAGCGAACACAGGACGGCAACCAGCGCGCAGACGAGCGCGAGCGCCCAGATGCCCGAGTCGTCGGTCGAATTGATCGGGAACACGAACTTGTTGAATGCGTGAATGATCATGTACACGATCACCATGTGGATCATGTAGATGCTGAAACTCGCGGTGCCGAGCAGCGCGAGCGGGCGGGTCTTGAGCACGCCGTAGAACGTGTTCCCGCATGCGATGCAGAAGAACACCGGAAGCAGCGGCAGCGCGCCTGCGATCGAATAGCGTTCGGCTGGCGACGGCGACATCGCGAGGATCAGCAGCGCGACGGTCGCCGCCGCCTTCGTGGCGAGCCGCGCGCGGATCGCGGGGTGCCGCGACACCTCGTAGGCCACGGCGCCGAACGCGAACAGCAGCGCCATCCCGCCGGGCGGCCCGAACAGCGCGGCGCAGGCGAGGACGATCGCGAGCGCGAGCAGCTTGCGCCATGCACGCGTGGCGACGAACCACGCGAGAAACGGAACGGCGACGTAGAACCGCCATTCGTACGCGAGGGTCCACCAGACGCCGCTCAGATAGGGCGTGCGCGCCGCTCCGTTGATCGGGAACGCGCCGAACCAGCCGAGCGAAACGGTCTTGAGCAGATCGGCCAGCAACTGCACCGGTGCGCCGACGGCGTTGCGGGGAAACCAGTAAAGCGTGCAGATGACGATGACGGCCGCATAAAACAGATAGAGCGGCGCGAGGCGTCGCACGCGCCCGACGAAGAAGGTCCGCACGTCGAGCGTGCCTCTGCATGCGCGCTCCCAGAACAGCAGCCCGGTGACCATGAAGAACATCGCGACGGGAATCGTCCCGAGATTGCGCAGGAAATCGGTGCCGGCGCCCCAGACGCCGGTCGACAGCAATGCCTGGTTGCACGCGAAGTGATGGAACACCACGGAGGTGGCCAGGATGCCTCGGAAGCCGTCGAGATTGCGGTAGCGCATCGACAGCGATTTGTCGACGGCCGCCCGGTAGAACGGCACGTGCCGGGCGACGCGCCACGCGATGATCGCCACGGCCGCCAGGCATGCCGGGAAGTAGAGTTTGTCGGGTGTCGGGGAGAACAGGGTTTGCAGGGCAGGCGTAACAAGGTCCACTGAAGAGCGTCTCGTGTCTTGGATCGGGATTTCAGGCACGGAGGGTCCGCGTCGATGCAAGGTCTTCTGCGCGCTTCGCACGGCGTTCGATCGCCGGTCTTGTCGTTCGATGGTATCAAACGATGTGCGACGGTCGCGGCTCGTTGTGCAACATGATGTTTCAGCGCGAACCGGTGCGACGCGCGTATCGGTCGCCGATGTCGCCAACGGCGGGTCGCGCCGCAAATTCCGTTCCTTGCCGCCGGACCTTCATCGTGGTCGACGCCACCCGACTGGCCATTTGGCCGGCTTCCGGATCGTCGCGCTCCGGCTTACCTTGAGCAACAGCAGTTCGATGCGTCGGGCCAGCGGCGGAAGGGGGACGAATTCCTGTCGTCCGCTGCCACGGGCTCACGCCGACTCCAGGGTCCGTCCGGTCAGGAAGGTGATAGCAATGCTTGCAATTTACCTTCATGACGCTATCATTGATAGCAAATCTGGATGGAGGTAATCATGGCAAATCTTCTGGTGCGTAACGTGGATGACACTCTCGTTCAAAGCCTGCGCGAGCAGGCTGCGGCCAACGGCAGGAGCGCCGAGGCCGAACATCGAGCCATTCTGGCCGAAGCGCTCGGCCGGCCGAAGCGGCGCACATTCGCGCAAGTGCTGATGAGCATGCCGGAGGTGGGCGAAGACGCGGATTTCCAACGTGTTCAGGATTCAGGCGAGGTCAGGCGTGTTTTTGATTGATTCGAACGTCATCAGCGAAATCAGGAAGGGCAAGCGAACCAACCGCGGCGTGCGGGCGTTCTTCAGGCAGGCCGAAGCCGACGCGAGCCCGCTTTACCTGTCCGTCGTGACGGTGGCCGAGCTGCGGCGCGGTGTCGACCTGATCCGTCATCGCGGCGATCACAGCCAGGCGTCGGCGCTCGAGGCCTGGCTGACGATGATCCTGTCCGGCTATGCGCCGAACATCCTGCCGGTCGATGTCGAAACCGGCCAGATGTGGGGGCATTTGCGCGTGCCCGATCCGACGCACGAACTCGACAAGCTGATCGCGGCCACCGCATTGATCAACGATTTGACGGTCGTCACGCGCAACGTCGACGATTTCGCTCGCACCGGCGTCCGGTTGCTGAATCCGTTCGAGTAACGTCGCGGCAGGCGGCCTGCCGGTCGCGCGAAGCCGGGGCGGGCGGTGACCGCCCGGCAGGCGAGCGCATCGCCGTGGCTGCCGTGACCGGCCGCCACCTTTCACCCGCCGAGCACCGAATCCCCCTGCGGCGCACTTCCGCGCCGCCATCCCCGCCTTTTACCGCCCGTCCTCTCGTCCCAACAGACGATGTAACGCCACCTCCGACCGGCCAGAATCCTTTCACGAACAACGGATTCTGAACCAGGAGGAGGCCGACATGATCGATGTCCGTGCGCTGGGCTACGTCGTCGTCGAGGCGACGCGCGTCGATGCGTGGCGCCGCTACGCGGAAGACGTGCTGGGCATGCAGGCGCTCGACGCGCCCAACGGCGCGCTTTATCTGAAGATGGACGAGCGCGATTTCCGCTACGTGATCGTTCCCGGCGCGGCCGACCGCTATTTCGCATCGGGCTGGGAATTGCCCGACGGCGCCGCGTTCGACGCCGCGCTCGCGGCGCTGCAGCGCGCCGGCGTCGAGCCGGTGCGCGCCAGCCGCGACGAAGCCGCGTTGCGCCGCGTGCAGGCGATGGCGTGGTGCACCGATCCGTCCGGCAACCGCCACGAGCTGTACTGGGGCGCACGCTGCGACTTTCGCCGCTTCGTGTCGCCGCTGGGCGTCGCGCGTTTCGTCACCGGCGACATGGGGCTCGGCCACGCGGTGCTGCCCGCGCCGCAGTTCGACGCGACCGATGCGTTCGTGCGCGGCGTGCTCGGCTTCGAGCTGTCCGACATCTACCGCGTGAAGTTCACGCCGGACCCGGCCGAACCGGAAAAGCGCATCCATTTCATGCACTGCCGCAACGCGCGCCATCACAGCCTCGCGCTGTTCGAGATGGCCGTGCCGTCCGGCTGCGTGCACGTGATGGCCGAAGTCGATTCGATGGACGAAGTGGGCCGCGCGCTGGACCGCGTCGCCGCGCACGACGTGAAGATGTCCGCGACGCTCGGCCGGCACTGCAACGACCAGATGATCTCTTTCTACATGAAGACCCCCGGCGGCTTCGATCTCGAATACGGCTTCGGCGGCCTCACGGTCGACTGGTCGAAGCACGCGGTGTTCGAGGCCACGAAGGTGAGCCAGTGGGGCCACGATTTCAGCATCGGATACCGGTAAGCCAGCACGATGACGATGAAACCTCTCGACAAGACGATGTCCGCGCGCGACGTGGTCGCGCAACTCGCCGACGGCATGACGATCGGCATCGGCGGCTGGGGGCCGCGGCGCAAGCCGATGGCGCTGGTGCGCGAAATCGCGCGCTCGAACCTGAAGGACCTGACGATCGTCGCGTACGGCGGCGCCGACGTGGGCCTGCTGTGCGCGGCGGGCAAGGTGCGCAAGGTGGTGTTCGGCTTCGTGTCGCTCGACGTGATCCCGCTCGAGCCGCATTTCCGCCGCGCCCGCGAGCAGGGCCGCATCGACGTGCTCGAACTCGACGAAGGGATGCTGCAGCTCGGCCTGCGCGCGGCCGCCGCACGCCTGCCGTTCCTGCCGACGCGCGCCGGGCTCGGCACCGCGCTGCTCGATCACGCGCCGCAACTGCGCACGGTGCAGTCGCCGTACGACGACGGCGAGACGCTGCTCGCGATGCCGGCGATCGAACTTGACGTCGCGCTGCTGCACGTGAACGCGGCCGACCGGATGGGCAATACGCGCATCGACGGCCCCGATCCGTTCTTCGATGCGTGGATGGCGCGCGCCGCGCGGCGCTGCTACGTATCGGCGGAAACGGTCGATGCGTCGCTCGCGAGCGACGACCTCGACGCCGCGCGCCGCAATCCGTTCGAGCGCTCGCTCGTCACGGGCGTCGTGCACGCACCGGGTGGCGCGCATCCGACGTCGTGCGGGCCGGCCTACGGCTGGGACCTGCCGCACCTGCGCGCGTACTGCACCAGCGCGGAAGACGACGCCAGGACGGTGGCGTACCTGCGCGACGTGGTCGGCCAGGACGAACGTCAGTACCTCGAAGGCGTCGGCGGGCTGTCGCACGTGACGACGCTGCCGTTGCCGATTCTGTAAAGGAGCGCCTGTGAGCGAATCTCTCGACCATTCCCTCGCGGAACTGATGATCGTCGCGTCCGCGCGACTGTGGCGCGACGACGGCGAAGTGCTGGCGACCGGCATCGGCACGGGCCCGCGGCTCGCGGCCGGCCTCGCGCGGCTCGCGTACAACAACGGGTTGATGCTGACCGACGGCGAAGCGTATCTCGTCGAGGAGCCGGTGCCGCTCGGCCCGCGCCCCGACGGCTATCGCGTGAAGGCGAGCGGCTGGATGACCTACGAGCGCGTGTTCGACTGCCTGTGGCACGGGCGCCGCCATGCGCTGGTGATGCCGACGCAGATCGATCGCTTCGGCCAGGCCAACATTTCGTGGCTCGGCGACGACTACGCGCACCCGAAAACCCAGTTGCTCGGCGCACGCGGCTTCCCCGGCAACACGACGAACCACGCGAACTCGTTCTTCGTCAGCGGCCACGGCAAGCGCACGTTCGTCGAACGCGAAGTCGACATGGTGTGCACGGTCGGCTACAACCCGGCGCGCCGGCTGCCCGGGATGAAGACCTTCGTCGACCTGCGCAGCATCGTCACCGACCTGTGCGTGATGGATTTCGGCGGGCCCGACCACGCGATCCGCGTGCGCTCGCTGCACCCGGGCGTGAGCTTCGACGAGGTGCAGGACGCGACCGGTTTCCCGCTGCTTGCCTCGCCGGACATCGGCACGACGGCAGCGCCGAACGCGGAAGACCTGCGCATCGTGCGCGCGCTCGATCCGCACAACCTGCGCGCGACGATCGTGCGCAACAATCCGGCGCCGCGCCGGGGATGAGGGCCGACATGGAAGCGACCCGGATGACGTTCGGCGACGGTGTCGTCGACTACGCGCTCGAGGACGGCATCGCGACGATCACGATGAACCGCCCCGACTACCACAACGCGCAGAACTCGAAGATGACGTATGCGCTCGACGCGGCGTTCCGGCGCGCGGCGCACGACGACGCGGTGAAGGCGATCGTGCTCGCGGGCGCCGGCAAGCATTTCTCGGCGGGTCACGACATCGGCACGCCGGGCCGCGACATCCACGAGTCGTTCGAGCGCGCGTCGCTGTGGTACGACCACGTCGACAAGGCAGGCGGCGAATTCCTCTATGCGCGCGAGCAGGAGGTGTATCTCGGCATGTGCCGGCGCTGGCGCGACCTGCCGAAGCCGACGATCGCGATGGTGCAGGGCGCGTGCATCGCCGGCGGGCTGATGCTCGCGTGGGTGTGCGACCTGATCGTCGCGTCGGAGGATGCGTTCTTTGCCGATCCGGTCGTGCGGATGGGGATTCCGGGCGTCGAGTATTTCGCCCACGCGTACGAGCTGAATCCGCGCATCGCGAAGGAATTCCTGTTTCTCGGCGAGCGGATGCCGGCCGAGCGCGCGTACCACATGGGGATGGTCAACCGCGTGGTGCCGCGCGAGCGGCTGCGCGACGCGACCTACGCGATCGCCGCGAAGATCGCGACGATGCCGCGCCTCGGGCTCACGCTGACCAAGCAGGCGCTGAATCACGTCGAGGAACTGCAAGGCAAGCGCGCGGCGATGGACGCGGCGTTCGCGTGGCATCACTTCGCGCATGCGCACAACGAGCTCGTGAGCGGCGACCGCCTCGGCGGTTACGACGCCCGCAGCATGGCCAGCTCGCAACGCCAGCCGAACGGCGCGGACCGCGCGGACGCGCCGGCACCGGTCGCCGTCAACGGAGCCGCCGCATGAGCACGACGCTTCACGGCCCGCTGCATACGCCGCTGTGCGACCTGCTCGGCTGCCGCTACCCGATCGTGCAGACCGCGATGGGCTGGGTGGCCGACGCGCGGCTCGTCGCCGCCACGAGCAACGCCGGCGGATTCGGCTTCCTGGCCGGAGCGACGCTCGAACCGGAGCAGGTCGAGGCCGAGATCCTGAAGGTGAAGTCGCTGACGGATCGGCCGTTCGGCATCAACTTCCACATGTTCCAGAAGAACGCCGCGCAGGTGGTCGATCTCGCGATCGAGCACCGGCTGCGCGCGGTCAGCTACGGGCGCGGCCCCGATGCGAAGACGATCCGCCGTTTCAAGGATGCCGGCATCGTCTGCATGCCGACCGTCGGCGCGCCGAAGCATGCGGCGAAGGCCGTCGAACTCGGCGCGGACATCGTGACGGTGCAGGGCGCGGAAGGCGGCGGCCACACGGGCGCGGTGCCGACCACGCTGCTGCTGCCGAAGGTGCTCGACGCGGTGCGCGTGCCGGTCGTCGCGGCCGGTGGCTTCTTCGACGGGCGCGGACTGGCGGCCGCGCTCGCGTACGGCGCGGCCGGCATCGCGATGGGGACGCGCTTCCTGATGAGCGCGGAATCGCCGGTGCCGCGCGCGACGCTCGAGCGCTACGTGGCGGTCGGCGACCCGGCGCGCATCCGCGTGTCGGACGCGCTCGACGGGCTGCCGCAACGAATGATCGACAACCCGTACCTGCTGAAGCTCGAACGCTTCGGCCCGCTGCGCCGCACGTGGTTCGCGCTGAAGACGGCCGACGCGTGGCGGCGCCAGAACGGGCTGAGCACGGCCGACATGCTCGGCCTCGCGATCAAGGCGCTGCGCTCGCACGACTACACGGCCAGCCAGACGCTGATGGCCGCGAACGCGCCGTTCCTGATCCAGCGCGCGATCGTCGAAGGCCGCCCCGACGAAGGCGTGCTGCCGAGCGGCCAGGCGGCCGCGATGATCGGCGCGATCGAATCGTGCGATGCACTGATCGCGCGAATCGTCGCGGAAGCCGGCGAGCGGCTCGACGCGCTGGCCGCGCTGCGCGGCGCGGCAGCGGCGCAGGCCGCATGACGAACATCACAGGGAGGCAATGGAGATGGCAGCAACCAATCAACCGGCCGGCGCGATGCCGTTCCGGATCGATCGCGCGGACGGCATCGCCGAGCTGGTGATCGCCCATCCGCCGGTGAACGCGCTCGACGCGCACGGCTGGCAGGCGCTGTCCCGCGCGCTCGACGCGCTCGGCGAGGACGACGACGTGCGCGTGATCGTCGTGCGCGGCGAAGGCCGCTGCTTTTGCGCGGGCGTCGACATCAAGGAGCTGGCCGCGCATCCGGAGCGGATCGTGGCGGTGAACGCGGGCAACTACGAGACGTTCCGCGCGGTGCACCGCAATCCGAAGCCGGTGATCGCGGCGGTGCACGGCTTCGTGCTCGGTGGCGGGATCGGCATCTGCGGCGCGGCGGACATCGTCGTCGCGGCCGACTGCGCGCGTTTCGGCGTGCCCGAGATCGACCGCGGCGCGATGGGCGGCGGCGCGCACCTGCAGCGGCTGTTCGGCGTGCAGAAGGTGCGCGCGATGTACTTCACCGGCGACATGATCGACGCGGCCGAAGCGTACCGGCTCGGCGCGCTCGAGCAGGTGGTGACGCGCGACGCGCTGCGCGACGCGGCGCTCGCGATCGCCCGCAAGATCGCCGCGAAGAGCCCGGCGATGGTGCGGCTCGCGAAGGAGGCGCTGAACGGCGTCGAGGACGGCGATCTCGAAGACAAGTACCGCTGGGAGCAGGGCTTCACGCTGCAGGCATACATGACGAACGATTCGACGGAAGCGCGCGCCGCGTTCGTCGAGAAGCGCGACGCGCATTTCGACGCACGCGCCAGCGCCGCGGAGGCACGCGCATGAACCTGACCTATACGCCGCAACAGCAGGCGTTTCGCGCGGAAATCCGTGCATGGCTCGCCGCGCACGTGCCGCGCGAGCGGCTGCCGAGCTTCGACACCGAGGCAGGCTTCGCCGCGCACCGCCAATGGGAGCGCACGCTGCACTCGGGCCGCTGGAGCATGGTCACGTGGCCGCGCGAGCTGGGCGGGCGCGGCTGCGACCTGATCGAATGGCTGATCTTCGAGGAAGAGTACTGGCGCGCGGATGCGCCGATGCGCGTGAACCAGAACGGCATATTCCTGCTCGGCCCGACGTTGATGGATTTCGGCACGGATGCGCAGAAGGCGCGCTTCCTGCCCGCGATGGCGGCCGGCGAGCACGTGTGGGCGCAGGGCTGGTCGGAGCCGAACGCGGGCTCGGACATGGCCGCGATCCGCACGACCGCCACCCGGATCGGCGACGAATACGTGCTGAACGGCCAGAAGATCTGGTCGACCCGCGCGGTGTGGGCCGACTGGCTGTTCGGGCTGTTCCGCAGCGATCCCGAATCGACGCGTCACCACGGCTTGACGTTCCTGATGGTGCCGCTGTCCGCGCCCGGCATCACGGTGCGGCCGATCCGCCAGCTGAACGGGCAGACCGGCTTCGCGGAGATTTTCTTCGACGACGTGCGCGTGCCGGTCGAGAACCGGCTCGCGGCCGAAGGCGCCGGCTGGCAGGTCGCGATGGCGACGGCCGGTTTCGAGCGCGGGCTGATGCTGCGTTCGCCCGCGCGCTTCCAGCGCACCGCGCAGGCGTTGCGCGACCTGTATCTCGCGCACCGCGACAGCGCGGACCGCGATCCGACGCTGCGCGAACGCGTGGTGCAGGCCTGGATGGACGCGCAGGCGTATGCGCTGTCGACCTATGCGACCGCGAGCCGGCTGCTGAAGGGCGGCCACATCGGCGCGGAGTCGAGCACCAACAAGGTGTTCTGGTCGGAGCTCGACCTGCGCATGCATCAGACCGCGCTCGACATCCTCGGCGCGCATGGCGAGGTCGTCCCGCAGACGGCCGCGCAGCACGCGACGCTCGGCCACTGGCTCGACGGTTTCCTGTTCGCGCAGGCCGGCACGATCTACGCGGGCACCAACGAGATCCAGCGCAACATCGTCGCCGAACGGATGCTCGGCATGCCGCGCGCGTAAGCGCGCCGGCGACACTCACTGAACGGACATCGTATGGATTTCGTATTCGATGAAGACCAGGAAGCGCTCGCGGACAGCGTGAAGCGCCTGCTGATGACCGAGATGACGCCCGAGCTGATCCGCGAGCTGTGGGCGACGCCGACCGGGCGCTCGGATGACCTGTGGGCATTGTTCGCGTCGCAGGGGCTGACCGCCGTGTCGGTGCCCGAAGCACACGGCGGCCTCGGCCTGACCGAAGCGGAATGGGCGCTGCTCGCGCAGGCCTACGGCTATTTCGGCAGCCCCGAGCCGCTGCTCGACACGGCGCTCGTGTCGGCCGGCGTGCTGGCGCGGCTGCCCGCGAGCGACTGGCGCGACGCGCTGCTGCGCGACATCGCCGAAGGGCGGGCGCGCGTCGCGCTCGTGCATCCGGTGAACCCGTATGCGGCCGACGTGCATGTCGCGGACACGCTGCTGTGCGAACACCGCGGCGAGCTGCACCGCGTCGATCCCGCGCAGTGCGCATGGCGCGCGGTCGACAGCGTCGACCCGTCGCGGCGCCTGTTCACGCTCGATTGGGAGCCGTCGGCGGCCACCCGCATCGCGAGCGCCGACGAAGCCGCGCCGCTGCTGAACCGCGCGCTCGACCATGGCGCGTTCGCGGTCGCCGCGCAACTGCTCGGCCTCACGCAGCGCGTGCTCGACGTCGCGATCGACTACAGCGCGCAGCGCAAGCAGTTCGGCAAGGCGATCGGCTCGTACCAGGCGCTCAAGCATTTGCTCGCCGACGTCGCCATCCGCTACGAGTTCGCACGGCCGGTGGTCGCGCGCGCCGCGCAGGCGATCGCCGACGATCACCCGCAGCGCGCGGTGTTCGTGTCGCACGCGAAGCTCGCCGCGATGTCGGCCGCGCAACTGGCCGCGCGCCACGCGATGCAGGTGCACGGCGCGATCGGCTACACGTGGGAGCTCGATCTGCAGATCTTCATGAAGCGCATCTGGGCGCTGTCCGGCAGCTGGGGCGACAGCGCGCTCCACAAGGCCCGCGTGGCCGACGCGATCCTCGGCGACGCATTGCCGATCGGCCCCGCGCAGACCTTCGATTTCGAGGAAACGAACCGATGAAACAAGCCTATATCGTCGACGCGCTGCGCACGCCCACCGGCCGCCGCAAGGGCGGGCTCGCGCACGTGCATGCGGCGGACCTCGGCGGCTTCGTGCTGAAGACGCTCGTCGAGCGCAACGCGATCCCGGCCGACGAATACGACGACGTGGTGTTCGGCTGCGTCGATACGATCGGCCCGCTCGCGGGCAACATCGCGCGCACCTGCTGGCTCGCGGCCGGGCTGCCGCTGCAGGTGCCGGGCGTGACGGTCGACCGCCAGTGCGGCTCGTCGCAGCAGGCCGTGCACTTCGCCGCGCAGGCCGTGATGAGCGGCGTGCAGGACGTGGTCGTCGCCGGCGGCGTGCAGACGATGACGCAGATCCCGATCTCGTCCGCGATGACCTGCGCGGCGCCGCTCGGCTTCACCGATCCGTTCTCGGGCAGCGCCGGCTGGCGCGCGCGCTTCGGCGACGCGCCGGTGTCGCAGTTCGTCGCCGCGCAGCGGATCGCCGATCACTGGAACCTGTCGCGCGACGCGATGGAGCGTTACGCGCTGGAGAGCCACCGCCGCGCGGTCGCGGCGATCGAGGCCGGTCATTTCAAGCGGGAGATCGTGCCGTTCGAAGGGGTGATGCATGACGAGACGCCGCGCCCCGACACGTCGCTCGACAAGATGGCGACGCTCGAACCGCTGACGCCGGGCGGCTCGCTGACGGCCGCCGTCGCGAGCCAGACCTGCGATGCGGCCGCGGCGCTCCTGATCGTGTCGGAGGAGGCGCTCAAGCGCTACGACCTCACGCCGCGCGCACGCATTCATCACCTGAGCGTGCTCGGCGACGATCCGCTGTGGATGCTCACCGCGCCGATTCCGGCGACCCGGGCTGCGTTGAAGAAGAGCGGGCTCGATCTGGCGCGGATCGACGTCGTCGAGCTGAACGAGGCGTTCGCGTCGGTCGCGCAGGCGTGGCTGGCCGATACGCGTTTCCCGCACGAAAAGACCAACCCGAACGGCGGCGCGATCGCGCTCGGCCATCCGCTCGGCGCGACCGGCGCGCGGCTGATGACGACGCTGTTGCACGAGCTGGAACGCACGGGCGGCCGCTACGGGCTGCAGACGATGTGCGAAGGCGGCGGCCTCGCGAACGTCACGATCATCGAGCGCCTGTGAGCGCGTCACTTTCACCATCTCAGGATCCACGAGGCACCAGCATGGGAATCTGCAACGGACGCACCGTCATCATCACCGGCGCGGGCGGCGGGCTCGGGCGCGAATACGCGCTCGCGTTCGCGGCCGAGGGCGCGGCGGTCGTCGTCAACGACATCCGGCACGACGCCGCGCAGGCCGTGTGCGACGAGATCGCGCGGCGCGGCGGCCGCGCGCTCGCGAATTCGGACGACATCACCCGGGTCGACACGGCGCAGCGGATCGTCGACGCCGCACGCGCTGCGTTCGGCGACGTGCACGTGCTCGTCAACAACGCGGGCATCTGCCGCGACAAGATGTTCACGAGCATGACCGAAACCGACTGGGACGACGTGATGCGCGTGCATTTGCGCGGCCACTTCTGTCTGTCGAGCGTGCTGGCACGCGCGTGGCGCGACGCCGCGAAGGCCGGTAACCCGGTCGACGCGCGGATCGTCAACACGAGTTCGGGCGCCGGGCTGCAAGGCTCGATCGGCCAGTCGAACTACGGCACGGCAAAGGCGGGGATCGCCGCGCTCACGCTGATGCAGGCGGCGGAACTCCAGCGCTATGGCGTGCGCGTGAACGCGCTGGCGCCGGCCGCGCGCACGTCGATGACCGAAGGCGTGTTCGCCGACATGATGAAGAAGCCCGAGGACGGCGGCTTCGATTATTTCGATCCGGCCAACGTCGCGCCGCTGGTGGTGTGGCTCGGCAGCGCGCAGTCGGCCGACGTGACGGGCCAGGTGTTCGAGGTCGCGGGCGGGATGATCGCGGTCGCCGAAGGCTGGCGCACCGGCCCCCGTGTCGATCGCGGCGCGCGCTGGGCGGCGGCCGAGGTTGGCCCGGCGGTCGCGCAACTGCTGGCCGACGCGCGGCCCGCGCAGCGCGTGTACGGGAGCTGACCGATGGATCTGGCGCTCACCGACGAACAGGCGATGATCCGCGACGCGGCGGCCGACGTGCTCGCCGAACGCAGCGCGTCCGCCGACGTACGCCGCGCGATCGAGCAATCGGCCGGCCGCGACGATGCGCTGTGGGCCGCGCTCGCGGGCGAGCTCGGCTGGAACGCGCTTGCGCTGCCGGAAGCGGCGGGCGGGCTCGGGCTCGGCGCGGTCGAACAGACGGTGCTGATGGAGCAGCTCGGCCGGCGCGTCGCGTGCGTGCCGTATTTTTCGACCGCGTGCCTGGCGGCGACCGCACTGGCTGGCTGCCGCGAGGCGGCCGGCGCCACCGGCTGGCTTGCAAAGATCGCCGAAGGCGCGTGCAGCGCGACGCTGGCGCTGCCATTCGAGATGCCCGCAGGTTCGTGGTCGTTGCCGGTCGTCGCGGAAGAGGCCGCGAGCGGCTACGCGCTGTCCGGCGAGATCGCGCAGGTGATCGACGGCGTGCGCGCCGATCTGCTGCTGATTCCCGCCCGGATCGCGAACGAAGGGCAGTCGATCGGTTTGTTCGCGATCGACGTCGCAACGGCAACGGGCCTGACCGTCACGCCGCTCGACACGCTCGATGCGACGCGGCCGATCGCGCGCATCGTTCTCGACGAAACGCGCGTGAGCCGCGACGCGCTGCTCGCCGTCGGCGCCGCCGCGGCCCGGACGATGGAACGCACCGCCTGGTTCGCGGCGCTCGCGCTGGCCGCCGAACAGCTCGGCGGCGCGCAGCAATGCCTCGACCTGACGCTCGACTACACGAGCCAGCGCGTGCAGTTCGGCCGGGCGATCGCGTCGTTCCAGGCCGTCAAGCATCGATGCGCGCAGATGATGGTGCTGATCGAAGCGGCGCGTTCGGCCGTACTCGGCGCCGCGCACGCATGGGATGCCGAAACCGGCGCGATGCCGGGCGCCGCGTTGCGCGCCGACATCGCGGCCGCGAAGGCCGCCGCGAACGATGCGTATGCGTTCTGCGCGCAGGAAGCGATCCAGCTGCATGGCGGTGTCGGTTTCACGTGGGAATACGACCCGCATCTCTATTTCAAGCGCGCACAGGCGTCGAGCGCTCAGTTCGGCAGCACGCCGCACCTGCTCGAATGGATCGCATCCCGTGCGATCGACGGCGGCGCATCGCCGCGCGACGAAGCCCGGGCAGCGTCGCCGGTTTCGATCGCCACGCGTGCATCGGTCGCGCGCGCAGGAGCCCTCCAATGAACAGCGAAACGCGTGAACGGCAATTGCGGCACGAAGTGGCGGACTGGGTGCAATCGCACCTGACCGGCGAATTCGCATGCCTGAAATACCGCGGCGGCCCCGGCGACGAGGAAGCGTGGCCCGCGTTGCGCAAGGCGTGGGAGCGCGAACTGGCCAACGGCGGCTGGACCGGCCTCGGCTGGCCGACCCGCCAGGGCGGGCGCGGCTTCTCGGTCGCCGAGCAGGTGATCTTTCACGAGGAATATGCGCGCGCCGGCGGTCCCGGACGGATGGGCCACATCGGCGAAGGGCTGCTTGGGCCGACGCTCGTCGCGTGCGGCACCGACGACCAGCGCGCGCGCTTCCTGCCCGGCATCCTGGCCGGCACGCAGTTCTGGTGCCAGGGCTACTCGGAGCCCGGCGCGGGTTCGGACCTCGCCAACGTCCGCACGCGCGCCGAGCAGGACGCGGACGGCGCGTGGCGCGTGCACGGCCAGAAGGTATGGACGTCGCTCGCGCACGATTCCGACTGGATCTTCGTGCTCGCCCGCACCGATCCCGCGTCGACGGGCAACAAGGGGCTGTCGTTCCTGCTGATGCCGCTCGACCAGCCGGGCATCGAGATCCGGCCGATCAGGCAGCTCAACGGCGGCGCGGAATTCAACGAGGTGTTCTTCGACGGCGCGCGGGCCGACGCACGCGATCTGGTCGGCGCGGCCGGCGACGGCTGGCGGATCGCGATGACGCTGCTCGGCTTCGAGCGCGGGATGTCGACGCTCGGCCAGCAGATGCAGTTCGTCCGCGAACTCGAATGGGTGATCGACGCGGCGCGCGAATCGGGCGCGGACCGCGACCCCGTGCTGCGCCAGCGGATCGGCCGCGCGTGGGCCGGGCTGCGCGTGATGCGCTACAACGCGCTGCGGATGCTGTCCGGCGCGGACGATGCCGACGGCGGCTCGGGTGCGTCGCTGCGGCGCGAGGCGCTGATCTACAAGTACTTCTGGTCGAACTGGCACCGCGATCTCGGCCAGCTCGCGATGGACGCACTCGGCCCGCGCGCGAACGTGCTCGATCCGGCCGACGACAAGCTCACCCATCTGCAGCGCGTATTCCTGTTCTCCCGCGCGGACACGATCTACGCGGGCACCAACGAAATCCAGCTCAACATCATGGCCGAGCGCGGGCTCGGCATGCCAAGAGAACCACGAGGCACAGCATGACCGAACCCCAGATCCAGAAAGCGCCGGCATACGTTCCCGGCCATCAGTTGCTCGCCGGCAAATCGGTGTTGATCACGGCTGCCGCGGGCGCCGGCATCGGCTTCGCGGCCGCGCGCCGCTGCGCGGAGGAAGGCTGCCGCGCGCTGTTCATTTCGGATATCCACGACAAGCGCCTCGCACAGGCCGTCGAGACGCTGCGCGCGGAAACCGGGCTGCAGCAGGTCCATGGCCGCCTGTGCAACGTCGCGGTCGAGGCCGACGTGCAGGCGCTGGTCGCCGAAGCGCAGGACAGGCTCGACGGCGTCGACGTGCTGATCAACAACGCCGGGCTCGGCGGATCGACCCGCATCGTCGATATGGACGATGCCGAATGGTCGCGCGTGATCGACATTAGCCTCACCGGGACGTTCCGGATGACGCGCGCGATGCTGCCGCACATGCAGGCCCGCGGCCGCGGCGCGATCGTCAACAACGCATCGGTGCTCGGCTGGCGTGCGCAGGCGGAACAGGCGCACTACGCGGCGGCGAAGGCGGGCGTGATGGCGCTCACGCGCTGCGCGGCGCTCGAGGCGTCGCCGTACGGCGTGCGCATCAACGCGGTCGCGCCGAGCATCGCGATGCACGATTTTCTGAAGAAGTCGGCTCCGGCCGATTTGCTGAATCAACTGGCGTCGCGCGAAGCCTTCGGGCGCGCCGCCGAAGTCTGGGAGGTTGCGAACGTGATGGTGTTCCTGGCAAGCGATTACGCGTCGTACATGACGGGCGAAGTGCTGTCGGTCAGCAGCCAGCACGCATGATGGATACGACCCTCGACTCCGTCCGCGCGACGCCGCGCGTGTTCGCGCATCCCGGCGAACTCGCGGCCGCCGTCGGCGACACGCTCGGCGCGAGCGCGTGGCTCGCGATCGACCAGTTCCGCATCGACGGCTTCGCCGATGCGACGGGCGATCACCAGTGGGTGCACGTCGATCCGGTGCGTGCGAAGGACGGCCCGTTCGGCGCATGCATCGCGCACGGCTACCTGACGCTGGCGCTCGTCAATCATTTCCTGCCGCAGATCGTGCGCATCGACGGCGCGCGGCTCGGCGTCAACTACGGCTGCGACAGGATCCGTTTTCCCGCGCCGGTGAAGGTCGGCGCACGCGTGCGCGGCGTCGGCGAGCTGCTGCGCGTCGAGCCGCTCGACGGTGGCGTGCAGGCATGGATTCGCGTGACCGTCGAGATCGACGGCGAGGCCAGGCCCGGCTGCGTGGCCGACACGATCAGCCGCTATTACTTCTAGTTTCCGATTCAGAGAGCCAGCACATGGAAGACGCAGTCATCGTTTCCGTCGCACGCACGCCGATCGGCAAGGCGTTTCGCGGCATGTTCAACGACACCGAGGCGCCCGCGCTGGGCGGCCACGTCGTGCGCGCCGCGCTCGAACGCGCGGGCGTCGCGCCGGCCGACGTCGACGACGTGCTGATCGGCTGCGCCGCGCAGCAGGGCACGCAGGGCTACAACATCGGCCGCCTGTCGGCCGCGGCGGCCGGGCTGCCGGCGTCGGTGCCGGGGATGGCGATCGACCGCATGTGCTCGTCGGGCCTGATGTCGATCGCGAGCGCGGCGCGCAGCATCGGCGCGGGCGATGCGCGGATCGTCGTCGCGGGCGGCGTCGAGTCGATCTCGCTCACGCAGAACAAGCACAAGAACGCGTATCGCGCGCGTTCGCAGGCCGTGCTCGAGCACCAGCCCGACGCGTACATCGCGATGATGGAAACGGCCGAGATCGTGTCGCGCCGCTACGGCATTTCGCGCGCGGCGCAGGACGCATTCGCGCTGCAGAGCCACCAGCGCACCGCCGGCGCGCAGGCAGCCGGCCGCTTCGACGCGGAAATCGCGCCGCTCGACGTGCGGCGCGCGCTGTTCGACGAGGAAGGCAATCCGGCCGGCCACGAAGCGGTGCGCGCGGCGCGCGACGAGGGCGTGCGCGCCGACACGACGGCCGAGCGGCTCGCGGGGCTGAAGCCGTCGTGGAGCGGCGGCAAGCTCGTCGAGCAGGGCGAGTTCGTGACCGCGGGCAACGCATCGCAGCTGTCGGACGGCGCGGCGGCCGTGGTCGTGATGTCGCGCGCCGAGGCGACGCGTCGCGGGCTGACGCCGCTCGGCGTGTTCCGCGGCCTCGCGGTGGCAGGCTGCGCGCCGGACGAGATGGGTATCGGCCCGGTGTTCGCGATTCCGAAGCTGCTGGCGCGCTTCGGGATGACCGTGGCCGACGTCGGGTTGTGGGAGCTGAACGAGGCATTCGCGTGCCAGGCGCTGTACTGCCGCGACACGCTCGGCATCCCGGACGACCGGTTGAACGTGGACGGCGGCGCGATCGCGCTCGGCCATCCGTTCGGGATGTCGGGCACGCGGATGACGATGCACGCGTTGCTCGAAGGCGCGCGGCGCGGTGTGCGGCACGCGGTCGTGACGATGTGCATCGGCGGCGGGATGGGGGCGGCCGCGCTGTTCGACGTCGGCGCATAACGCCCGGTAGCGGCACGCGGACGTGCCGCGCCGCACGAGCGGCCATCCATTCAGGACCCTTCGAGGCCGCGGCAACGACCGACGGCCCGGAGACTGGCGGCCGACGGTGGTCGGCGCTTCGGCGCCTGCCGCCGTCGACCGCAGACACAGGAGACAAGCATGAAACGAACCTTGCCCGGACTCGCGATATCGGCGCTCGTGCTCGGCGCCGCGCTGTTCGCATTCTCGCCGCGCCCGCTGCCGGCGTTCCCGGTCACCGCGATCCATGCCGACCGATTGCAGATCAACGGGCTCGCCCGTGCCGGCACGACGCGCATCGTCGCGGTCGGCGAGCGCGGCGTGATCCTGCTGAGCGACGACGCGGGTGCGCACTGGCGGCCGGCGGCGATCGCGCACGACCCGGCATCGACGCTCACGCAGGTGCGCTTCATCACGCCGACGCTCGGGATCGCGGTCGGCCACGACGGGCGGATCGTGCGCAGCGACGACGCGGGCATGCACTGGCGCGAGGTGCACATCGACCACGACCATTCCGATCCGCTGCTGTCGATCTGGGGCACCGCCGACGGCCCGCTGTTCGCGGCCGGCAGCTTCGGCCAGCTGCTGCGCTCGGACGATGCGGGTGTCAACTGGCGGACGGTGAAGACGCCGGCCGGCGACCGCCACCTGAACGCGATCGTCGGTGACGGCCGCGGCAACCTGCTGGTCGCGGGCGAGAGCGGCACGCTGCTGCGCTCGGCCGACAACGGCGTCACGTGGGACAAGCCGCCGTCGCCGTACGCGGGTTCGCTGTTCGGCGCGCTGATGCTCGCGAACGGCGACTGGGTCGCATACGGGATGCGCGGCAACGTGGTGCGCAGCACCGATCACGGCGCGACCTGGACGCACGTCGACAGCCACGTGCCGGTGTCGTATTTCGGCGCGACGCAGCTCGCGGATGGCGAACTCGTGCTGGTCGGCCAGGGCGGCGCGATCGTCGTGTCGAAAGACGGCGGGCTGACTTTCGACGTACGCAAGCTCGGCGGCGTGCAGAGCCTCGCGGCCGTGCTCGACATGGGGCACGGCGCGCTGCTGCTCGGCGGCGAATCCGGCGTCGCGCCGCTCGCCGTGTCGCCGTCCTGACGCGCGGCCCGGCGGCCGCGATCGATGCAGCCGCCGTTTTTCGCCCGTATCCGTTCGTTTCGCATCGCCCGTCCGTCCCGACACGAGAATTCCATGAACGACCTGTCCCGTCCCCCTGAAGCCGTTTCCGCGTCGCGCCTCGCCACGTTCGTCGAGCGCTGCGCCAACACGATCATCCGCCGGCGCCGGCTGCTGATGCTGCTGTGCGTCGCGGTGACGCTCGCGCTCGGGCTGTCCGCGACGCGGCTGAAGCTCGATCCGGGCTTCAACAAGATGATCCCGATGCAGCACCCGTACATGCAGGTGTTCGAACGCTATGCGGGGGCGTTCCCCGGCGCGAACACGATCCTCGTGAGCCTGCGCTGGAAGGGTGACGGCGACATCTACAACCAGACCTTCATGGACGCGCTGCGCCACGCGACCGACGACGTGTTCTTCATCCCCGGCGTGAACCGTTCGCGCGTGTTCTCGCTGTTCACGCCGAACGTCCACTACACCGAGGTGACCGAGGCCGGTTTTCGCGGCGACGTGGTGGTGCCCGGCCAGTTCTCGAGCGCGAACCCGGACGATCTCGCGAAGGTGCGCCGCAACGTCGCGCGCTCGGGGCAGATCGGCCGGCTGGTCGGCAACGACCTGAAGTCGGCGCTGATCCGCGCGGAACTGCGCGAGACCGATCCCGCGACCGGCAAGCGGCTCGACTACAGCGCGGTCGCGCGCCAGCTGGAGGAGATTCGCGCGAAGTACGCGAAACGGGGCATCGACGTGAACATCATCGGCTTCGCGAAGCTGGTGGGCGACGTCGAAGCCGGGATCGCCGGCGTGATGGCGTTCTTCGCGCTCGCGTTCCTCGTCACGGCCGCGCTGCTGTTCGCGTATACGCGTTCGCTGAAGACCACCGCGCTGGCGCTCGTCGTCGCGCTGCTGCCGGTCGTCTGGCTGCTCGGCGCGCTGCCGCTGCTCGGGCTCGGCATCGACCCGATGTCGATCCTCGTGCCGTTCCTGATCTTCTCGATCGGCGTGTCGCACGCGGTGCAGATGACCAACGCGTGGAAGCAGGCGCTGGTGCGCGGCGCGTCGTCGGTCGACGCCGCGCGCGACGCGTTCCGCAAGCTGTTCGTGCCGGGCACCGTCGCGCTGCTGACCAACGCGCTCGGCTTCATGGTGATCATGCGGATCAGGATCGACATCGTGCGTGAACTCGGCATCACCGCATGCCTCGGCGTGCTGCTGATGATCGTGACCAACAAGGTGTTCCTGCCGATCCTGCTGTCGTACACGCGGCTCGAGCCCGGCACGCTGGCGCGCGCGCAGCGCACCGCGGCGGCCGGCGGCAGCTGGATGTGGTCGCGCTTCGCGGTGTTCGCGCGGCCGGCGCCGGCGCTCGGCGTGTTCGCGGTGGCGCTCGCGCTGCTCGCGTACGGCACGCTCGAATCGCGCCGGCTGGAGATCGGCGACATCGGCACCGGCGCGCCGGAGCTGCGCGCGAACTCGCGCTACAACGTCGACAACGCGGCGATCACGCACCAGTACAACATCGGCGTGGACGTGCTGTCGGTGATCGTCGAGACGACCGGCTTCGACGACGCATGCCTGCATTACCCGGTGATGAGCGCGATCGAACGGTTCGAGATGAACATGCGCGGCGTGGCCGGCGTGCAGTCGGTGACGAGCGTCGCGTCGCAGGGCAAGGTGTTTATCGCCGCGTTCAACGAAGGCAACCCGCGCTGGGCCGCGCTGCCGCGTTCCAGCGACGGGCTCACGCAGGGCGCCAACGCGTTCGATCCCGACAACGGGATGAACACCGCGAACTGCAAGGCGATCCAGGTCCTGATCTACACGAAGAACCACGAAGGCACGACCATCGCGCACATCGTCGACGAGATCAAGCGCTTCGCGGCCGAGAATCCGACGCCGAACGTCGCGTTCCGGCTCGCGGGCGGCAACGTCGGCGTGATGGCCGCGACCAACGAGGCGGTCGGCGACGCGGAGATCGCGATGCTGCTGTCGATCTTCGGCGCGATCGCGCTGCTCTGCGCGCTCACGTTCCGCTCGTGGCGCGCGGTGCTGTGCATCATCGTGCCGCTCACGCTCGTGTCGATCCTGTGCAACGCGGTGATGGCGCGGCTCGGCATCGGGCTGAAGGTCGCGACGCTGCCGGTGATCACGCTCGGCGTGGGCGTCGGCGTCGACTACGGGATCTACCTGTACGAGCGCCTGCAGCACGACCTCCGCCACGGCGCGACGCTGCCGGACGCGTTCGCCGATGCGATGCGCCAGCGCGGCACGGCGGCGCTGTTCACGGCCGTCACGATGTTCATCGGCGTCGGCACGTGGGCGTTCTCCGCGCTGAAGTTCCAGGTCGACATGGGCGTGCTGCTTGCGTTCATGTTCCTCGTGAACCTGTTCGGCGCGGTGTTCCTGCTGCCCGCGCTCGCCGCGTGGCTCGGCGTCGAGCGTGCCGAGCGCCGCCTGCCGAAGCAGCAGCCGTCGCCGGCGACCCCCGCGCCGCCGCAGCCGGCGCCCGCACTCGAACACGGCAACCCGGTGCGCTGAACGGCGCGCCGATTTTCCCCGCGCGCGGCGGGCCGCCGCGCGCTCTCCACAAGAGGAGTCAACCCACATGTCCGCACGCCCTTACAAGATCGAAGCCCAGCCGCTCGCGCAGCGCTATGCGCGCGGCTGGCACTGCCTCGGCCTCGCCCGCGACTACCAGGACGGCAAGCCGCATACGCTGAACATCTTCGGCCGCAAGCTCGCCGCGTTCGCCGATTCGACCGGCAAGGTCAACGTCGTCGACGCCTATTGCCCGCACATGGGCGCTGACCTGAGCCTCGGCACGGTCCAGGGCGACACCCTCGTGTGCCCGTTCCACGGCTGGGCGTGGAACGGCGAAGGGCAGTGCGCGTCGATTCCGTACTGCAAGCGGATTCCGCCGAAGGCGCGCATCGGCGCGTGGCCGACCTGCGAGGAAAACAACCTGCTGTTCGTGTGGAACGACCCGGAAGGCCATGCGCCGCCGGCCGAGGTCGCGATTCCGCGCCTCGACGTGTGTTTCTCGGACGAATGGTCGGGTTGGGTCATCGACAAGATGGTGATCCACGCGAATTGCCGCGAGCTGGTCGACAACATCTCGGACGTCGCGCACTTCGCGACCGTGCACCGTGCGCCGATCGACTATTTCGCGAACCTGTTCGAGCACCACAAGGCGACGCAGCTGTTGGTCGGCCGCAGCGAGAAGCTGGGCGGCGACAGCCTGACCGCGCTGTCGACCTATTTCGGGCCGGCCGTGCACATCACGCAGATGACGGGGCAGAGCAACGGGCAGCCGATCCATTCGGTGCTGCTGAACTGCCACGTGCCGATCGACATGAACAGCTTCGAGCTGCGGTACGGCGTGATCGTGAAGAAGGTGGCCGGACTGTCCGACGAGCAGAACATGGAGATCGCGAATGCGTACGTGAAGGAAGCGCAGCGCGCGTTCTACGAGGACGTGGACATCTGGCACAGCAAGACGCGGATCGACAACCCGCTGCTGTGCGAAGGCGACGGCCCGCTGTACCAGATGCGCGACTGGTATTCGCAGTTCTACCTGGACGTGGCCGACGTGCGGCCCGCGAGCGTCGCGCGCAAGGCGTTCGAGATGCGCATTCGCGAAGGCGACGCGCCGCCGGCGCTGCATCACGTGTTCGAGCCGCAGTAAGAAAGGGGCAGGCCGGTCGGAAAATAGGGGCGCATCGAAAGCGCGTCGATCGGCCGGCAACACCCGCCGCAGAAGGCGCGCCGGGCGCCTGCGCTTGTGCGCCGCACCAAAAGAACTTGACGAAACGGCCGCTACCGCGTAGTGTCCGAGACCGAAGTCGTCAAGAAGTTCGATTGCTCATCATTGGCCGCACACCGTGCGGCAGTCGTTGGTCTCTCCCTCTTTGATTCTTTCTGTGCCCGTCGCGGGCGCATGTTCACCATTCGTCATTTGTATTAAGGAAGTATTTGTGGATACCGGTACCGTCAAGTGGTTCAACGAAACCAAGGGCTTTGGTTTCATTTCCCCGGACAACGGCGGCGACGATCTGTTCGCCCATTTCTCGGAAATTCGCGGCACGGGCTTCAAGACCCTGGCCGAAGGCCAGAAGGTCAGCTTCGAAGTGAAGCGTGGCCCGAAGGGTCTGCAAGCGTCGAACATCACGCCGCAGTAAGCCGCATCGGCAGCGGTCGCCGATCGGCGGCCGGTGCCGGATGGAGTATCGCGCGGGGCGCTGCCTGACGGCGGCCTGTGCGTTCCGATGCGCACGACCGATGCATCGCGACATTCACGATGCATCGGTCGTGACGCCTCCCTCATCGCATGCCTGAACCGCATGCGACGCAACGCCCTCGCGAAGCGCAAGCCGTTTTGCGAGCGCATCACCGCTTCAACGCATCAACCCGAGCAGACCGCCGCCATGCCGTAGCTGGCGCGGTCCCGACTTGCGCGGCGCTGCTGGCGCCGCAGCCACCGACCGCCCGAACGTCGCAACGCGCCGGGCTCCGATCGCAAGACAGGCCCGAGGCCCGTCTGAACGAACCGATCCCGGCAGCCTGCCTGCCGCCGTCCCGTTTGCGGGAATCGGCGCCGGGCAGTCGCCGGCCGCGGTCAATCACCTTGTCTGGAGGAATTGGTTTGGCAAAAGAAGAACTGCTGGAACTGGACGGAATCGTCGACGAAGTGCTGCCGGACAGCAAATACCGTGTCACGCTGGAAAACGGCGTCGTGGTCGGCGCATACGCGTCGGGCCGCATGCGCAAGAACCACATCCGCATTCTCGCGGGCGATCGCGTGACGCTCGAACTGTCGGTGTACGACCTCACCAAGGGGCGCATCAACTTCCGGCACAAGGACGCGAATTCGCCGCGTCCGCCGCGAAGCGGGCAGCCGCGCCGCTAAGCGGCCACCATCGGTGCGCAGCAGCGCGCACCGATCGACACCCGTCCGGCCGCACGGCCGGACGAACCGGCTGAACGGCGCACGGTGTGCCGTTCGCCGGTCGCCGCGGCGCCATCGCGCCGCGGCGGCTTCTCCCGCCTTTGCCGGCGCCGTGCGTGTACCACGCTCAGGCGGCCGCGTCCTGCAGCAAGTCTCCCCGTTCCGAACCGCACGAGCCGGGCGAAACGCATCGTCGTCCGCACCGGCCGGCGACTGAACGCACCTGTTGCGACGTCGTTCGCCGGCGGCTTTACGCGCGGGCCGGCGCGGTCGTACACTCGTCGGCAATTCGCGGCCCGCACGCGGCTTTCAATCCCTTCGGTGCGGGCTCGTCACGACAACCTGCCGGACCGATTGTCCGCAAAGGATCCGAGCATGAGTACCGCCCCGACGCCGGACCCGCGCGATGCGCTGCCCGTGCGCGATGGCACGAGCCTGATCGCCTATCTGCACATCCTGAGGAAAGCGCATGCGGCGCTGGTTGGCCAGGATCACGCGCATCAGCGCTTCAGCGAGATCGTCACGCGCGGGCAGGCGCGCCAGTACATCGAGGAACTGATGCCGGTGCTGCTGCGCAAGCGCGCCGAGCACCGGGTGCGCAAACATGGCGGGAAGCACCATTGAGCGAACGGCGGGTGCGCATGTGTCGCGTCATGCCGCCCGCTGCACGCTGACCGCCGATACCGCCGCGCCCGTCAGTTGAACCGCCGCGCCGGCGAGCATCGCGACGCGCAGGCCGGCCGCGCCGCCATGCGCGGCTGCGAACGCCGTGCCGAGCACCGCGATGCCGAGCGTCGCGCCGGTCATTCGCGCGACGTTGACGAGCGCGCTGGCGGTGCCCGAACGCGCCGCGTCGACCGCACCGACCGCGACGGTCATCAGCGGGCCTGTCGCGATCCCCATCCCGAGCCCCGTCAACGCCAGCCCGATTTCGGCGCCGAGCAGGCTCGCTGACTCGGCCGATGCGCCGATCGCGGCGAGCCCGCTCGCGATCACCGCGACACCGCCGGCCGTCGTCGCACGCGTGCCGATACGCTCCGACAACGGCCCCGACCACGGCGACACGACGACGAACACGAGTGCCATCGGCAGCAGCGCGAGCCCCGCGCCGGTCGAATCGAGGCGGCCGACGCTTTGCCACGTCAGCGGCAGCAGGAACAGCACGCCGTACATTCCGAACGTCATGCCGGTGGTCGCGGCGATCGCGCCGCGAAATGCGCTGATCCGGAAGAGGTCCAGCGGCACCAGCGCGGATTCTCCGTGGTGGCGCTCGATCGCCACGAACGCGACGAACGACGCGACCGCGATGCAGCCGGCGATCGTGCAGGCGACCGGTGCGTCGCGGAACACGATCGCCGCATACGCGAGCGCGCCGAGCGCGAGTGCGCCCGCGACTTGCGCCGCACCGTCGAAATGACGGCCGTGCGGATCGGACGATTCGGGCACGGCCGGAATCGCGAGCAGCATCGCGGCGACGCTCAGCGGCACGACGACGAAAAAGATGCTGCGCCAGCCGAAGTGCCGGATCAGCACGCCGCCGAGCGTCGGGCCGAGCGCCATCGCGACGCCGTTGCACGCGGCCCAGATGCCGAGCGCGCGGCCGCGCGCGACCGGATCGCGCCACACGACGCGCACGATCGCAAGCGACGCCGGCAGTAACAACGCCGCGCCGACGCCGGCCAGCGCACGTGCGGCGATCAGCACCGATACCGATGGCGCGAGCGCGCACAGCAGCGACGCAAGCGTGAAAACGGCCGTGCCGGCCATGAAGATGCGGCGCCGGCCGTACAGGTCGGCGAGCAGGCCGCCGGTCAGCAGCAGCACCGCGTACGTGAGGTTGTAGCTGTCGACGACCCATTGCAATGCACCGACACCGGCGTGGAAATAGGCGCCGATGGCGCGCGTCGCGAGATTGACGACGGCCGTGTCGACCTGCGCGACGAGTACGGCGAGGCACAGGGTCAGCAGGGTGACGCCGCGTCGTTTGACGGCGCGCTCGGCCAGTGCGGCCAGTTCTCCGGTATGGGCCACGGGCGATGCTCCTCGGGTGTCGGACGTTCGAGCTTAGGGCCCGCCTGCTGACAGCGTGGTGTCAGCAGGCGGGTGCCCCGGGCGCGCGCAATCGACATGCCCGTGCATCCAACGACGAACGGGGCTTGCGCCCCGTTTCCGTTGGTCGGCCGTGCACGACCTCGTCCGCCTACGCCGCCACCTCCCGCGCCCGCACCATCGTCAGCGCCGCATTCTCGATCATGTCCTCCTGCCCGCCGACGAGCCGCTGACGGCCCAGCTCGACGAGGATGTCGCGCGCCGGAATCCCGTACTTCGCTTCCGCACGCTTCGCGAACAGCAGGAACGACGAGTAGACGCCCGCATAGCCGAGCGTCAGCGCGTCGCGGTCGAGACGGATCGGCGCATCCATGATCGGCACGACGAGATCCTCGGCGACGTCGGAAATCGCGAATACGTCGACGCCCGTTTCGATCCCCATCCGGTCGCACACCGCGACGAACACTTCCATCGGCGTGTTGCCCGCGCCGGCGCCGAGGCCGGCCGCCGCCGCGTCGATCCGGTTCGCGCCGGCGGCGACCGCCGCGACCGAATTTGCGACGCCCATCGCGAGGTTGTGGTGGCCGTGGAAGCCGAGCTCCGTCTCCGGCTTCAGCGCGTCGCGCACCTGGCCGATTCGCGCGGTCACGTCGTCGGGCAGCATGTGGCCGGCCGAATCGGTGATGTAGATGCAGTTCGCGCCGTACGACTCCATCAGCTTCGCCTGTACGACGAGCTGTGCCGGCGACGACATGTGCGCCATCATCAGGAAGCCGACCGTGTCGAGCCCGAGCGTGCGTGCGAGGCCGATATGCTGCTCGGACACGTCGGCCTCGGTGCAGTGCGTCGCGACGCGGATCGTGCCGACGCCGAGTGCGTGCGCCATGCGCAGGTGCTCGACGGTGCCGATGCCGGGCAGCAGCAGCGCGGACACCCGGGCCTGTTTCAGCTCCGGAATCACGGCGCTCAGGTACGCCTCGTCGGTGTGCGCGGGAAACCCGTAGTTGACCGACGCGCCGCCGAGGCCGTCGCCGTGCGTGACCTCGATCAGCGGCACGCCGGCCGCGTCGAGCCCGCGCGCGATGTCGCGCATCTGGTCGAGCGTGATCTGGTGGCGCTTCGGGTGCATCCCGTCGCGCAGCGACATGTCGTGGACGGTGATCTTCTTGCCTGCAAGTGACATCGTGTGGCTCCTCGGCTCAAGCGGTGGCGGCCGTCGCGGCCAGCATCTGTTCGGCGAAACGCTCGGCCGTGGCGGCCGCGGCGGCGGTCATGATGTCGAGGTTGCCCGCGTACTTCGGCAGGTAGTCGCCGAGCCCCTCGACTTCCATGAACACCGACACGCGATTGCCGTCGAACACCGGGCCGTTCTTCAACGTGTAGCCGGGCACGTAGCGTTGCACTTCCTTGACCATCGCATGCACGGACGCGGTGATCGCGTCGACGTCGGGCGGCCCGTCGGTCAGGCAGTGGATCGTGTCGCGCATGATCAGCGGCGGCTCGGCCGGGTTGATGACGATGATCGCCTTGCCCTTGCGTGCGCCGCCGACCTGTTCGATCGCGCCGGACGTCGTGCGCGTGAACTCGTCGATGTTCTTGCGCGTGCCGGGGCCGACCGAGCGCGACGACACGGTCGCGACGATCTCGCCGTACGCGACCGGCTGTACGCGCGACACCGCATACACCATCGGAATCGTCGCCTGGCCGCCGCAGGTCACCATGTTCACGTTCGTCTGCGCGCTGTCGAGATGCGCATCGAGGTTCACCGGCGGCACGCAATACGGCCCGATCGCCGCGGGCGTCAGGTCGATCATCTTCACGCCGAGCGCGGTGAGCTTGTCGGAATTGTCGCGATGCACGTATGCCGACGTCGCGTCGAATGCGATGCGGATCTCGTCGCCGACGACGTGCGGCAGCAGCCCGTCGACCCCCTTGTCGGTGGTTTTCAGGCCGAACTCGCGTGCGCGTGCGAGGCCGTCGGATGCCGGGTCGACGCCGACCATCCACACGGGTTCGAGCACCGGCGAACGGCGCAGCTTGTACAACAGATCGGTGCCGATGTTGCCCGGCCCGATCAATGCGCATTTGATTTTCTTCATCGGGAGTGTTCCTTTAGATAAAGCGGACGTCGCAGCCGCCGATGCCGGCGATGTGCATCGACAGCGTGTCGCCGGCCGTGACCGGAATCAGTTTCGCGAGCGAGCCGGACAGCACGATCTCGCCGGCAAGCAGCGGCACGTCGTAGGCGGCGAGCGTGTTCGCGAGCCACGCGACCGCATCGGCGGGATGGCCGAGCGCCGCATCGCCGCGACCGCGCGCGACGGGCTCGCCGTTTTTCTCGATCGTCATCTCGCAGGCGGCGAGATCGAGCGTGCGCGGATCGACGCGCGCATCGCCGAGTACGTACACACCGCACGAAGCGTTGTCGGCGACGGTGTCCTCGATCCGGATCGCCCAGTCGCGGATGCGCGAGTCGACGATCTCGAAGCAGGGCGCGACGGCGGCCGTCGCGGCGATCACGTCGGTGCGGTCGATGCCGGGGCCGCGCAGGTCGCGCGCGAGGATGAACGCGATCTCGCCCTCGGCGCGCGGCGCGATCAGCGAGTCGGTCGCGATCGCTTCGCCGGCCGCATGGTGCATGCCGGACAGCAGGATGCCGAAATCGGGCTGGCGCACGTTCAGCATGTCCTGCACGGCCTGGCTCGTCACGCCGATCTTCTTGCCGACGACCGCTTCGCCGTGTTCGACGCGGCGTTCGATGAAGCGCTGCTGGATGAGATAGGCATCGTCGAGCGACAGACGGCGCGGGCGGCTCGACAGCGGCGCGACCGGCGCGCGCGCGTGCCACGCGGCGTACAGCTCGTCGCCGAGCGTCGTATGCAGGCGGGAAGACATGAAAGGGCCCTCGAATGGAAAAAGGCCGCCGTCGCGGGCGGCGTCGTGCGCCGGAGCCGGGGCTCCGGCGCGTGGAGCGCGGGCAGGCCGCGTCGATCGATCAGTTGCCCGAACTGCGGATCGCGTCCGGCGAGAAGTACGCTTCGCTGAACTGCGGGCTGTTGTCGAGCTTCGGCATCGGGCCTTCGTTGGTGAGGCGGTCGGCCATGTACGCGCCGGAGATCAGGTCGTGGAAGAACACGACGCCCGGATAGAACGTCTTCGCGTCATACGCATACAGCGTCGTCGCGACGTTGGTGCGCCACAGCTGGCCGCGCGCGTCGTAGTTGTCGGCGAGCAGCGTCATCCAGGAATCCTCGTCGATGTACAGCACGCGCTTCGCATACTGATGACGGTAGTTGCTCTTCAGCGTCGCCTGCAGCACCCACACGCGATGCAGTTCGTAGCGGATGTACGCCGGGTTTTCATGCCCCTTGGTCAGCAGGTCCGCATACTTGACCGAGCTGTCCATCGCCTTGTAGTTGTCGTACGGCACGTAGATTTCGCGCTTGCCGACGATCTTCCAGTCGTAGCGGTCGCCGGGGCCGTTGTACAGGCGATCGTCGTCGACGGTGCGAAAGCCGCCCGGGCCCTGCGGCTGGTCATAGCCGTATTCCGGCGCCTGGCGCACGCGCCGGGTGCCGGGGTTGTACATCCACGTGCGCGACGCGTTGTCCGCGCCGGCCTTGTCCCAGTTCTGGAAGCCGACGATCAGCGAGCCGCGGTCGGACAGCGGCAACTCCGTCGCGTTGCGGTAGAACGTGCGGTTGTTCAGGTCATTCTTCACGTCGTACTTGCCGACGTTGCGCGGCGAGTAGATGTCGTAGCGCACCTTGCCCCACGCGATGTTGCCGTCGGAATAGACGACCGCCTGGTCGTAGGTTGCCTGTTCTGCACCGATCGCCGACGACATGCGCTGATTCCACAGCAGCTCGGCGGCCGTCTTCGGGATCGGATAGGGCACCTGCGGCGGCGCGTTGGTCAGCCCGTTCGCGTCGGACGTCATCGTCGAATCGGGCGCGTACGTGCGGATGTCCTTGTAGACGGAATCGGTGTAGCGGAAATCGCGATGACTCGGGTAGACGTTGATCTTGAACGTGGCCGGATAGCGCTTGAACATCGCCTTCTGACCGTCGGTCAGATGCTCCGCATACTGCGCCATGTTTTCCGCGGTGATCGTCGCGATCGGCTTCTCGTTCGCGAACGGATCGGGGTAGCGGCCGCCGCGCTTGTACTGCACGTCGGGCGGCGTGCCGAGCCACTTGCCGGACCACTCCGGCACGCCGTTGTCCTTGCTCGCGGCGCGCAGCGCGCCCATCGGCGTCAGCGGGCCGTCGAGCGCCTTCAGGTCGTCCGGCGTGACCTTCGGGAACGACGCCGTCGCGACGACCGCGCACGCGGCCATCACCGAGGCGCGAAGGAGGGGGAGATGAATGCGTTTCATATCGATCCTCTTGTTGCTGAGTGACGAGCGGCCGGGCCGCTCAGAAGTGATAGGTCGCCGTGGCCAGTACGTAGTCGCGATCCGAGAGCGGACGCGTGACCGGGTTCGGCGAGCCGAGGAACTTGGCATAGACGAGCGACAGCTGCAGGTTGCTCAGGCGCGTGAAGGTCAGGCCGGCCGTCACGCGGTGATCGCCCTGGCCCGTCAGCGAGCCGAGCGCGCCGGCGAGCGGCGACGTGCCCGTCAGGTCGTGCGTGTAGGTCAGCGGCACGTCGAGATCCCAGCCGTTGAACACGTTCTTGTAGCTGAGCGTCCACGCGATCTCCATCGCGAGCGCGTTGCGCGAATTCGACAGCGTGGTCGAGCCGTCGAGCGCCGAGATGCTGCCTGCGTGCACGTACGTGAGTTCGCCGATCAGCGATTGCGAGTTCGCGAGGAAGCTCGGGCCGATCGAGTAGATGCCCGACAGGTTGGTCTGCAGCACGTTCGCGCGGGTCGACTGCGGGCCGGTCGCCGTATTGACCAGCACGGCCGCGCCCTGGCGGTACGACACTTCGCCCGCGACGTTCACCGGGCCGACCTGCGTCGAGAAGCTCGCGCCGGTCAGCTTGATGTTGCTGAAATACTTCTGCTGGTACTGCAGCGTCGGGAAGTACGTCGTGACGACGCTCGGGTTCATGTCGTTGTAGTGCAGGTGGTACAGGCCGAGCTCGGTGTCGCCGAGTATGCGAAAGCGCGCGCCGATCCCCCACTGGTTGCGTGCGCTCGGCTTGTCGTCCGGGCCGCGCGGAATGATCATCCCGCCCGGGCCGATGATGTATTGCGCGCCGGGGCCCGTGACGTCGGAGTAGCTCCAGTACGTGCCGGGCGCGGTCAGCCGGTTCTGCTGGTACGAGAACTGGTAGTAGCCGAGCAGGCTGAAGTTCGGCGTGATCTGCCACTGCGTCGAGATCTGCGGCACCGGCAGCAGGATGTCCTTGACCTCGGCGCCGGCCATGTACGACTTGGTCGCGTCGGACGGCCCCTGTGCGCCCGCGATGTTCGGGAAGAACAGGCTTTCGCCCCAGGCGACCACCTGATCGCCGACCTTCACGTTCAGGCTCGTCGAACCGAGATGGAACGTGTTGTACGCGTACGCGGCGAGCAGCGTCGTGTGGCCGCCCGACCAGTAGCGCGCGTCGCTCGTGAAGTCGTTGTACTGGCCGGAGTGGTTCACGGTGCCCGGCGCGTCGTTGTAGTTCGGGCGCCGATACGCCTGGTCGTAGAACGTGTCCGCGCGAACGAATATCCCCCAGTCGTCATGCTTCAGGTTCACTTCGCCGAGCAGGCTGACCTGGTTCTCGATCAGCTTGTTCTTCGCGAAGTTGCGATCGCCGTCGTCACCGTTGATGTTCGCCGGCGTCAGCAGATTGCCGCTCGGCGCACGGGTGCGCATGCCGAGGCCGTAACTGAGCGTGAACGTATAGTCCAGCGTCGTGTCGGCGCCGAGCGCGATCGTGCTGCCGGCGTGTGCGTCCGGAACGGCGCACGTCAGCAGCGCGGCGGCCAGCGTCGACAGCGTGGCGGCGGCCCGCTTGTCGGTACGGCGCGAAATCCGTTGATGCATGGTGTCTCCTCTTGGGGTATCGACGACGGTCGACTCTGTGTGTTGTCGTGAGAGGCAGAGTAGGGAGATCGCGGTAGCAGGGAATCGTCAAAATGAACTAGAGGACTTCCCTAGCATCGGCAACGACCGGCTGCGCACCGTGTGCGTCGCATGGTTCAGCGCGCGTCCGTCCGTGCGGCCGACAGGAACGCGGGCCGTTCGCCGCCGCCGTCGAGTCGCAGGTTCGCGCCCGACGTGTACGACGCGTCGGGCGATGCGAGGAACAGGCAGGCGGCGGCGACGTCGTCGGGTGTCGCGAGCCGGCCGGCGGGAATCGTCGCGCGAATCGCGTCGAGCGCGGCATCGTCGCCGTAGTGGCCTTCGGTCGCCGCGTCGGTCTGCACGAGGCTCGGGCTGATCGCGCACACGCGCACGCGCGGCGCCCACTCGACCGCGAGCGACGTGACCGCGTTGACGAGGCCGGCTTTCGCGGCGCCGTACGCGGCCGTGCCGGGCGACGGTCGCGATGCGCTGACGCTCGCGATGAACAGCATCACGCCGCCCGTGGACTGCGGCTGCATGATCGCGTTCACGCGTTGCGCGAGTTGCAGCGGCGCGATCAGGTTCAGCCGCACGATCGATTCGGTGAAGCGCGGCGACGCATCGGCCGCGAGCGCGAACGGCGAGCCGCCCGCGTTGTTGACGAGCACGTCGAGGCCGCCGGCCATGTCGCGAATCGTCGCGAGCATCGCGTCGACCTGCTCGATGTCGCGCAGGTCGGCCGCGACGAAGGCAGCCGTGCGGCCATTCGCCGACGGCGGCGTATCGGGCGCGCTGCGTCCGCAGACGAACACGCGCGCCCCGGCCGCGAGGAACCGTTCGGCGATGCGCCGCCCGATGCCCTTGGTGCCGCCCGTCACGAGCACCGTCTTGCCGCTGTAGTCGAATCCGTTCATCGTCGCCTCCGTTTCGGTGGACCGATGATAGGAACAAGTGCGCGCGGCTTCGTAGTCTGAAAGGATGATGCCGGCCGGCGCCGGCGGCGCAATCATCGTGGCAGGCATCCATCGAACGACGAAGGAGACAACCCGCGATGACGACCCCCACGACGCCGCCGGCCGGCATCTTCACCGACGTACCGGGCGGCATGCGCCTGCATCATTTCGAGGCGGGCGAGGGCCGGCCGGTGGTGTTCATTCACGGCAGCGGGCCGGGCGCCAGCGGCTTCAGCAACTTCAAGCACAACTATCCGGCGTTCGCGGCGGCCGGCCATCGCGCGATCGTCGTCGACCTGCCCGGCTACGGGCAGTCGTCGAAGCCGTCCGACGTCGCCTATACGCTCGATTTCTTCGTCGGTGCGCTGCATGCGCAACTCGCCGCGCTCGGGATCGGGCCGGCCGTCCTGCTCGGCAATTCGCTCGGCGGCGCGATCGCGCTGAAATACGCACTCGACTACCCGGACGAAGTGGACGGGCTGATCATGATGGCGCCCGGCGGCGTCGAGGATCGCGACACCTATTTCCGGATGGAAGGGATTCAGCGGATGGTGAAGCTGTTCACCCATCGCCAGATGAATGACGACACGATGCGCGAACTGCTGACGCTGCTCGTGCACGATCCGGCGATCGTCACCGACGCGCTCGTCGCCGAGCGGATGAAGGTATGCGTCGAGCAGCCGACCGAAGTGCTGTCGACGATGAGCGTGCCGAACCTGACCGCGGCGCTCGGCGATCTGCGCAGCCCGGTGCTCGGTTTCTGGGGTACGGACGATCGCTTCAATCCGGTCGGCGGCGCGCTGACCTTCCTCGAACGCTGCCGCGATGCGCGCTTCGTGCTGATGAACCGCTGCGGCCATTGGGTGATGGTGGAGCACGCCGATTATTTCAATCGGGAATGCCTCGATTTTCTTGCGGCGCGGAATACGCGATAACGCCGGATGCGCTCGAAGGCGCCCATCCGAATACAAGGAGACGACATGAAACTCATCGAAGAACTGTTCGACCTGCGCGGCAAGGTGGCCGCGATCACCGGCGGCGCGCGCGGTATCGGCGCCGAGACGGCGCGTACGCTGGCCGCGGCCGGCGCGAGCGTCGCGATTCTCGACGTGCTGTCGCAGCCGGCGCAAGCGCTGGTCGAGGACATCCGCGCACAGGGCGGCCAGGCCGCATTCTGGTCGCTCGACGTCACGCACGAGGCGGATGTGGCGCGCGTGTTCGACGAGATCGTCGCGCGCTTCGGGCGCCTCGACGTGCTCGTGAACAACGCGGGCATCGAAGGGCACAACGTGCCGACGCACGAGCTCACGCTCGCGCAATGGCAGCGCGTGCAGGACGTGAACGTCAACGGCGTGTTCCTGTGCACGCGCGCGGCGATTCCGCATATCGACGCAGCCGGCGGCGGATCGATCGTGAACCTGTCGTCGATGTACGGGATCGTCGGCGGCCCCGACGTGCCCGCGTATCACGCGTCGAAGGCCGCGGTGCGGATGATGGCAAAGGTCGACGCGATGCTGTACGCGGCGAAGAACATCCGCGCGAACTCGGTGCATCCCGGCTATATCCGCACGCCGATGCTCGAGGACGCGTTTCGCCAGATGGGCCAGGACCCCGATCGCGCGTTCGAGTACATGCAGACGCACGTGCCGATGGCGAAGATCGGCAATCCGCGCGATATCGCGGCCGGCATCCTGTATCTCGTGTCGCCGGCAGGCCGCTACGTGACGGGCGCGGAGCTCGTGATCGACGGCGGGTTTACCGCGCGCTGATACGGCGCGCTCGCGCAACGGAACAGGAGACAGGCAGTTGAAAGTGCTCGTGGCAGTGAAACGCGTGGTCGACGCGAACGTGAAGGTCGGCGTGAAATCCGACCGGACGGGCGTCGATATCGCGAACGCGAAGATGTCGATGAACCCGTTCGACGAAATCGCGGTGGAAGAAGCGGTGCGGTTGAAGGAGGCTGGAGTCGCGACCGAAGTGGTCGCGGTATCGGTGGGTGTCGCGCAGGCGCAGGAAACGCTGCGCACGGCGCTGGCGATCGGCGCGGATCGCGCGATTCTCGTCGAGTCGAATGAAGGCGTCGAACCGCTGGGCGTCGCGAAGGTGTTGAAGGCGCTGGTCGACCGGGAGCAGCCGCAATTGGTGATTCTCGGCAAGCAGGCGATCGACGACGATGCGAACCAGACGGGCCAGATGCTCGCCGCGCTGGCCGGTCTGCCGCAGGCGACGTTCGCGTCGAAAGTCGTGATCGCCGACGGCCATGCGACGGTGGCGCGCGAAGTCGACGGCGGCGCGCAGACGCTGTCGCTTCGACTGCCCGCGGTCGTGACGACCGACCTGCGCCTGAACGAGCCACGCTACGTGACGCTGCCGAACATCATGAAGGCAAAGAAGAAGCCGCTGGAAACGGTGAAGCCCGACGATCTCGGCGTCGACGTATTACCGCGCGTGAAAGTGCTCAAGGTGAGCGAGCCGCCGAAGCGCGCAGCCGGCGTGAAGGTGCCGGACGTGCAGACGCTGGTCGGCAAGCTGAAGACCGAAGCCAAGGTGCTGTAACAGGGAACGCAACGAAATGACGATTCTGGTAATGGCCGAGCACGACAACGTGTCGATCAAGGCCGCGACGTTGAATGCGGTGGCCGCGGCACGGGCGCTCGATGCCGCGGGCGTCGGCGATGTTCACGTGCTGGTCGCGGGCCACCACGCGCAAGCGGCGGCCGATGCAGCGGCAAAGATCGAGGGCGTTTCGAAGGTGCTGCTGGCCGATGCGCCGCATCTGGCGGAGGGCCTGGCGGAAAACGTCGAAGCGACCGCGCTGAACATCGCGAAGGACTACTCGCACATCCTCGCGCCGGCCACCGCGTACGGCAAGAACGTCGCGCCGCGTATCGCCGCGAAACTGGATGTCGCACAGATTTCCGAGATCACGGCCGTTGTATCGGCCGACACGTTCGAGCGCCCGATCTACGCGGGCAACGCGATCGCGACCGTGCAGTCGAGCGATCCGGTCAAGGTCGTCACGGTGCGGGCGACCGGCTTCGATCCGGTTTCGGCGGAAGGCGGCAATGCGACGGTCGAGAGGATCGACGCAGCGGCAGACGTCGGCACGTCGCACTTCGTGAGCCGTGAAGTGACGAAACTGGATCGGCCGGAACTCACCAGCGCGAACATCGTCGTGTCGGGCGGCCGCGGACTGGGCAGCGGCGAAAACTACACGAAGGTGCTCGAGCCGCTGGCCGACAAGCTGCAGGCCGCGCTCGGCGCATCGCGCGCGGCAGTCGACGCCGGCTACGTGCCGAACGACTATCAGGTCGGCCAGACCGGCAAGATCGTCGCGCCGCAGCTGTACGTCGCGGTCGGCATTTCGGGTGCGATCCAGCACCTGGCCGGCATGAAGGATTCGAAGGTGATCGTCGCGATCAACAAGGATCCCGAAGCACCGATCTTCAGCGTGGCCGATTACGGTGTCGTCGGCGACCTGTTCACGCTCGTGCCGGAAGCGGTCGCGGCGCTCTGACGATGCCGCTGTTCGAATTCAACGGGATGCGGCCGCGCGTCGATCCGTCCGCGTACCTCGACCCGAGCGCGGTCGTGATCGGCGACGTGACGATCGGCGCGCGCTGCTACATCGGCCCGCATGCGAGCCTGCGCGGCGACTTCGGCGCGATCGTCGTCGAAGACGGCAGCAACGTGCAGGACGGCTGCGTGCTGCACGTCGGGATCGGCGAGACCTGCCGGCTGGGCGTGAACAGCCACATCGGCCACGGCGCGATCGTGCATGGCGCGACGCTGGAGCCGGACACGATGATCGGCATGAATGCGGTCGTGATGGACGGTGCGACGATCGGCGCAACGACGATCGTCGCGGCCTGTGCGTTCGTGAAGGCCGGCTACGACGTGCCGCGCGGCGTGTTGCTGGCGGGCATGCCGGCGCGTGTCGTACGCCGGCTGAGCGGCGCGGAGATCGACGCGAAGGCGAATGGCACGCGGATTTATCAGCAACTGGCGGCGGATTGCCTGAAGACGATCAGGCCGGTCGTCGATTGAGCGCGGTGGCGCGGAGAGCCGCCCCGCGATCCATGCGGCATCGCGCCTGAACGCGCGAAATCCTTCCGCCGTCGCGACGCATGCCGGCTTCCGTCGAGGTTGCCACAATCGATGCGCTTTTACGCATGCGGGTCAATCGGGACGATACCGGATCGATTGCGTCATGCATCGCCATTGGCTTAAGATCGTCGGGAAATCATCCCACGCCTTCAGCGTCAATGAAAAAGAGCATAAGCCTGCGGGTCGCCATCATCGCTTCGGCCGTTGCCGTGTACAGCATCTACATGCATGTCCAGCAGTTGATCAGCGGCTGCATGTGGGTCAGGGGCCATCAGCGCTGCAGTTTCGAAAACAGTACGAATTTCGAGGGCTGGATGGATCTGGACCTGATGATCACCTGCTGCTGGGTCGCCGCGGCGGTGGTCGGGTGGATTTCCGTTGCGCAGGGCACGAAAAAACCGGGTTAGCGGCCCACGCACGTCCTCGTTAAACGGGTACGACATGGCCGCTCGATCGGGCCGAGCCTGTCAATCCGTGACAACGCGCATTCGCTGCCTGGTCGCGACGGCGCACGCGATGCGTTCGAGCCGGACATGAACGCGTGAGTCTGCGCCGGCAGACGCCGTCATCGCGGTCCCCGGCGAGATGGGCGTCAGCGCGCGGGTCGCGCGAGGGGAGGTTCCCGTGCAATTTCCGACAGGATCGGTGGTCGCGCTCAGTTCGGCCGCCGCGACGATGTTCTCGATGGGCATGCTGTTTCTCGGCTACTGGGGGTTGCACGAAGCGCTGCCCTGGCGGTTCGGCGACTACGTCGTGATCGTGCCCGCGCTGGCGGGTTTCGCGTGCCTCGCCAGCGTGCCGTTTCTCGCCACGTCGCCGATGAAAACCCCCGGCGACGAGTCGCGAATGTTCGTCGCGCGGCGCGTGTTTCTGTGCGGCGCAGGCGCCGTGTGGTGCGCGATCGTTGCTTCGCTGATCGTGTGAGAACAGGCGGACGAGACGGTTTCCGGCGCAACCCGGCGAACGCATCCTGAAACGTCTTACGTGAGGCCGGAACCCTCGGTTTTCACGCCGCCACGACCGCTTTGCTTTCCCCGATCGCGTGCACTAGATTCGAAGCGTTCGTCTGTTTCAGAGCGCGAGGTGGAGCCATGACGCCGTGGGAAATTCAGGGAACCGAAATGATCAGTTGCAATTGCTCATACGGTTGCCCTTGCCAGTTCAATGCGCTGCCGACCAACGGCAACTGCGAAGCGATGGGGGCGATTTCGATCGACAGCGGCCACTACGGCGACGTGGTGCTCGACGGCGTCAGGATCGCGGTGGTGTTCCAGTGGCCGGGCGCCGTTCACGAAGGCAAGGGCAAGTGCCAACCGATCGTCGACGAGCGTGCCAGTCCGGCACAGCGCGAGGCCGTGCTGAAGATCATGACCGGTCAGGATACCGATCCGTTCGCGACGATGTTTTCGGTGTATGCGTCGACGCTCGAGCACGCGTTCGAGCCGATCTTCACGAAGATCGATTTCGACGTTGACGTCGATGCGCGGCGCGGCCGGATTCACGTGGACGGTGTGTTCGACGCAGCCGGCGAACCCATCCACAATCCGGTGACGGGTGCCGAGCACCGTGTGCGGATCGACCTGCCGCACGGTTTCGAATACGAGCTGGCCGAGATCGGTTCGGGCACGGGGCGCTCGCAGGGCAACATCGCGCTGAATCTCGACGGAACCTATGCGCAATTCGCGCGGCTGCATCTGAACAACCACGGGCTGATTCGGCATCGCGCCGCGGCATGACGCCGTTCGACACCTGGCTCGCCCGCGAGCGCGCCGTCACGCTGATCGGCATGGCCGCGCTCGTCGGCCTGTGCTGGTTCTATCTGTGGACGGGCGCGGGAACCGGCATGTCGGCGCGGGAGATGACGACCGTCGCGCTGTTTCCGCATCGGCTGGCGGACGGCATGGGCAGCATGGATCCGCCTCTGCCGACCGTGATCGCGATGTGGTGGGTGATGATGATCGCGATGATGACGCCCGGCGCGGCGCCGCTCGTGATGCTGTACCGGCGCGTGCTACGGCAGCACGGCGACGGGGCGACGGGATCGGCGTTCACGTCGGTGGCGCTGCTGGCCGGCTATCTGACGACGTGGCTCGTGTTCTCGATCGGCGCGGCGCTGCTTCAGGCGCTGCTGCAACCGGCCGGGCTGATCTCCGCGATGATGCTGTGGTCGAAGAGTGCGCGCCTTTCCGCGATCGTGCTGGCGCTGGCCGGGCTTTATCAATTCTCGCCGCTGAAACGCGCGTGCCTGCGGCAATGCCGGGCGCCGGCTGCATTCCTGGTCGCGCACTGGCGCCCGGGCGTCGCCGGCAGTTTCCTGCTGGGCGTGCGGCACGGCATCGTTTGCGTGGGCTGCTGCTGGTTGCTGATGGCGCTGCTGTTCGTCGGCGGCGTGATGAACGTGGTGTGGATCGTCGCGTTGTCGCTGTTCGTGTTCGTGGAGAAGGTGCTGCCCGGTGGCGAGCGTATCGGCCGCGTGCTGGGTGTCGTGCTGATCGCGTGGGCCGGTGCGACGTTGATCGTGTGATGCGTGGCGCTGGCTGGCGACGGGAACGCGCTGGCTCGACGGGAGATGCTCGATGAAGACCTGTTTTCGCGCTGTCGTCGTGTCGTGCGCGATGGCGACCATTGCCATGCCGGCGCTCGCCGGCGGCGACATGCGGGGCATGAACGCAGGCGGCGCGACCATGTCGGCGTCGAATGCGACGCTGACCGATGCCGAAGTCAAGGCAATCGATGCCGGCCGCAGGCTCGTGACGCTGAAGCACGGCGCGCTCGACAACATCGGCATGCCGCCGATGACGATGGCATTCAAGGCCAGCGACGCGGCGATGATCCCGCCGCTGCATGTGGGCGACAAGGTTCGGGTCCGGGTGGAAAACGTCAACGGCACGCTGACGATCGTGAAGCTGGTGAAGCGGCCGTGACGAGGATGCTGCCGGTTTTTCCCGGTCGGTGCTACGTAACGCGGGGCCGGTGTTACGTCAGCGCGATCGGAATGCCAGGACGGGACGCGCCGCGACGCACGATCCGCACGCGATGTGCCGTGACGCGCAGTGCGGCCCGGACCGCGATCGAAAGGCGATCGTGACAATGTGAAGGAGGCCCACGGAGATGGCACGCTAGATGCTTGTTGACGTGATCGAGCTGAATAGCGAACGGGGGCTTCCATGCACAATCACTTCACCAAGGCGAACGTTTCACTCGCCGCCATTGCCACTGCGTGTGCGCTCGCGGCGTGCGGCGGCGGTGACATTACGGCGCCGACGCTGGCCGGCAACACCATCGGGACGAGTACGAGCGGGACGAACGGAACCGGTGGTACGAGCGGGACCAGCGGGACGAGCGGGACGAGCGGGACGAGCGGGACGAGCGGGACGAGCGGGACGAGCGGGACGAGCGGGACGAGCGGCACAAGCGGGACGAGCGGCACAAGCGGGACGAGCGGCACAAGCGGCACCAGTGGCACGAGCGGCACCAGTGGCACGAGCGGGACCAGTGGCACAAGCGGAACCAGTGGCACAAGCGGAACCAGTGGCACAAGCGGAACCAGCGGCACGAGCGGAACCAGCGGCACAAGCGGCACAAGCGGAACCAGTGGCACAAGCGGAACCAGTGGCACAAGCGGAACCAGCGGCACGAGTGGAACCAGCGGTACACCCGGCACCAACGGCATCATCAGTTCCGTCGGCGCAGTCGTGCTGGCCGCGGGCTCGACGCTCGGCGACGTGACACTGCCCGGCGTCGGCAAGACCATGACGGCCGGGCCGGCCGACACGGTCACCGGCGTCGGCACGCTCATCCGCGACACGACGAATGCCGTGAGCAACGGTATCGGCCAGATCGGCTTCACGCCGAACCCGGTCGGCACGACGGTGACGGGCCTCGGCACCCTCGTCGGCTCGACCAGCAACCCGGTCAACGGTCTCAGCGAAACGGTGAAGGCGCTCGGCTCCGGCCCGCTGTCGCCGCTCGCGCCGATTACGACGCCCGTCGGCGGTCTACTCGACACGGTGGCCGGCGGCCTGAAGTCGGGCGGCACCATGCTCGGCTCGGCCCTGTCGTCAGGCCCGGTCCAGCAGGCGACGCAGGCGCTCAGCACGGCGATCACGCCGCTCGTGACGACGGCCGGTCAGCTCACGCAGCAGGCCGGCACCGCAACTGGCCTCGGGCAGCCGGTCGCGGGCCTGCTCGGGCAGGTCGGCGGAGCGATCACGTCGGCCGGATGGAAGGTGACGTCCACGTCGCCGCAGCCGATCGTCGGCGCGGTCGGCGGTCTCGTCCGGGCGGTCGGCAACACGGTGACCAATGCGGGCGGCCTCGTGAACCCGAGCGGCCCGAACGGCGCGGTGCCGGTCGCCGGTCTGGTGACGAGCGTGGTCGGCGGCATACCGGCGACCGTGCACGGTGGCGCCGAGACTGGTGCGAGCGGCGGCGGCTCGCCGCTGGGCGCGCTCGCCAACCCGCTCGCGCCGGTGACGTCGCTGGTGGGTGGCCTGCTCGGCGGCGCGGTCGGCAAATAGCCGGCTCGTGCCGATCGCCATGCGGGAACCCGGCCGCATGACCGGAGACGACGGCCATCGGTCGTCTTCGGTCCCGGCCGGGACCGGCGATGGAGCCTGAAACCGCGGCCCGCTACCTGCGCGTGTCGCCGGGCTTCGACGGCGGCCGTGCGAGCCCGCGCGCCGGCAGCGGCGTCGACATCACGATCGACGTGCGCGTTTCGCCGTACAGGTTGATGCGTTCGATCAGTTGTTCGAGATGAGCCATGCTGACGGCGACCAACCGCATCACGTACGAATCCGCCCCCGTCACGTGATGGCATTCGACGACTTCGGGAATCGTCTCCAGCAGCTTCAGGAACTTCGCTTTCGCCGGTTGCTGCACCGTGATGCCGATCAGCGCGCTCACCGGATAGCCTGCCGCGGACGGGTTGATCCGCGCGGTGTAGCCCTCGACCACGCCGGCTGCTTCAAGGCGCTTCACGCGTTCCGTCACCGCCGGCACCGACAGGTGGACCTGGCGCGCGAGCTCCGTATAGCTGATGCGTCCGTTGTCCTGCAACAGCGCCAGTATCTTCCAGTCCAGATCGTCCATCGCGGCGGGCGTTTTTAAGGTGGAGTGCCTATTTTTCCTTAAAAACCGTATTCAGCGGGGGCCGGACTTTCCCTACGATGCCTGTTCGATCCACTGGATGCTGCAAGGAGCAGGCGATGCTGTTCATCAAATCCGTCGTGATGGGGTGGTCGATCGCGGCGCCGGTCGGCCCGATCGGCATGCTGTGCATTCAGCGCAGCCTGAGCCGCGGCTTCCAGGCGGGATTCGCGACGGGCGTCGGCGCCGCATGCGCCGACGCGATTTACGGCCTGCTCGGCGCGCTGGGCGTTGCGGGCCTCGTCACCGCGTTCCCGATGCTGACCGTCGCCCTGAAAATCGGCGGCGGCGCGTTTCTCGTCTGGCTCGCGTGGACCATCGCGCGCCAGGCGCCGGCCGCGCCGGCGGGGCAACGCGAGCTGCCGCGTACGACGGTCCTGCGCGATTTCCTGACGACGTTCGGCCTCACGCTGTCGAACCCGATGACGATCGTGTCGTTCGTCGGGATCTTCGCGGCGCTCGGCCCGCTGCCGGGCACGCAGGAAGGCGCGATGGGGGCCACCGTCGGATCGATGGTCGCCGGCGTGTTCATCGGTTCGGCCATGTGGTGGCTGTGCCTGAGCAGCGCGAGCGCCGCGCTGCGCACGAGGCTGTCGTTCGGGTTCATGCACGGGCTGTCGCGCGTGTCGGCGGCGATCGTCGCGGGATTCGGCGCGATCCAGCTGGTCGCGGGCGTGCGCGGACTGATCTAGACGCGCGGGGCAGCGCAGCGATCCCGGCCGATGCCGATGTCGTTGCCGGGTGCGTTTCTATTCATCGCCGGCTCCATTCGATGCGTGCAGGTGCGCGTGCACGAAGCGCGCGATTTCCTGGCTCAGCTCGATATCCTCCGGCGCGCCCATGAATCCGCCGTGCGGCATCCCCTCGAACACGTGCAGCTCGGTCGGCACCTGCGCGCGTCGCAACGCGCGATGCAGGCGCACGGCGTTCGACAGGAACAGGTCGCGCGTGCCGCTCTGGATGAAGGTCGGCGGGAAGCCGGCGGCGAAATCGCCGAACAGCGGCGACAGGTACGGATGCGCGAGATCGGCGCCGTTCGCGTAGAGCAGATTGTTCGCCATCAGCGGCCCCGGCAACACGACGTCGACCAGGCGGTTGGTCTCGAAGCTGTCGCCGGATTCGGTCAGGTCGGCTTCCGGAGACAGCAGCACGAGCGCGGCCGGCAGCGGCAGGCCCTCGTCGCGGGCGCGCAGCACCATCGCGGCGGCGAGATTGCCGCCGGCCGAACGGCCGCCGATGACGACGTGTTCCGGTGCGTAGCGCTCCAGCACGTAGGCATAGGTCGCGATGCAGTCGTCGAGCGCGGCCGGATACGGATGCTCGGGCGGCATCCGGTAGTCGACGCCGTAGCAGCGCACGCCGAGCCGGTCGGCCTGCATCTGCGCGCCGGCACGGCACGCGGCGCCACCGCCGACGACCAGCGCGCCGCCGTGCAGGTCGATGGTCGCATAGGCGCTGGAAGCCTCGGCTTCCGGTGTCGCGACATGCACGTCCGCATCGCCGACGCGGATCGTCTCGACGCTCGAACGCAGATAGCCGGCGAGCTGCTCGACCGCGGCCGCGTAATGTGCGTCGGCGCTGGCCTTCACGCGCATCCACGCGTCGATATCGTCCGGGGCCGGCATCACGTGCAACGCGTTCAGCGGCACGCCGTCGTCGCCGGTCAGGCGTTGCAGCGCGGCGCGTGCTTCGTCGCTGATCGAGGTCGGGAAGGGAACGACACGGCTCGGCAGTACGACGCCGTCGGGTTTGTCTTTCATCGCTCGGGTTCCGTTCGGTGCGTCAGGCGGCCGACGGCCAGTGACGCAGCATCACGTCGAGCGCATCGAGGCTGCGCGACCACGACGCGTCGGAATCCGGCGCGCTGTGCGAGAAGCCGCCGGCGCTTTCGAGCGTCACGTAGCCCATGAAGAAGCCGCCGAGCAGGCGGATCGCATGCGCCTGTTCGGTTTCCGGCAGGTCGTAGCCGCGCAGCACCACCGACGTCATCCTGACGAGCTGCCCGCCCGCGCTCTCGGCGGCCCGTTCGGCGCTCACCGGATGGCGCGCGGCCGCAAAGCGGCCCGGATGCGCCCGCGCGTAGTCGCGATAGACGTTCGCGAGCGCGGCCAGCGCGTCCTTGCCGGTGCGGCCGGCCAGCGCGTCGGTGGCGCGATCGGCCAGCTCCTGCAGCGCGAACAGCGCGATCCGGCTCTTCAGATCGTCGAAGCTCGGGATATGGGAATACAGGCTCGCCAGCTTGACGTCGAAATGCCGCGCGAGCGCCGCGCCGGTGAGCAGCTCGAAGCCGGTTTCATCGGCGAGCCGCGCGCCGGCTTCGACGAGCTTGTCCACGGTAATGCCGGCACGCGCCATGACGAATGCTATGCGGATTAGTCAAAAAACTAATTCTATTAGGTTTGGCCGCGATGTCAATTTTCCGCGCGTGCCGGCGTGGCGCTTCATGCGGATGCGTGAGCTCGTCAGAACGTATAGCTGACCTTGCCGAACGCGGTGCGCCCGAGCGTGTTGTAGCCGTACGCGGTCATGTACTGCCGGTCGAACAGGTTCGACAGCGACGCCGACACGGTCAGGTGCGAATTGATCCGGTACGACGCGCGCAGGCTCACCGTCAGGTACGACGCCAGATACTGCCGGTTGGCCGGATCGTCGAACGTCGAACCGCCGTACAGCAGCGACGCGCCCGTGCTCAGCGCGTGCAGCTTCAATTCGTCCCACGTGTGGTCGACGCTCAGGCTGACCGTCTGGCGCGGCCGGCGGCTGAGCCAGGTCTGGTTGGTCTCGTCCTGCGGATTCAGGATGCCGACCGCGATGCTCACCGGCGTTGAACGGCCGATCGTCCCCTTGTACGACAGGTCGATGCCGCGAATGTGCGAACGGCCGATGTTCATCGGCGAGAACGTTGCCGGGTTGTAGGCGATCAGGTTGTTGACGCGCGTATCGTAGATCGCCGCGGTGAAGGTGCCGTACGCCGTGTTCGCGTCGAGCGCGGCCTCGACCGACGTGCTGCGTTCCGGGCTGAGGCTCGGATTGCCGTAGCCGGGATAGTACAGGTCGTTGAACGTCGGCAGGCGGAATGCATTGCCGTACGACACGCGCGCCGTGTAGACCGGCGTGATCGCCCACGACAGCGCGGCGTTGCCGGTGTTCACCGCTTGCCCGGCGACGATCTCGTGACGACCCGCGACGAACATCGTCACGCTGCCGAGCGTCGCCGACTGGTGCAGCGAGAACGCGGAATCGTTGCGCGTCGGTACGCCACCGGGAATGTCGACCGGCAGGAACGCCTGTTCGCGCGTGAAATCGTAGGCGAGCTTCGATTCGCCCGACAGCGGCAGGCCGAACAGATGAAATCCGTGCGCCTGATGGGTCAGCGACGTCGACGTGCTGATGCGTTGCGAATTGATCTGGTCCGTCGCGAGGGCTGGGTTGTCCGCGTAGATGAACTGGCGGTCGTTCGCATAACCGAACGACTGGTCGAATTGCGTATCGGGCGTGATGTCGAGATGGAACGCGACGCCGGTCGTCAGCTGGTGATCGAGCTCGCGATTCGCGTAGCCGCTGTTGTCGTAGGACAGGTCGGAGCGGTGGTACAGCGCGAACGTCGAGAGCGACCAGTTGTCGCGCGCATAGCCGAGCCGCGCGTCGAGATCCTGCGCGTGATACGGATTGCGGCCGTCTTCGTGACCGTAGAAGAACGGCCGCGTCGCGTCGATGCCGGCCGTGTTGTAGTCGTGCAGCCCGAGCGAATAGGTGAGCCCGCCGAGCGCGGCCAGCGGTCCCGTCGACGGCACCGTGCCCGACGTGCGGAACCGCGTGTCGAACGTCTTGTTCGTGCCGCCGCCGAACGACACGGTGGTCTGGTTCGGCTGTTGGGCGGCGCGGCGCGTGAAGAGTTGCACGACGCCGCCCATCGCGTTGTTGCCGAACGACGCGGCGGCCGGCCCGGAGATCACCTCGACGCGCTCGAACGCGTCGGTCGGCAGGTCGGCCCACGGCGCGATGCCGGTGGTCGGCGAGCCGATCCGGATGCCGTCGATGAACACGGCGACCTGGCTCGCCGACGAACCGCGGATGCTGACCGACGCGGACGAGCCGGGCCCGCCGTTCTGCGCGACGGTCACGCCCGGCAGCGTCGCGAGCGCCTGCGTGATGCTCGGGTCGGCCGGCGACAGCCGGTCGAGATCGTCGCGCGTGAGCACCTGGGTCGACGCGTAGCGCCGGTCGAACGATTCGGGCAGGTGCCGCGTGTCGGTCACGCTGATCGTCGGCAGGTCCGCCCCTTCCGCGGGCCCGGCGGGCTGCGCAGGCGCCGTGTCGCCGGCCGCATGGGCGAGCGGGGAAAGCAGCGCGGTGGCGGCGGACGTGGCGAGCAGGTGACGAAGGTTCATGAGACGGCGGGACAAAGCGAGTAGCGGGTACGGCGATCGTGAGCGGAGGGCGGACGAGCAACGGATGCCGACGGCGTGTCGGTGCGACGCTTCCGGCCGGGAAGCGGATTCGGGAACGATGGACATCTGGTGGATCCTGAGGTCGGGTCGTCCATGCAACGGGCGACCACCCGGGGGCGGTGCCTGGCGCATCGGGACACCCCGCCCGGTGCGGCTGCCTGGACCTCGGGTCGATGGCAGGTCTCCTGGCTCGCGGGTCGTCATCCGTGTGGGCCTTCCCGGTTTCCCAGTGGCATGCGGTGGCACGGATTCGCCGCTCACAGTTGCGGGGGCAGCCGCAGATTCGAGGCGTTGCCTCGCCTGCGTTCCCTTTTGATCCCGTCTCCGGGAACCATCAGCGCGCAAGGGTAATGGCGTGCGCTCGGGCACGTCAATCGTCCGGCTGCCTGCGGATGCGAAAAAACGTCATTGTCCGGCGTCAGCTTTCCGGATCCTTTCGTTTCATGCGCGCGGGCCGTGCGTCTGGTCTGACGAAACGGGGCGAGCGCGTGCCCTCGAGCCGGAACCGGCTCGGCGCGTTGCGCGGGCCGCGCTTCCCTCGACAGTTTCCCGTTCGAACCTGCCGCTCGCGTGCGCGATCTCGTTCAAACGGGCGAGGCGGAACCCGGGCGCGTATTGCACCGTGTGGATATCGCGGGTTCGAGCTGAACGGCCCGCACTCGATGACAGGAGACATCATGACCGACACCCGAAGCCGGTTCCTCGCCGGCCAGTGCACGCTCGCGCAGCGCCGCGCATCCGACCCGACAGGACGTTGACCGACATGACCGATTCGATTCGCTTCGACGGCGGCACCGCCGTGATTACCGGCGCGGCCAGCGGCATCGGCAGCGGGCTGGCGCGCCACGCGGCCGCGCTCGGCATGCGTGTCGTACTGGCCGATCTCGATCCGGCGAAACTCGACGCGTTCGCCGCGACGCTCGACACCGACGTGCTGTGCGTGCCGACCGACGTCAGCCGGCCGGAAGCCGTCGACGCGCTGGCCGAAGCCGCATGGCGGCGCTTCGGCGGCGTCGACCTGCTGTTCAACAACGCGGGCGTGATGGCGACCGGCTTCAGTTGGGAAATCACGCCGGAGCGCTTCGAGCGCAGCTTCGCGATCAACGTGCACGGCGTGCTGAACGGGATTCGCAGCTTCGTGCCGCGCATGCTCGAACGCAACGCGCCGGCGCGGGTCGTGAACACCGCATCGGTCGGCGGCTTCCTGCCGAGCCCGCTGATGTCGCCGTATTCGGCGACGAAATTCGCGGTGGTCGCGCTGACGGAATCGCTGTACGGCGAACTGAAGATGCTCGGCGCACCGGTCGGCGTGTCGCTGCTCGCGCCGGGGCCCGTGCTGTCGGGCATCTTCAACGATCCGTTCGCCGCCGCGCACGACCGGCCCGAGGTGCGCGGTTTCGTCGACACGATGCGCACGATGCTGAACGCACACGGGCTCACGCCCGACGCGTTCGCCGAGCGGGTATTCGACGGTATTCGCGCCGGGCGCTACTGGCTGATTCCGCAACCGGAGACGCTCGACGGCGCGCTGCAGCGGCGCACCGACGACATCCTCGCCGCCCGCGATCCGTCGCTGCCGTCGTTCTGAATGCCGGCGGCCGGCGCGTGTCGTTACATATGCGTGCCGGCGTGCGTGCGGCCGCCCGGGTCGCCGCCGCGATCGGGCGGCGTATTGTTCTGATCGATCTTCGCGAACACGAAGCCGACGGGCGGCAACGCGGCGGGCGAACGGTGCGTCGCTTGCGCGACTGCGGGGGCCGGCGATGCGGCGGGAAAACCGGATGACGTCACGCCCGGTTGAGCGAACGCCGACAGGGAAGCGGCCGCCAGGGCGGCGGCGACGATCGCGTGCGTATTCATGGCGACTCCTTCACGACTGACTTCAGGACGACGTAATCAGTCTAGGGCGCGAAACTTAACGCGACGTGAAGGGTCGGCGGCGCGCGCATGACAGGATCTTCATGCGCGCCGCGACGGTCAGGCCGGTGCCGACACCAGCGCGCAGAAGTTCTCGAGATCGACGTTGCCGCCGCTGATCACCACGCCGACGCGCTTGCCCTGCAGCGCATCCTTCATCCGTCGCACGGCGGCGAACGACAGGCAGCCGGTCGGCTCGACGACGAGCTTCATGCGCGTGGCGAAGAAGCGCATGCAGTCGACCAGTTCCGCGTCCGTCGCGGTCAGGATGTCGTCGACGTCGCGGCGGAGGATCGGGAACGTCAGGTTGCCGAGGTGCTGCGTCTGAGCGCCATCGGCGATCGTGCGCGGCGTGTCGATGTGTACGATCGTGCCGGACCGGAACGATTGCTGGGCGTCGTTGCCGGCTTCGGGCTCGACGCCGTACAGCTTCGCGTGCGGCGACAGCGCCCGCGTGGCGAGCGCGGTGCCCGACAGCAGGCCGCCGCCGCCGAGCGGCGTGAATACCGCGTCGAGCGGGCCGACTTCGTCGAACAGTTCCTTGGCCGCGGTGCCCTGGCCGGCGATCACGTCCGGGTGATCGTAGGGCGGAACCAGCGTGAGCCCGTGCTTCTCCGCGAGCTCGCGTCCGATCTGCTCGCGATCCTCGGTGTAGCGGTCGTAGGTCACGACGTTGCCGCCGTAGCCGCGCGTCGCGGCCATCTTCGCGGCCGGTGCGTCCTGCGGCATCACGATCGTCGCCGGAATGCCGAGGATGCGCGCCGACAGCGCGATCGCCTGCGCATGGTTGCCCGACGAGAACGCGACGACGCCGTGCCGGCGCTGTTCCGCGCTGAAGCGCGACAGTGCATTGAACGCGCCGCGGAACTTGAAGGCGCCCATCCGCTGCAGGTTCTCGCACTTGAAGAACACCTGCGCGCCGAGCGCGTCGTCGATCGTCCGCGACGTCATCACCGGCGTGCGGTGCGCATGGCCTTCGAGCCGGGCCGCGGCGGCGGCAACGTCGTCGTACGTGGGGAGAGTCGGAGAGTTCATGGTCGCTAGAGGTCGAAAAGGTCAGTCAACGGGAAATTCGAAACGGGACGGCAGGGCGCGCGGCGTCACTTCGCATCGTTGTAGACGGTGGCGCGCGAGACGCCGAGATGCTGCGACACGATTTCCATCGCGCGGCGCACTTCGAGGAAGCCGTCGGCCTTCAGCGTCTGCATCAGCTCGCGGCGCTGGTCGGTCTTCAGCTCGCGCGGCGTCGTCGCGAGGCGCGTCGCGAACGCGTCGATGCGCTGCCGGATCGCGTCCGCGCCGGCCGGGTCGAGCGTTTCGACGACGGTTTCGCCGTCCGTGCGGCAGAACTGGTTCAGCATGCCCTGGAAGCCGCGGAACAGCGTGACGTCGGCATTCAGGCACAGCGCGGCGACGTAGCGCCCGGTCGAATCCTTGATGCCGATCGACGTGCTTTTCGCGGTGCGGCCGTCGGCGAAGCGGTTCGGGTAGTTCGCGAGCACCTGCGGGAAATCGTCGTCGGCGATGCGGGCGAGGCCGAGCTCGGTCGCGGGATCGCCGACCGCGCGTCCGGACAGGTTGTTGTGGATCGCGAGGATCGCGTGCTCCGGCGTGCGCAGGTCGTGCACGACGACCTCGGTGAACGGCGCGAACATCGCGCCGAGCCCTTCGGCGATGCGCTGCACCTGCTCGATCAGCGAGGCCTGTTCCGACGGCCGTGGTGTGTCGTTCGTGCTCATGCGTGGTCCTGGGGAGCCGGGGTGTCCGTCGTTTCCGATCGCGTGATGTCGGCCAGCAGCGGGCGCGCGATCCGGACGTAGTCGGCCGAGTCGAGCACGACCGAGCGGTCGAGCCGGCCCGCGTTGAACGCGATCTCGTCATTGTGTTCGACCAGTGCGGGATCGACGACGAGCGTCACGTTCGAATCGAATGCGAACGGCGGCACGGCGCCCATCACGCAGCGCGTGACGGCGGCCGCGACGTCGGGCGACGCGAGCGTCGCCTTGCGCCGGCCGAGCGCATCGGCGACCTTGCGGAAGTCGATTTTCAGGTGGCCGGGAATCACCGCGAGCGCGGTGGCGGCGCCGCCATCCTTGAACGTGCAGAGCATCGCCTTCGCGCCCTGTTCGGGACGGGTGCCGCGCAGCGCGGCGATCGCGTCGGATTTGCCTTCCGCCGGATGCTCGAGCACGCGGAAACGCGCGCCGGCGGTATTCAGCAGTTCGCACAGCGTGTCGAAAACGGGCGAGTCGTTCATGTTGCTCCGGAGCAGGCAGGCCGGCGCGCCGATGCGCGCGGATCAAAGAATTGTCCAAGTATAGACGTTTTGTCATGGCCGTGACAAAGGGGGCGCGCTCGTCGTTGGCCGACCGCGGCCCAGGCATGTCGTTCTTCAGCAGCCGAAAGGGCGTTTCATATTGCGGGATACGCGCCGGATTCCTGTCGCCGCGTTTTACCGCCGCTTGAAACCGTGTTTTGCATCGCAAAAACGCCTGGCTATCTCATTGAAAAACAACAGAAATTTATATCTTATGTCTTATATAAGACTTGACTGAAATTTCGCTGGACGGGATTACTATTGAGTCCATGCAGTTCGCTTCGTCACACGCGGCGGGCACGCTGAACCCTTTACTCAAATGCGCTTCGTTCCCAGGAGATAGACATGTCCCAATATCAAGACGACATCAAGGCAGTGGCTGGTTTGAAGGAAAACCACGGCAGCGCGTGGAATGCCATCAGCCCCGAATATGCCGCCCGCATGCGTGCCCAGAACAAGTTCAAGACCGGCCTGGACATCGCGAAGTACACGGCGAAGATCATGCGCGCCGACATGGCCGCGTACGATGCCGATCCGTCCAAGTACACGCAGTCGCTGGGTTGCTGGCACGGTTTCATCGGCCAGCAGAAGATGATCTCCATCAAGAAGCACTTCAACAGCACCGAACGCCGCTACCTGTACCTGTCGGGCTGGATGGTCGCCGCGTTGCGCTCGGAGTTCGGCCCGCTGCCGGACCAGTCGATGCACGAAAAGACTTCGGTCAGCGCGCTGATCCGCGAGCTGTACACGTTCCTGCGCCAGGCCGACGCCCGTGAGCTGGGCGGCCTGTTCCGCGAACTGGATGCCGCGAAGGACGCGGCCGCCAAGGCCGCGATCCAGCAAAAGATCGACAACCACGTCACGCACGTCGTGCCGATCATCGCCGACATCGACGCCGGCTTCGGCAACGCGGAAGCGACCTACCTGCTGGCCAAGCAGTTCATCGAAGCGGGCGCGTGCTGCATCCAGATCGAAAACCAGGTGTCGGACGAGAAGCAGTGCGGCCACCAGGACGGCAAGGTCACGGTGCCGCACGAGGACTTCCTCGCGAAGATCCGCGCGATCCGCTACGCATTCCTGGAGCTGGGCGTGGACGACGGCATCATCGTCGCGCGTACCGATTCGCTGGGCGCCGGCCTGACCAAGCAGATCGCCGTGACGAACCAGCCGGGCGACCTGGGCGATCAATACAACTCGTTTCTCGATTGCGAGGAACTGTCGGCGGACCAACTGGGCAACGGTGACGTCGTCATCAAGCGCGACGGCAAGCTGCTGCGTCCGAAGCGCCTGCCGAGCAACCTGTTCCAGTTCCGCGCCGGCACGGGCGAAGCGCGTTGCGTGCTCGACTGCATCACGTCGCTGCAGAACGGCGCCGACCTGCTGTGGATCGAAACCGAAAAACCGCATATCGCACAGATCGGCGGCATGGTCAGCGAGATCCGCAAGGTGATCCCGAACGCGAAGCTGGTGTACAACAACAGCCCGTCGTTCAACTGGACGCTGAACTTCCGTCAGCAGGCGTACGACGCGATGAAGGCAGCGGGCAAGGACGTGTCGGCTTACGACCGCGCGCAGCTGATGAGCGTGGAATACGACGAGACCGAACTGGCGCAACTGGCCGACGAGAAGATCCGTACGTTCCAGGCCGATGCATCGCGTGAAGCAGGCATCTTCCATCACCTGATCACGCTGCCGACGTATCACACGGCCGCGCTGTCGACCGACAACCTGGCCAAGGAATACTTCGGCGACCAGGGCATGCTCGGCTACGTGGCCGGCGTGCAGCGCAAGGAAATCCGTCAGGGCATCGCCTGCGTGAAGCACCAGAACATGTCCGGTTCGGACATCGGTGACGATCACAAGGAATACTTCAGCGGCGAAGCGGCGCTGAAGGCCGCGGGCAAGGACAACACGATGAACCAGTTCTGATCGTCGTCCGACCCGAAGCACGAAGCCAGCCCCGCGGGGCTGGCTTTTTTTTGTCTGCCCGAGCCTGGCACGTCACCCGCGCACGGCCTTCACCACGTACTGGCTCGTCGGCACCACGTCGATCTTGTCGAAATCGATGAAGCGCCCGCAACTGTCCATCATCTCGGCCACGTTGCGCTGGAACTTCTCCTCGTCGCCGACCGCATCGAAAAACGCGTGCGGATCGGTCATCGCGGCGGCCGGGAAGCACTCCTCGACGATCGCGTCGTAGCCGGGCGCCGCATGCGTGAGCGCACGCACGACGACGTTCTGCACGTACAGGAAATTGTCCTGCGTATCGATCGCGACACGCGTGTGATGGCCGTGCCACACGTCGAGCCACGCTTCGTGCGTGAGGCGCGGCGGGCGCTTCAGGAATGCGAGCTGCGAGAAACCGGTCGTGCGCTCGCCGGGCCGCGCGGGAAAGCGCGTGTTCGGAATCGGCTGCGACTCGGTGACGAGATACGCGGCCATGTGCGGGACCACGGCGCGCACCGCGTCGTCGAACGGCTGGCGGAACATCGCGTTCGCGCTGTCGACCCATACCGCGACGATCCCGTCGATGCCCGGGTGCGTGTTGGTCTGCTTCAGGCCGGCGGCGGGCGCGACGTCGGCATCGGCGACGTTCACCTGCACGCCGTGCGCGCCGAGCGACAGCAGCCGGTCGGCGAGCTGCGCGCGTACGCCGCGGCTCCACTGATCGGGCGCGACCTGTGCATCGCGCCACAACACGTAAATGACTTTCTCCATGGTTCCGGCTCCGGAAAGGGAATGACGGGAGCGGCGGCGTGGCCGCCGCGGTTCAGGAAGCGGTTTCGGTCGATCCGGCCGCTCGATGCGCACCGGGGGCGAAGCGGTTCGCGGTCAGCGTGAACGACGGTGGAATCGGCGACGTGACGGTTTCGAACAACCGCTCGTGGCGCGTCGCATGAATGCGCCATACGCCGTCGCGCTTCACGTACTGGTCGTCGTAGAACGCGGTGCCGTGCAGCAGGTAGTCGTCGTCGAGATTGATCGCGTGATCCTCGAGAAACCAGATGCCGCATGCGTGCTCGGCCGACACCAGCGTGAGCTCCGGGTGATGGCCGTGATGCATCGTCAGGAAGGTCGGCTTGCCGATCAGTTCGCGCAGGCTCGACACGAAGGCGTCACGGCCGTCGTACGCATACCGGCCGCCATACAGCCGCGCCTCGCAATCCTCGGTCAGGCACGCCGCGAGCAGCGTCCAGTCGTGCGTGTCGACCGCGCGGAAATACCGGTATTTCAACTGACGGATCTGCTCGTATTCGTGGAGCGTGCGGGTCGTGTCGTCCATCGGCGTGTCTCGTGGTGATGTCGTTCGATGGTAGGGACGAGGCCGCCTGCATCACATCGTCTGTTCGGACGAAAGCCGCGTGCGCATGCGCGCGGCGCTGCTTCGACGAAGCGCCGGTTTCATCCGAACGGGTGATGGCCGGCGCAGCGCGCGGCGGTAACGTGGCATCGACGCGGCCTTCGAACCGCGCGGGCACCGAACAAGGAGACGGGATGACCCTCATCGAATCGCTCGAAACGCGCGTGCGCAGGCTCGAGGACGCCGATGCGATCCGCCGGCTGAAGGCGCGCTACTTCACGTGCTGCGACCGCAAGGATCCGCAGGGCATGCGCGACTGCTTCGTGGCCGGCCCCGTGCAGATCGATTACGGCCGGATCGGCACGTTCGACACGCGCGACGCGCTCGTCGACGTATTCGAGCGGCTTGGCTGCCATCCGCACATCGTTGAAATGCATCACGGCGTGAATCCCGACATCACCGTGATCGACGACACGCAGGCGCGCGGTACGTGGGGCCTGCATTACCAGATGATCGACACGCACGCGCGCACGCTCACGCAGCTCGGCGCGACCTACGACGACGTGTATCGCAAGGTCGACGGCGAATGGAAGATCGCGGCCACGCGCTGCGTGGTCACGTCGACGCTGTCGGCCCGCTACGAAGGCGACGCGCCGGGCGTGCTGTTCGCCGGTGCGCAGCCGCCGGCTGCGTGATGAACCTTCCACAGGAGACATCGAACATGACACAGAACCACGATGCGCCGGTTGCCGTCGTGACGGGCGCATCGCGCGGTGCCGGCAAGGGTATCGCGCGGGCGCTCGGTGCGGCCGGCATGACCGTCTACGTGACGGGCCGCTCGCAGCGCGAAGGCGATGCGCCGCTGCCCGGCACGATTCACGAGACCGCACGCGAGATCGACGCGCTCGGCGGCCGCGGGATCGCGGTGGCCTGCGACCACGCGGACGACGCACAGGTGAAGGCGCTGTTCGAACGTGTCGAGCGCGACGGCGGGCGGCTCGACATCCTCGTCAACAACGCGACCTACCTGCACGATCAATTGATCCTGCCCGGCCCGTTCTGGGAGAAATCGCTCGATCTGGTGAACATCCTCGACGTCGGGCTGCGCTCCGCGTACGTCGCGAGCTGGCACGCGGCGCCGCTGATGGCGAAGCGCCGCAGCGGGCTGATCGCGTTCACGTCGTCGTTCGGCGCGAGCTGCTACATGCACGGCGCGGCGTACGGCGCGCAGAAAACCGGCGTCGACAAGTTCGCGAAGGACATGGCCGTCGACCTGAAGCCCTTCGACGTCGCGGCCGTGTCGATCTGGATGGGGCCGCTGCGCACCGAGCGCACGACGCGCGTATGGGAAGAACATCCGGATCTGTACAAGGAGTTTTCGCTCGTCGCCGAAAGCCCGGAATTCACGGGCCGCGTGATTCATGCGATCCACGACGATCCGCGGCGCATGGCGCTGTCGGGGCAGGTGCTCGTCGGTGCGGAAGCCGCGTTGCAATACGGCATCGCCGATCTCGACGGCAAGCAGCCGCCGTCGTACCGCGAACTGCTCGGCGGGCCGGTGCAGGCCCATCCGGCGATCGTCGCCTAAAGGAGCACGCATGGGCATCCTGAACGGCAAGGTCGCGCTCGTCACGGGCGCGGGGCAGGGCGTCGGCCAGGGCGTCGCGCATGCGCTCGCCGCCGAAGGCGCGCACGTCGCGGTGGTCGGCCGCACGCGCGACAAGCTGCTCGCGACGTGCGAAGCGATCCGTGCGCGCGGCGGCCTGGCCGACGCGTTCGTTTGCGACGTGATGGACGCCGCGCAGATCGCGCGGTGCGTCGAGGCCGTCGTCGAGCGGTGCGGCGGCGTGCAGATCCTGATCAACAACGCGCAGGTCGTGCCGCTCGGCCGCCTGCTCGACGTGAGCGACGCGGATTTTCTGGCGGGACTCGAATCGGGGCCGATCGCGACGCTGCGGATGATGCGCGCGTGCCATCCGCATCTGAAGGGCGACGGCGTGATCGTCAACTTCGCGTCGTCGGCCGCGGTGCGCTGGGATGCGTCCGGTTACGGCGCGTATGCAGCGACCAAGGAGGCGATTCGTGCGCTGACGCGCGCTGCCGCATGTGAATGGGGCGCGGACGGCATCCGCGTGAACGCGGTCGCGCCGCATGCGTTGTCGCCGGGCCTGAAAGGCTGGATCGATGCGCATCCACAGGAAGCGGCCGCGTTCTTCCGCACGATCCCGCTCGGCCGCGTCGGCGATTGCGAGCAGGACATCGGGCGCGCGATCGTGTTTCTCGCGAGTCGCGACGCCGCGTATCTGACGGGCGCGACGCTGCCGCTCGACGGCGGACAGGCGTACTGGGGCTGACGTCGCACGGCGTGTGCCCATCATCAATTCGGCAGCCGCGCGCATGCGTGCGCAGCGCTGCCGGCAAACCGGAATCGAGAGAGGACGACATGGGTCGACTGGCAGGCAAGGTAGCGATCGTCACGGGCGGCGCGCGCGGCATGGGCGCCGCGACGTGCAGGCTGTTCGTCGAAGAGGGCGCTCGCGTGGTGATCGGCGACGTGCTCGACGCGGAAGGCGAAGCGCTCGCGCGCGAACTCGGCGACGCGGCGCGCTTCGTGCGGCTCGACGTGGCCGACGAAGCGAGCTGGGCGCGCGTGGCCGAGGCGGCCGTCGAGCAGTTCGGCCGCATCGACGTGCTCGTCAACAACGCGGCCGTGCTGGCGTTCGGCGGCATCACCGAGCTCTCGAAACGCGATTTCGAGCGGGCGGTGTCGATCAATCTGGTCGGCACGTTCGTCGGCATCCGCACGATCGCGCCGCGCATGATCGCGCAGCAGAGCGGATCGATCGTCAACATCTCGTCGGTGGACGGGCTGCGCGGCGTGAATGCGCTGGCCGCGTACGTGTCGAGCAAATGGGGGGTGCGTGGGTTGACGAAGGTCGCCGCGCTCGAGCTCGGTCACCAGGGTGTGCGCGTGAATTCCGTCCATCCGGGCGGCGTGAACACCGCGATGTCGAACCCGACCGGCGCGCCGCTCGAGGAAATCAACCGGCACTATGCGAACGTGCCGCTGCAGCGCGTCGGCTTGCCCGACGAGATCGCGCGCGCGACGCTGTTCCTCGCGAGCGACGAAGCGTCGTACTGCAACGGTGCGGAACTGGCCGTCGACGGCGGGATGGCGGCGGGCGCGTATTACCCCGGATTGCCTGGCGCACCGTTTTGAGCGGGGACGTGTGGCGGGCATTCAAACAGGATGTTTGTGTACGCAACCTAATTCAGGGTTTGCCTGAGTAGCGAAAACGCGAATTCGCGCGGCGCGCGTTTGCGTCGCGAGTACGCACGAGCGGCAGGGTGAAATTGCCGCTCGTGCGAAACCCTTGCGGGGCGGCCGTCGCGGCCGTTTCGTCCCCAAAGCCCGTGCGACCACGCCTGTAAAAAGGACCTGTCTGCAACGCGCATGCCGGCGCGCCGTCACAGTTGTTTCTTGTTGCAACGCAACGCCCGCCCAATAACGGCGATGGTATGCTGGCCGGCATGGAGTTGTATGGCAGGTTGCTTGCATGGCGAAACTCGCGTTCGCACCCTCTAACGAGACTTCACCTTCTCTCGCACGCATCGCGGCATCGACGCGCGCTCCGCTCGCGCGTCCCGTCCTGCGCGCCGCATCCTCCTGCGCTCCGCACGCATTCCCCATCTCGCGGGCTCGCCCCGCATCCCCCATC